>NZ_JBQRUN010000015.1:0-101276 GCF_053485835.1 Thalassotalea fusca
AGCCTTTAAAACTCGCCCTTTGGGAATGCATGGGCAACATGATAACTGCACAAAATAAGCTTAATGTAGAACAACTATATCTACACTTATTTCGTTTGTTCTAATGTCGCCCATGTCATTCTAAGTGAGCAATTCTTTATGCGGATTGGTATTACAGGCTTGACGCATAAGCACGTGCTTTTTCTAAATCTTCCGGTGTGTCTACACCTTCAACAGGTAAACGAGAGTTTGCCACATCAACATGAATACGCTCGCCTTGCCACAGCACTCGAAGTTGCTCTAGTGATTCAATCTGCTCTAATTGACTCGCAGGCCATGAAACGTAATCTTGAATAAATCCAGCACGATAGGCGTATATACCAATATGACGAAGATAAAAGTCGCCGATTTCATTTACATTATCATTGGTAAGAAAACGTGCTCTATCATATGGGATCGTAGAACGGCTGAAATACAAAGCATAACCGTCCTTATCACATATCACTTTTACCGCATTGGGGTTAAACGCTTCTTCAACATCGTTAATTTTAACTGCAAGCGTTGCCATACGAGCTTTGTCTTGCCGCGCGAGATTTTCAGCAACTTGTGCTATGTTTTCAGCAGGTATGAATGGTTCATCCCCTTGCACATTAACGATTACTTGGTCATTAGCAAAGCCATAGTGTTCAACAACCTCAGCCAATCGCTCTGTGCCTGATTGATGGTCGGCACGTGTACGACACACTTCACCGCCAAACGCCTCTACTTGCTCAGCAACCAAATCATTATCAGTAGCAACGATCACGCGACTAGCGCCACTTTTTCGTGCTTTTTCAACGACCCATTGAATCATGGGCTTACCGTTAATATCAGCAAGCACTTTACCCGGTAACCGTGTTGACTGATAGCGTGCTGGTATAACAACAATAAATGACATAGGTAATCCTAATTATCTGACTCAGTTATGCGTCGTGCCTCACTTTCCAGCAATACTGGAATGCCATTTTCAACGGCATACGCTAAGCGATCAAACTTACATACTAATTCTTGTTGTTCTTTATCGTAATCCAGCTTTCCTTTACATACAGGACAAGCAAGAATTTCAATTAATCGGGTATCAAATGCCATGGGAATTTCTCTTAATGGTTAATTAGCTTCAGTATATCGTGAATTATTCGATCTTTGGAGTTATCTGTAAATGTGGCGTCTACACTCAAGTACCACCAATGCGATTTAGCAAAGCTTAGGCACTTAACCGCATCTTTCTCTGTCATCAGCAGCGGCAATGAATCGTCAAATTCAATAAACATTGCTTCAGTATAAGCTTGATGATCGACAAAGCCACGTTGGCTCATAAGTTCAAACTTATTACTTGTGAGCGTTGAAAAAAAACGTTTAGGATCACCAATACCTGCAATGGCATTGACTTTTTTATGTTGCTGTAGAAAATCCGTCACTGACATTGACTCGCCGGTTGCCACATTAGTCATTCGCTGTGCCAGCAAGGTCATCTGATGAAACGGCACATTCAAAGCATCCTTCGCCTCACCATTGACCACGACACTGTTAACGCTTGCCAATCGGGCACTGGTTTCCCTTAATGGCCCACTCGGTAGCAATAGTTTATTGCCAAACATGCGGCGTCCGTCGACAACGATAAACTCATAATCTCTTGCTAACCGATAATGCTGTAAGCCATCGTCGGCAATGACAATGTCACAGCCAAGATCGACCAACTTCTTTGCAGCAGCAACGCGATCAGGCCCAACTACCACCTCTGCGCCAGTACGACGATAAATTAGCAGAGGTTCATCCCCCACTTGTTCAGCGGTTGCAGATTCACACAGATGAAATGGATAATAAGGTGCTTGCCCGCCGTATCCTCGGCTAACAACGCCCACCTTTATGTCACGCTGCTTTAATTGTTCGATAAGAAATAAGGTTAAAGGTGTTTTACCATTACCACCAATGCCAATATTCCCCACAATAACAACAGGCCTTCCTACTTTGAACGACCCTTTAATGCCTGATTTATAGCAAAAGCGACGCATTGACATGATGAGCCAGAACAAACCTGATAAGGGTAATAGTAACGGTACGAGCAGCCATTTCGCCTTATGTCCGTCAAACCAAACGCGTTCGATAAGCCTCATCTACTTAATATTCCACAGAATCCGTTACCCACCAAATTGATATTGGTGTAGCTGCGCGTAGGCACCACTTTTCGCCAGTAACGATTCGTGGTTACCTTCTTCAATAACCTTGCCTTGATCCATCACAATGATCTTATCGGCATTTTCAATGGTTGATAATCGATGGGCAATCACTATAGACGTTCGATCTTGTTGCAATACGGCCAACGCGTCCTGAATATGACGTTCAGATTCGGTGTCAAGCGCACTGGTTGCTTCATCTAAGATAAGGAATGGCGCATCACATAGTAATGCACGAGCAATCGCAACACGTTGTCGTTGTCCGCCCGACAGTAGCGCCCCATTATCACCAATGTTGGTGTCTAGGCCTTCAGGTAACTTTTCCGCAAATTCTATAACATGTGCTTTTGTGGCTGCATCAATGATTTGTTCGCGTGTTGCATCTGGCATACCGTAGGCAATATTGTTCGCGATAGAATCATTGAATAACACGACTTGCTGTGAAACGTAGGCAAATTGTTTACGTACATCTTTGAGTTTGTACTTGGTAATATCTTGTTGATCAATTAACACTTGTCCGGTTGTTGCCTGATAAAACCTTAGCAATAATGCGCTCGCTGTGGACTTGCCACTACCAGAGCGGCCAACAAGTGCAACTGTTTCACCACTTTTCGCTTCAAAGCTCACATTTTCTAGCGCATTCTTTTCTTCGCCTTCATAGCGGAAAGTCACGTCTTTGAATGCTAAATCGCCCTTTGCGTGTACTAAAGATTCCGTGCCAGTATCTACTTCAACATCTTGATCTAATACATCGAAAATACTGGTACAAGCCGCCATGCCTTTTTGAAACTCCGCATTAACGTTGGTGAGTAGTTTTAGGGGGCGTAGTAATAAAGTCATATAAGTGACAATACTCGTAAAAATACCCGCTGTTATCAGCGGAGAAATACTATCAAAGGTTGCTGCATATAAGACAAATGCCAGTGCAAACGAGGCGATGATTTGGATAATTGGTACACTAGCCGACTTGGTAGCTACAAGCTTCATTCGCTGATGACGATTCTGCGTGTTAATTTGACCGAAACGTTCGAATTCACGTGTCTGACCATCAAAGGTGAGTACCACTTTATGGCCATTAAAGGTTTGCTCTGCCGCAGTTGTAACTTTTCCCATGGCGTCTTGAATGTTTTTACTCACTGTTCTAAAACGCTTAGAAACGATAACTACAATAAGTGCGATGATAGGGGTAATTACAAGGAAAATTGCCGATAACTGCCAACTTAACCAAAACATCATTCCCAACAAGCCAATAACAAATGCGCCTTGTTGTACCAAAGTCATTAGTGCCTTACTGGTGGCCTGTAAAACTTGTTCGGTATCAAAGGTAATTTTAGAAATAAGCGAGCCTGTCGACTCTTTATCGTGAAACGCTACGGGCATGGTCATAATATGCTCGAACAGCTGCTGACGCATATCAGTAACTACATTATTTCCTACCCAAGCTAGACAATAATTACTCAAAAAATGAAATATGCCGCGAATAGTAAAACAAACAATAACAAACAATGGTGCCCATTTCATGAAGGTAGGATTATCACCACTTAAACCATCATCGATTAACGCAGGCAATTTAGATAGAAAATAAACATCAATCGCTGCATATCCAAGCATACAGACAATAGCAAAAATACCAGCGCTCTTGTAAACCTTGGCAAATCCCATCAATCGCTTGAAGTTTTGCCAAGTATCTTCGTTATTAACTTCTGTATTCAGATCACTAGTTTGTGTAGATGACGTGCTCGTCATTGAACTCTCATTTTATTAATCATCGTTAATTCCACGCTATTTTAGCGCGAAACGCTTTAACAAACCAAGACTTAGCAAGGTAACATTTGTATTTGCTAACGCTAGTTGGCAAACCAAAACGGCCAAAGATCTTGTCGGTATCGATATACATGGTAGCTTTCCTCTAAAAACTCAACCACCAGCATGCCATTTTCCGCCGTTGAATAACTTGCAATGTCTTGTTGATGATAGCGTTTAACTACAGCTGTTTTTGGATGTTGCCAGCGATTCATATAGCCTGCGCTAAAAATTACCTCCTGTGGAGAGGTTGCTTCGAGAAATGCATTATCCGACGACGAATTTGACCCATGATGAGGCGCGATTAAAACGTCAACATCGAGAACGTTGTCGCGGCGATGCAACTCAACCAGTTCACGTTCAACACGCTTCGATATATCCCCAGTTAACAGCACACTACGCGAGCCATCCGTTATTTTAATGACGCAAGAGTCATCGTTTTCCTGTCCCTTAGGCGCATTAGGCCACAACACATCAAGCGATAAACCTTGCCACATAATTTGGCGCCCTCGAATACATGAGGAAATGGTGACGGTAGAAGAGACAGCGGACATGTTGGCAACCAGCTGCTTAGCTAAATTTAATGTAATGAGCCTTGCCAAACCACCTGCATGATCGTTATCAAAATGGCTGACAATGACATAATCCAGTGTAGAAATACCATGAAAGGTTAAAAAAGGCTCAATAACGCTATCGACCATATTAAAGCCGCTGGGAAAGCTTGCACCAGTATCGTATAGAATGGCTCGATTATCCTTGATGATAACCATTGCCAGACCTTGCCCCACATCTAAAACGTACGTGCGCCAAGGTTTTTTATCTTGCAACGAGTGGCTAACTCCCGGCAATGCCATTAGCAATACAGCGCAACCAGCAAAAAGTGCAATTGGCAGTGTGAGAGGTTTTGACGGTAGAGCAAGCTGCTTGAAGTAAAAGCGTAAATGATAACTACCTATTACCAATACACCACACGCACAGCATAGTAACCATTGAACAGAAGAAACACGCGTACTGCTTTCAAAAACCGATGATACCAATGTTAGCCATTGCCACAGCAAATCTAAACTCCAAACAGTCAGGCTTAACAATAAAGACGCAAGATCATTGGAAATCAGTAAACTAATCACACTAACAAAAGTCAGCGGTAAACAAATGAAACTCACTAAAGGTATTGCGATCAGGTTAGCAAGCAAAACATTTAATGAAAAAGACTGGGTCAGTAGCAATACCACAGGCAACATCAAAAGCGTCAATAGCGTTTGCAGAATGACTAATTTCTTGCACCAACAAATGACACGTTTCTTCCACGACACTGAGGCATCATTCACGCCATTAGAGAAACGCCAGCTGACGAAAGAAATTACAACGACTGCATAAAATGACAACCAAAAGCTCGCCGAGTAAAGACTCTGGGGCATCATCACAATAATTGCGGCTAGTGTCAGTAAAATAATCCGCGTCAAACTCAACTGAACATTGGCGAATTTAGCGCTAAGCAATAGCACAATCATCAATAAAGCCCGTAGCGTAGGTAATGAAAAATCAGCCATATAGGCATAAAGCAATGTGGTTGCCATTACCGCAATGAACAAAGGTATTACGACATTCGCACCGACATTTTCCCATTTAACAACTTTATTACTGGCTACACTAATGCCTCGAAACAAAGTGAAAAATAAAAGTGAAGCACCGAATGCCACCAAGCTGAGGTGCATGCCTGAAATAGCAAGTAAATGCGCAGTTCCGGTATTTTGTAACAATTGCCATTGTTGCGGCAAAATTCCTTGGCGCTCACCAAATCCTAGTGCTAACACTAGTGCACTTTGCTGACTAGCAGGCAACGCCACAATCAATTTTTGTTTCCACCATTCTCGAAATGAGTAAGTCGCGTGTGTCGTGGTATTATTAGCGTCTTTGCGAACATAACCTGTCGCATGTATTTGTTTGACTCGCAACCACGTTTGATAAGCAAAGCCGCCTTGGTTGGCGAATCCATATGCTGGTTTTATTCGCGTGGCGAGTTGCCACCGCTGCCCGACTTTGACAATGTTGCGACTATCTGACCAGTTAAGTTTCACTCTGAGTTTCGGATTGGCTGGAGCACCATTGATTTCATCGGCTATTATGACAAAACGCTGATTGTGATTAGTTTCCTTGTCAATTGCTGATTCATTGTTAGCTACATGTTGAAATGAAAAAGGGTAAGTTGTAACCTCAACAACCTCTCCCACTAACACGACATTTTGCGCACTATTGTTTGTCGATAAATTGCTAGTAAAGGCAATTTGATAGCTCGCTGCCTGAGCTAACACAACCGCAATCCCCATGAAAAAAAATGCGAGAATGCGTGTTTTTCTCCAACAGACACAGCCTAGCGCAAGGCAGGTACATAAATTGACATAAAAAATCGCTGGTACTATTGGCAGAAATAGTGAGAATATAGCACCAACAGTAAATGATAGAAGCCACCTATCCATAGTGATTGCTTTCCATAAGTTAAGTTGAATTATGCCCAAAAAAACCATTAAGAAATTTTTACCTGATCACCAAACTATTAAGTCCAACAAATACTTAAAAATATTTGGTGACCTCATTCATAATGGTAATTTATGGCATTTGAACCGTCGCTCCGTGGCTAAAGCCTTTGCGGTCGGGTTGTTCTTTGCCTTTATCCCGGTGCCATTTCAAATGGTATTATCTGCTGGCGTAGCAATTATAGTACATGCAAATTTACCCTTATCAATTGCATTGGTTTGGATAACCAATCCAATTACTATGCCCGCTATTTTTTACTTCTGTTACCTAGTCGGCACTTGGGTCTTAGCAACACCTGAGAAGAAATTTGCTTTTGAAGCAAGTTGGCAATGGGTAGTTGAGAGTTTGTCCACTATAGGTCCGGCATTTTTGGTGGGCTGTGGTGTTATGGCGGTTATTGGCGCTATTATTGGCTACTTTGGTATTCAGTTACTCTGGCGCCATTCCGTCAATAAAGAATGGAAAAAGCGCCAAGAACGAAACGGCAACAATGACTAATGAGTGTAGTACCAATCCGTATAAAGAATTGGTATTAACTTTGTCCGAGCACCTGTGCAGGCTCTACTCTTGTCGCCTGCCAAGCTGGATATAATGTTGCAAGTAAGCTCAACAATAATGCAGTAGAAATCGTAATAACGACATCTAGGTTATGCACTTCCGTTGGCAGAAAATCAACAAAGTACACATCACCTGACAAAAACTGAATATTAAAAAACTGTTCAATTGAGCTGACAATTTCAGTTAGATTGCTGGCCAGCAAATACCCCAATGTTCCGCCAAAAAAGCAACCCATTACACCATTAAACAATCCCTGAAGGACAAAGACAAAGAGGATAGAAACTGGGCTTGCTCCCATGGTTTTCAAAATAGCGATATCGCCTTTTTTCTCATTCACAACCATGATCAAAGTAGAAACAATATTAAAACTTGCCACCGCAATCACCAGTACCAACACAATATACATCACCATACGCACTAGCTGGATATCGTTATAAAGATGACCATGCGTGTGCGTCCAATCATAAATAGCTGTGTAGTGATCACTTTGCATTGCGACTTCCCTTATTATCAACGGTGCCGCAAATACATTACTCACTTTAAATCGAATACCATCAACTTGATCTTCACGGTATTTTTGTATCTGTTGAGCAGACGCTAACGAAATGTACGCTTGATGCTTGTCTAAGTCGGCAAAATCAAAAATACCGACCACTGTAAGCTTACGTTTGATTGGTGCAGCAAATTGTCGGGCAAGTGAATTATCAGGTGGTGGCAATAACAATTGAATGCTGTCACCAACAACAACATTCAATGCTGTTGCGACGCCTTCGCCTAATACAGTGGTATTTTCTTGCCTTAATGCATCCCAGCTACCATGCGTGATTAAGTTAGGAATGTTCGATACACTTTTTTCGATCCCGGGCTCAACCCCTCGCACTTCAACACCTTTCAAGGCATTTTTTTCCTGCAACATGCCATGTAACTTAATAACAGGTGCGACAGAAATTACCTGAGGGTGTTGGCTCATTTGACTGGCATAATGCGTCCATTGACGATAAGGTTCATTGACCCCCATGAGTTCACCGTGCGGTACCGACGAAAGTAAATGTTGAGACAATGCGCGTTCAAAGCCGTTCATTGCAGACAGCACGGTTATTAGCACTAGTACCCCTAACGCAATCCCCACCGTAGATGAGGCCGATATAAACGCTGAAAAACCACCCGTTTGACGATTTTTCAAATATCGAAATCCGACAAATAAGCCCAATGGTTTAAACATAGTCACCTGCTGTCACTTGGTCTGTCGTCGCAAATTTATCTGCCAATGGTTTAAGCTGACCGTGATCAAGTCTCAGCTGCCGGTCCATTTTCGCAGCAAGCGCAAGGTCGTGTGTCACCACAACAAAGCTAGTTTGACATTGTTGATTGAGTTCGCGCAGTAACTGATAAATTTGCTCTGCAGTATCTGCATCTAGGTTACCTGTTGGCTCATCAGCTAGAATTAACGAAGGCTCTGTAACAAGTGCGCGCGCAATCGCAACCCGTTGTCGTTCACCACCAGACAACTCAGAAGGACGATGATGACTGCGATGAGCTAGGCCAACACGTTGCAACAATTCTTCCGCTTTTTTCGTTGCCAGCTTGGGCGAATCACCTTTGATTAATAATGGCATAGCAACATTTTCCATCGCGGAAAATTCCATCATTAAATGGTGAAACTGGTAAATAAAACCAATATGTTGGTTGCGAAACTTAGCACGTTTTTTTTCAGACAACTGATGAATATCAACATCGTTGATCAACACCTGGCCAGATGATGGAGTATCAAGCCCTCCTGCTATATGCAAAAACGTACTTTTGCCACACCCTGAACTTCCAACAACCGCAAGTAATTCACCTCTAGGTACCACTAAATCGAGCCCTTTAAGTACAGGCGTTTCAATACGACCTTGTTGATAGGTTTTCACTATTTGTTTGCACTGCAAACCATTACTCATGTCTTAATACCTCAGCAGGTTGAGTTAATGACGCCCGATAGGCTGGATAGAGTGTTGCCAGAAAGCTCATCGCTAATGCTAAAATTGCAATAATAGCGACATTACTTGTTTTTAAATCGATAGGTAGTGCTTGGGTATTTGCGCCAAGTAAACTAACGTCAACAGCATCAAGAATGGAATTGAGGTTTAGTGTTAAAGCAACACCTAATATGACACCAAAGAATACCCCCCATAACCCATTAGTAACACCTTGGCTCATGAAAATTTTCAATATTCCTGCCCTATCCATACCAAATGTTTGCAAAATACCGATTTCGCCTTGTTTCTCGATAACAACCATCACCATTGCAGAGACGATATTAAATGCCGCCACGGCCACAATTAGGCTTAGCATTAACCACATCATGTTTTTCTCCATTTTTACGGCAGAAAACAATGTTCCTTGCGATGTTTGCCAATCGGTATAGGAAAAATCTGGAAATGATGCCTGTAACTTGGGCATGACATTATTGGCTTCAAAAGCATCGTCCAAATAAATGCGTAGCGTTTTTACGCTATTAGCGGGCAATCTTAATAATTTAGCCGCATCCTTTGCGTGAATATAAATAACAGAATCATCAACTTGCGAGCCAACATCAAATATTGCTACTACTTCAAATATCCGTTGTACTGGAATACGCCCCATTGGGGTAAAAGTCATTTTATTTGGCAAGACTAACCGCAAATTCTCGCCCACCATTACATCAAGCTTTCGAGCTAAGGACTGACCAATGACTATTCGGTAAGGTGCTTGTGAAAGCGCGTCAAAATCCCCTTCAGTAATACTCTGTCGAACAATATTATGTTGCTCAAGCTCTGGCACGATTCCCTGAATCATAATGCCTTTTAAGCTGGAATGTGATTGTATCAGCGCTTCACTGTCAACTATTGGTGTAACGTGTTTTACGTGTGCCATAGAACTGAGTTTTTGTTGTACCCTTTGCCAATCTTGAATATGGTTGCTCGGTGAGCTTAGGGTAATATGTGGAACTAGCCCGAGTATGCGCTTTTTAAGCTCGCCCTCAAAGCCATTCATTACCGACACGACGGTAATTAGCGACGCTACCCCCAATAAGATACCAGCGATAGAAAAGAACGTGATAAATGAAACAAAGCCATTGCGGCTTTTACTGCGACTATATCGTAAGCCGATAAACAAACTAACAGGTTGAAACATATCTAAATCTTACGATGAAACTTTCTCATTGAATGAATGGCAATAATGACACAGCATATCAAAAATATTTTCAAAGTACCCAAGAATAATTAACAAGTCAGTAGCAAAATCGATTATCTCTACCTTATTTTACTCACTGACATATGTATGTTATCCACATTAATCGCTGCAAAGTAGCAAATGCGGTGAAAAACGTTGATTGCCGTATCGGAATGAATTTTTAGTTTAACTGGCTGCAATTTAACTAGAGCGTGTTGATCTTTGAGGTACAAATTTTGTTCAACTTGAGCGTGCTTTGGTCGCGGCGCTCGGTTTGTAGCATAGTTGTTCTACGTAAAAATCGAGCAACAATGAGCAAAGCGCGCTCAATTGAACCCTTCGGGCAGCGCCCGTTTGGCATTTATACTGTGTTATCGCCTTACTGGAGGAGAATAACTACACGACGAAGGCTCTGCCTAGTCTAAATGCCAAACTGTCAGCTGCAAAAATGAACAGCAAAGGTCAACACGCTCTAGCTTAAACGCCAACGTAAAACCTTTGATACAGAAAAGCATTAATAAAGTGTAAATAGTTATGACAATGACTAGTAAATTATTAACGCAGTTATTACTATTTCTGTGGATTAATTTAAATTAACGATGAGTATCACCATGAAATCAATAATAACAAGTGCAGTGTGTTCTTCACTACTGTTGGTTGCAGGCTGCAACAATAATGTTGTAGAAGAAAAGCCTACCGCGAGTGTTGAAACATTAAAAACAACAAAAACAGCACTGGCAACAGGTATCGAAACAGCTAACATGGACAACAGTGTCCGCCCACAAGATAACTTTTACCGTTACGTTAATGGTGGCTGGTTAAAGGCAAACGAAATTCCAGGCGATAAAACGGCTATCGGTTCTTTTTACGATTTACGAGATGATGCCGACGATTCCGTTAAAGCGATTATTGAAGAGTTAGCAGCAACTGAAAACCTAACAATGGGTAGCGACGAGCAAAAAGTTGCTGATTTGTTCCGTTCATATATGGATACGGAAACACGTAACGCACTTGGTATTAAACCAATTCAACCATTCCTTACTAACATTGACGCACTTGCTGATAAAAAAGCACTCGCGGCGTTTTTTGGTAAAAATCAGTCAGTCGGTATTGGTAACCCACTTGCATTTTATATCAGTGTAGATGCCAAAGATTCAAATCGTTATGCAACGCATATTTGGCAAAGTGGCTTAGGATTACCTGATCGTGATTACTATTTTAACGAAGACGAGCGCCACAAGGCATTACGCGATGGTTATGTAGCTCATATTGAGAAAATGTTTACTTTGGCAGGGTTTGAAAATGGCAAACAAGCCGCTGAGAGTATTCTTGCCCTTGAAACAAAACTGGCAAACTATCATTGGACACGTGTTGAGTCTCGCGATAGTGAAAAACGTTATAACAAGTTTGACGTAGCTAACCTATCTGAGCTAACAGATGCATTTGATTGGAATGCTTACCTTGCAGCCCAAGGTGTTGCTTCGCAGAAAGACATTATTATTAACCAACCAAGCTTTATTAAAGGTTTTGGTCAAATCTTTGCTGAAACATCATTAGATGACTGGAAAACTTACTTAACATTCCACACGTTAAGTAACTTTGCCGGCGCACTTACCGCTGAACTTGATAACGAAAACTTTGAATTCTATTCAAAACAGTTACGTGGTCGTCAAGAGCAACGTCCTTTATGGAAACGCGGTGTATCAGTTGTGAACGGAAACTTAGGTGAAGTCATCGGTAAAGTTTACGTAAGCCGTCACTTCAAACCTGAAGCTAAACAACGCATGAGTGAATTGGTTGAAAATTTGCGTAATGCCTATGGCAAGTCTATCGACGAGCTAGATTGGATGTCTGAAGAAACCAAAAAAGCAGCACATGTAAAACTAGCTGCGTTTACGCCAAAAATTGGTTACCCAGACAAGTGGCAGGACTACTCTAAATTATCAATTAAAGGTGATGATTTAGTCGGTAACATTGTACGTTCAGGCAAAGTTTCGCACGCTAAAGAAGTAGAAAAATTAGGTGGTCCAATCCAGAAATGGGAATGGGGCATGACACCTCAAACGGTTAATGCATACTACAACCCAACCGTGAACGAGATTGTATTCCCAGCGGCAATTTTACAACCGCCATTCTTCAACATGGAAGCTGATGACGCTGTAAACTACGGTGGTATTGGTGCGGTAATTGGTCATGAAATGGGTCATGGTTTTGATGACCAAGGTAGCCGTTACGATGCAGAAGGCAACTTACGTAACTGGTGGACTGACGCTGATTTGGAAGAGTTCAAGAAACGCACTAAGATCTTAGTTGAGCAGTACGACAACTATCAGGTATTTGATGACTTGAATGTAAACGGTTCATTGACACTAGGTGAGAACATTGGTGATTTATCAGGTGTAACTATTGCCTACAAGGCATATAAAGCATCACTTAATGGTAAAGAAGCTCCAGTAATTGATGGCCTAACTGGCGACCAACGATTCTTCATGGGTTATGCACAAATTTGGCGTTCGAAGATCGTCGAAAAATCAATGCGTAACCGCGTAGCGACTGACTCACACTCTCCAGGCGAGTTCCGCGCATTAGGTTCACTATCAAACATGAACGAATTCTATCAAGCATTCGACATTAAAGAAGGTGACGCGATGTACATCGCACCAGAGAAACGCGTTAAGATCTGGTAATTACTATTTCAAGACTTGAAAGGCCGCTTTTGCGGCCTTTTTTTTCATCAATATTTACTTAAACCACACTTTGCCGCCAATAAACTTGTAAGCTGGCATACCTCTTATCAAGGTTTCTCGAGCAAACACTTGCTGACATTTGGGACAAACGCAAGGCGCTAAGGTGTAGTCTTCGGTGATACGCGCTTTAAAACATTTGATTAGCGTGCCTTTACCACCTTTTCGGTACTTATACAGCTGGCATTGGCATTTCTGGCAAAAAATATCAACGGAGCGTTCAGGCAACTTATTACGTGGTTTGGCCAAAAATTTAAACTCTAACTTAATTGATCAATGGCATAGGTTAACGCGCTTACCGCAAAATGCTAGTAGCAATAACCCAAAACACCAAGAAATCCCACCACCGCTGGTGCGCTCTTCGTTTGTTTGTTCTTCCACATGAATTGTCAGTGTTTGCGTTGTACTTGTAACACCTTCTGGCAGTATTAAGCTCAATTGTGTACTTGCGCGTAAATTGGTTTGTGCAATAGCCTTAACGACTACTCGCTCTTTATCACTCGGTAGAATAACCATGCTATCAGGAAGTGATAACCAACCAACATTGGTGCTCAGTTTCACCAGAATACTGCCGTTCAGATCTCCCTCTCGTCGTAGCGCGATATCAAACGTTTGATTAGTCCCAACCACTAACTCTGCCTCACTAAACTCAACATTCGCAGACAACTGCTTATCGCTTGGCTGAATAGCGATATCCACTGAATCATTAGTCGGCACGAGAATGTCACCATGTCGCAGCGCCACCGAGAATGTTTCGACAGACTCCACCACAGCGTCAGCAAGAATATTAATCGATACTTGCTGCTCAGATTGGCCAGCGGCAAACTTTAGGTGACGAGATTTCGCCAAATAGTCGATATTAGGCTGTGCCGTGTTTCCATGAGTGTAGAGCTCAATACTTGCCGTTCTATCAAGACTCACTTCGTGCCCTAATTCATCGACCAAACTAACCGTAATCACTACTTCATCGTCAGTTTCATCTGCAAAAATGAGTGAGTCATTGGTTATTTTCGCAAAGGCGAGCTTTTCTCTGTCATCAACTCGATTGCCTAAACGTTCATTGTCAAACTGAAATTCTTGTAACATTCTTACCACGTCCGCTTCATTGTGTTTACCACAATTTTCGCCTTGTGATTGAATATGAGGTGACGAGTAAAATGCATGACGTGCTCGCCAACTGTTAGAAGTACTCATTACCGTGCCTAAACCTGCGCAGTTGTAACCACGTCCATAAGTTCTAGCTGGTGTAGAAGAACTGTTGGCAATGTCATGATCTGCACCGTCATTGTGCCCCCACTCATGCGCCCCTAAACTTAAGCTCGTGCAACTACTTCCTATTTGCATTACCGCATATGGACTATCGTAAAACGCCCAGCCACAATAGTCTGGATCGGACATGGGACGCAGAATTGTCATATAGTCCAAGCCATACTGTACTGATAGTGTTCGAATCGCCTCGACGTCATTATCAAATACTGTATTTAGGAATTCATTTAATTTGAGGCTGGGCTGGTTTGGTACGGGATATTGACCAAAGTAAGCTAATTGACGTCGAATCAATACACCACTGTTTTCTAGTACGCTATTGGCATATGCAATTTGAGACGTCACATGCGCATAGAGTGATTCTATGTCTACTTCATGTAGTAAATCGCTCGTATAGAATATGCCAATATTAACAAGATGAAATTGCCCATTGATGTCAATCGGCTCTTGACGAGCAACTAACATATGTTCACGAATGAAACGATTTAACGTTTGCTCATCGCGTTTTTGCGGCGCAAGTGTTGAGGCATTGCCAAGACAGGCTATAAAGAACATCACACCAACAAGCACTCGGCATGTCCAAAGTGTCAAGATACGCGTTTTATCAGCCCTGTAGTTCATGTGTTGAATTAGATGTCAGTGAAATCAGCAACACAACCGCTGCCCGCTTCAATTATGCGCTGTGTTTCTCCTGCAATATCAAACTCAATTAGTGCTAAATTGATATCGTCCAAAATAGAGCGCCAGTTTTCCGACTTAACGCTCACTGCATAATACAAGTGGTTATATTTAATGGCAGGACTCACTTCCTCAACGCCATCGAGCAATGCCATTTTATTATTCATCGTGACATCAGAATAATTGACGGCATATCGAAAGACCAAAGGATCACCAATGATAAGATTAACTCGTTTAGCAACGAGCATTTTCATTAACTGCAATTCATCAACCGCGCTCACCACATCGATTAATTTGGCATCCATCATTGCATCAAACTCGGGCGTGTTTTGATACCCTCGCACGACACCGATGTTTTGCCCGCGTAAATTACTCAAGTTGCCATCGAATTTAATATTGTCATTTTTACGCTTCATAAATGAAATATTGCCACCGGGAAATTTGTTTGACTGAGCAAGTAACTCTCGCCGCTTTTTCCCCTCAATCACATCCGACGGTGAAGAATCTTCAATGAAATACTCAGGGAAGAGAATGTCCATTTGCCCTGTTTCAACCATTTTTACTGCTCTTGCCCAAGGGTAAAAATGGATATTGACCTGATAGCCCTTGTGAACAAGCAAAGCGACTGTGAATTGAAAAACCCATCCCTTATTACACAATTCTTCGCCAATATAAGGCGGCCATTCCAATGTCGCCAATGTCAGCACTTTATTAGACGCCGAGTTGAATCGATATCCTTCAGGCGTTCTTTCTCCAACTAAGGTATGAACTTTGCCGTCATACTGATATTTCACTTCCACAGGCGGGTATTTTGCGTGCACGTACACAGTAAAAACAAATACACACAGCACAAAAAGCGCTATTAAAGAAAGCTTTGCGACCAATTGTAACTTATTCACCAATAGCATAGACAATGCCTCTCACTTAGCGTGTCGACTAACAGAATATGGATAGGCAATTGAATATCACGTTACATTAGTACGTACCGTAAATTGGCAAAGTGAAAACACGTTATACCAATCCGTATAAGAAATTGCTCACATAGCGAGAATTAAAAGGATTAGAGGCACAGCTACCGCGTCCTGCGTAGCCCTAATGTCCCACATCCAAGTAGGAACCTTGTCTAAATCAACAAAGCAGCATATAAGCCTTTTAAACTCGCCCTTTGGGAATGCATGGGCAATTCTTTATGCGAACTGGTTTTACTCGTGATATCAACACCTATACAGCGCTATTATCAATAGTTTTTAGTATAGATGAATGTCGTTGAATTTCCCGAAGAAGTATCAGGAATGACCACATAAACAATTAGGAGTTAGATGTCATTAGAAGTATGACTGATATCTGAAATAGTGTGGTGGGCAGTAGTCTGCCACTTATCTAACTCTTGTTCTATTTGTTCAAATTTTCGATGTAATTCTTTTGGCATAGTATTATTGGTAAGCGCCAACACGCGCTCATAATACGCTTTATCAACGGCTCCTTGCTCAATTGCTTGAGTCCAATATCGAATCATTTGTTTGGCATCATGCTTGAACAGTGCTAATTGTCCCAACAAAAAACTGATGTTGCTATGCTCATTCCCTTGGCGTTGCATCATTTTGAGTTCATTTTCAATGTCAGCTAAGGTTTGAGGAAGACTGCCATCCTCGTCAATTCCCTCTGCCATCGCCAACAGCAGTTGGCCAGCAACACTTTGGGTAAAGTCGAAGTGTTGTTCTTTTAATATTTCGATAAGTGCCTTACGCCCCACTGTGTCATTAGAGACAACATGAGTTTTAGCCATTACATTGAGCAACATTGAATGTTCGGGGTAACGTTGTAATGCTCGTTTAAGATATTCACGCGCCTGCGTTACTTTCCCGCTTACCATTAAAAAGTCGGCATGGTGCGCTATGGCCAATATGTAATCTGGCTTATTGGCTAAACTTAGCGAATAGAAGCGCTCCGCTTCGGCAAACATCCCTAACCTTTGTAATGTGATTGCATAATGTAACTGAGCTACCGGACTGTCAGGTGCGATTGACAACGCTTTTTTATGCCAAAACAAAGCTTGCGCAAATTTAGCTTGTTCGCTAAAAATAAACGCCAAATTAGATGCGGTATCAACGTCGTGCTCATCTCTTTCGAACGCGCGTATGTGTGCATTAATGCTCTTAGATAACCAACCTGATACATAATAAGCTGTGCCTAGCGCTTTATATGCTTGAGATGATTCGTTATTGAATGCCAATGCCAAATAAGCATTATCCACAGCAAGTTGTTTATCTCGTTCAGTACCTTCAAATTGATATAGTCGCTGGCTATATGCACGGCTTAAAGCAGCATAAGCCGCTGCGAAATCAGGTGAAATAGCGATGGCTTCCGAAAATGCATCAATAGCAATATCGTTATCTGTGCGACGATAACGCCCGTAGTATTCCAAACCCGTTTTGTATTTTTTTATCGCTAATACGTCAATGTCAGAGAGGTCTTGAGCATAAGAATAAGATTGATCATTCGGTTCTTCATGTTGCTCAGGAGTAGTTAATAAAACACCCAGCATGAAACTCATTAGCAACGCAAAGGCGAAGAACGACATTTTTCTCCACCACATGCTTTGTTGAATATCGGCAATGCTCGGAAAATAGTCATTGGCAGCTAAATCAATCATGACCGATGGTGGCTTAGCAACCACTTGCTCAGCTTTAACAGAAGGTACTAATCTATATCCCTGACCACGGACTACCTCAATATATTTAGGCGCGCTCGCGTCATCACCAAGCGCTTTACGGAGTAATTTCACTCGCTGTTTAAGCGTTTCATCACCAATCACTCGCCCTTGCCATACATCTGCCATAATTTCAGCAGGTGACATCAAGGCTGGTGCAGAACGAGCAAGACACGATAGCAAATCAAAGCTTAATTTAGGTAGAGGGATGACAGCATCATTTCGACGTAATTCACACCGTTTAATGTCTAAAATTAGATCATCAATAATATAGCGAGTCACATTATTTTGATCTTTATTCAACATGTACGGCATCCTATAAAACCAATAAATTTATAAATATAACAATAAATTATGTCGCTTTCACTAATTCTTCACCAAAGCTTTCCGAGCCCTTCACGGTAAAATTTAGCGAGTTTGATATTGTGATTAAACAGCTATCACTCCAATGAATATAATGAAAATAAGGAAAGCTAAATGACTACACCTACCCTATCGGTTGATAGTACCAATGTCGCCAGCACTGCGCCACACTTTGATGAGTTATGGGGGCACCCTAAACCCCTTTGGATGCTTTTCATGGCAGAATTTTGGGAGCGATTTGCCTTCTACGGCATACGCTGGGCATTAACTTTGTACATAGTCGCACAATTTTTTAATGGCGATGCTTCTGGACAAACGTTTGCGTCAAACACTTACGGCGCGTACTTAGCACTTGTATATGCGAGTGCGATTTTTGGTGGTTATATTGCAGACAAAGTGATTGGTGCACAGCACTCGATACTCGCAGGCGCCATTATTATGGGCATAGGGCTGTTTATCATCATGATACCCGACCAAACATTTTTTATGCTCGGCCTAGCTACGGTAATTGTTGGCAATGGATTATTTAAGCCAAACATTTCGAATCTGGTAGGCAAAATTTACGCCCCCAATGATACTCGACGAGATAATGGCTTTAGTATTTTCTATATGGGAATAAACGCTGGCGCGATGATATCACCCGTTCTAACTCAGTGGTTGGCTAGTACACTTACAGATACGCCCATGATGGATAACTATAAAGTTGTATTTGGCGCAGCAGGTATCGGCATGATCATCAGCTATGTTTGGTTTTATTTAGGTAAAAAACAACTTAACGGCGTTGGAGCAATAAAGCAATCACCTAAACGCACCAAAAATCTCACCTATGTTGTACTTGGTGCAGTAATTTCCATCTTTCCCGTATACTTGTTAATGGCATACGCTGGTGCAAAAGTCTTGGCGTGGATACTATTTGTATTATTTGTTGCGCTCGGTGTTATGCTACTTACTCATGCGAAATCCATTAGTAAAATTGCCTTTGAGCGTGTCATAGCCTGCTTGATCATGTTTGGCTTTAATGTGATATTTTTTATGTTTTTTGAACAGGCTGGTAGTTCACTCACATTTCTCGCACAGAACATAGTCGACCGACAAATCACCGATGCGTTTGAATTTAGAATTGCTTGGTTCCAATCTGTGAATTCGATTTCCATTTTAATTTTTGCGCCTATTGTTACGGCTATCTGGGTATTTCTCGCCAAGCGCAATTTTGAACCTAGCATTCCACAAAAGTTTGCACTGGGATTATTAGGTACAGGCTTAGGCTTTTTGGTACTCATGTACGCCTTAGAGCATTTGCTTGACGCCAATAACATGATTCCAATTTGGCCACTTGCCGCATGTTATGTACTTCACACCATAGGCGAGCTTTGTTTATCACCAATTGGTCTGTCTATGGTCAGTAAACTTATTCCTGCTTCGCTAGCTGGCTTTGCGTTTGGTGGTTGGTTTCTCAGTACTGCGATTGGCAACAATTTTTCGGGAATAGTGGCTGGCAGTATGAGCGCTGGAGGTGGTATGACAGCGGATTCTGCACTGGTAGGATTTAGCTTTAGTTTCTGGCTACTCACTGCTAGCGCTATAGTACTATTTGTACTTGCACCTGCAATTAACAAGCTCATGCATGGCGTTAAATAAAGATTTGAGTATTCGGTAATCAGCACAACTTTCGTTGATTACCGCTCAAGGGTTATTTTCTAACACTATACTTTGGATGGCTTACAGAAAATGTTTGCTATATTGGTCTATTAACAAACGGTTACATGCCCATACAGAAAGTTAGGTCATAAATATGCTAAATAATAATAATTGAATATAGAAAAACCCATTTACAAACCAATCGGTCGGTATGTACAATAAGCAAGCTTTGTTAATTTATAATTTTCTTTACTACGCAACCATGAACGAGACACTAAGAATGAAGAAACTACTATTGATGATAACGCTGGTTATCAGTTCCATGTTCGCAACAGCCAGCGAACCTGGATTATCTCCCTATAAAGTGATTGAATCTACCGGTAACAAGCTTTTTAGCAGAATCGCCAGAGAGCAAACAGCATTAAAAACCAACCCTACTTTAATGCAGGTTATCGTTGAAGAAGAACTAATGCCTTCAGTTGATTACCAATATGCCGCTTACAAAATTTTGGGTAAGCACTTAAAACAAACAACTAAAGAACAACGCGACAACTTTACCAACGCGATGCGTCAGTACTTAGTAAAAACCTATGCTAACGCTTTAACTAAGTATAAAAATCAGCAAGTTAGGTATGAACGTGAACAAGACATCAAAAATGGTAAGAAAATCGTTTCTGTCGATACTGTCATTATAGAAACTGGCAGCCCTGAGATTAAAATTAGTTTTCAGCTACGCCTAAACGATAAAACACAACAATGGAAAGCATTCGACATGATTGTTGAAGGTATTTCACTTCTCAATAGCAAACAAGCTGAATTTGCGGGAAAATTGGCCAAAGATGGCATTGATAAAGTCGCTATGGACTTATTAGCGATGAGTGATTCATCAACCCAATAAACACGTCTATACATATCTAGTAATGAGCGATAAGTTACTTTATCGCTCACTGCTGTTATGTGGGCAGAAAGATCTTTAACACTTTCTTTATAGATAGCGCTTAAAGAATGTTACAGCTTTGTTTCGTGATTGCTTAGCAGTTTCTACATTAGCCGACAGAGTTACATTTCCGCCTTTGCCTTGGTGCGAGAATGGATCATCAACAATAATAGTTGGCGCAAATCTATCCCATGCGTGATATGCATCAGGCCACACTTTAACCTCGATTTGAGAGCGCTGTTCACTTGGCAATGATGCTATTAAAGTAGGGCAACTCTCAGGCTTGTCGTAGTCATCTAACTCCCCCGTTTGAATAAGCATAGCGCCGTCACTAAGATCGTTAAAATTGACACCGGGCACATTATTGTACGCCCAGCAGACGGGGTAATGAGCGACAAAAGCCGAAAAACGATACGCGCTATCATATCCCTCATAAGTCGCATTATTCTTTAATAGCATTGCAATAACCCCACCCCAAGAGAAACCAATAACACCGATACGTTTTGAATCAATCTCATCTCGGTTGGCCAAAAGGCTTAACGCAGCTAATGCATCTGGTACCGTAAGCGTTGGCAATGCTGGCCTTCCTTTACTTCCGCCTGTTAGGCCACGCCCTCCCCAAAGGTCTATTTCAAATGTTGCTATGCCTTGTTGATTTAACTTATCAGCATAAAACTGACCACGATTATCAATACCAGCAGAGCCATGAAGAATAAGCACTGCGGGAATTTTAGCGTCATTTTCAGGCACCTTTAGCACGCCAGAGAGAATTAAATTGTTTTTTTCATCTCCCACTTTAACAGGTAGGTATGACGCTTTAATTGTCGGTGGAAAATCGTGCGTATCTTTTGCAGTTGCTACAGGCGCGCCCATTACTAGCACAACGATGAACAACAAGAAGTGCAATTTGGGCGTGGTAAATATTTGAATAACCATAGTTAAATCCCTTTTAATTATTTTATTTTCTCCAATCTACAACATTTGTCGTAGATATTTTGATAATAATTCGATAATGTGACATGAATAACGTCGAGTATTTTCTATACTGTAGAATACACAATTAACTAGTAAACAGCGAAATGTTAAAGAGTCTGATCAAAAACTTAATGATTACTACCCTTGGTATACTACTCTTACTAAATGTCAGTTTCGCCACCAATGCTGCACAATTCAACTTTTGTTACGAGCAACAGGAGTTTCTTCCGCACTTTCGTTCCTCTTCAATAGAACTCCCTAAGGAGAAACCGGGAGCAGCTATTGAAATCATACAACACATTGATAACCAGCTCCCGCAATTGAACATTAGTTTTAAGCGAGATAACTGGTCACGCTGTTTGAAAGGATTGAAAACAGGCAAAGTATCGGGTGTTTTGGGAAGTTACTCCACTGCCAGAGAGAAGTATGGACACTTTCCAATGAAGGATAATAAGTTGGATACTGACCGCGCATTCTCTAAAATTTCAGTATGTCTATTTCATTTTGCCAACGAAAACATTTCCTGGGATGGTAAATCAATAAAGTTTGACAGCCCACTAATTGTATCGATACCACGCGGATATCATACCATTGAGAAACTCAAGGCACTCAATTTAGATATTTATCAAACGGATACAACGGAAAGAGCACATAACCTTTTACTCAATAGAAAAGTAACGGCGTCAGTTGCACAATGCGACTTCGCTAACTTTCCTGATGATATAGTCCCAATGTTACCGCCATTACGACAAGATTATGGCTTTATTATCATTAGCAGTAAATTTTATCGAGCAAATCCTGAGCTATCCGAAGCTATATGGAATGAGCTAGCAAAAACCGATCAACAGTTATTTTACGATAAATATCAATGGACAAAATAACTGAAATGTAAAAAAGCGCCCTTCTCTTTTTCCACTCAAATGGCAAATACCATAAAAAAACGCTACCAATGGCAATGCCATAGGTAGCATTAAATTCGTAGTAATAAGCGAATTGGTTATTCGCTATACGTCGACTGTTCGAATCCAGCCAAAACGGTCTTCTTTTGTCCCGTACTGAATCCCTGTCAGCTCATCGTACAAATGTTTTGCAACTTCACCGGTTTCGTTGTTGTTAATCACATAGTCTTTGTCTTGCATGCATAGCGTACCAACAGGGGAAATAACCGCAGCAGTTCCACAACCAAATACTTCTGTAATTTTGCCACTCTCAATGTCAGCCAAAATCTGATGTACATCAAGGCGTTCTTCTGAAACGTCATAACCGATTGCTGGTGCCAATTTCAAAATAGAATCACGGGTAATGCCTGGCAAGATGCTACCACTCAACGCTGGCGTAACAATGCGCTTTCCTTCATAAACAAAGCAAATATTCATCGCGCCAACTTCTTCTATATAGCGCCCTTCAACCGCATCTAACCATAAAACTTGTGAGTAACCTTTTTTGGCTACTTCTTCTGAAGCATATAGGCTTGCAGCGTAGTTACCGCCAGTTTTAGCTTCACCAACTCCGCCTTTAACTGCTCGACGATATTCATCAGCAATATAAACCGAAATTGGTGTTAAACCGCCTTTAAAGTACGAACCAGCAGGCCCTGTGATAATAAAGTGGGTATAACGGCTACTTGCACCTAAACCAAGTTTTGGACTCGTCGCAATCATTGTTGGACGTATATACAATGATGCGCCAGCTTGGTCAGGCACCCATTTATGATCTAGTTTTAAGAGTTCTTCTAAAGCCTGTAAATGTAATTCAACGTCAACTTCTGGCATAACCATACGCTTAGCTGAACGGTTGAATCGTTTACAGTTTTCTTCTGGACGGAAAAGGTTAATTTTCCCATCTGGTGTTCGATAGGCTTTTAGCCCCTCAAAGATTTCCTGACTATAGTGCAAGACCGCAGCAGAAGGATCTAAAGACAGCGCATGATATGGGCTGACTAGTGCATTTTGCCAACCTTTTCCCTGTTCATAGTCTTGGGTAAACATATGATCGGAAAACGTCGCACCAAAGTTAAACTCTTCCGGACATGAGCCTCTATTCTCCTGCTCAAGCGGTTTAATTGTTATAGCCATTGTGTTTCCTTTGAGAGTGTAATATTAAAATTTAATCAATCAATGCCAATCTAGGATTAGCTAACCCAGATTGGCGAAGCATATTAACAGTTTTCAGTGCCCTGAACACTAGTTTGACAAAATATCTCGCGCAATTATTACCCGTTGAATTTCGCTAGTACCTTCGTAAATTGTAGTGATGCGAACATCCCTTGCTAACCGTTCCAACGGGTACTCTTTTATGTAGCCAGCACCGCCTAACAATTGCAGTGCAGTGTAACAAGCATCATTTGCTTTTTCTGAAGCAAAGACTTTCGCCATTGACGCTGCTGTCGCGAATGGCAACTTATTATCTTTGTTGGTTGCAGCTTGCATAATCAACAATCGTGCGGCCTCCATTTCAGTATACCTGTCAGCTAGCATCCACTGTAATCCTTGAAAGTTTGCCAACGGCTGACCAAATTGCTTACGTTCTTTAATATAATCTTTTGCGTAATCTAAGGCTTCTAGTCCTAAGCCAAGTGCTAATGACGCAATGCCGATACGTCCACCTGCTAATTCTGCCACTGCAATCTTAAAACCTTGGTTCTCTTCACCTAACATCGCTGACGCTGGTACCTTGCAGTTATCGAACGTGACTTCATTAGTCGATGATGCTTTTTGTCCCATCTTTTCTTCAGCTTTGCCGATGGTGATGCCTGGCAGGTTACTATCAACTAAAAAACAGCTGATGCCTTTACCTCTAGGCGCTTGTGGGTCAGTTACCGCCCATACTACGAATACTCCTGCGTATTCAGCTGACGTAATAAAAATCTTGCTGCCATTGAGCACAAAGTGCTCACCTTCACGCACAGCCCGAGTTTTCATTGCAGAAGGATCTGACCCCGCACTTGACTCCGTTAAACAGAATCCGCCAGCAAGAAATTCACCTGTACATATTTTCGGCAAATAATGAGACTTTTGTTGTTCATTACCGACGGCCTGTATGACTTCCGCTACCATGTTGGTAACCGAGGTAGTTACCGCCGTTGAAGCACAGCCTCGCGCAATTTCAGTAATCGCTAAACTAAACGCCACGCTACCTGCTTCAATACCACCGTACTGACTGTCAATATTGATCCCCATGAAACCGAGTTCAGCCAAGGCTTTAACATTTTCCAGAAATTTAGGTTTTCCTTGTTCACTTTCGACCAACTGTGCATTGGGCTTAAGTTCAGACTCTGCGAATTGCTTAGCAGTGTCTTGGATCATTGTTTCTTCTTCAGTAAATGAAATCTGCATGGGTTACTCAGTATAAAAAGTTAATTAGCATTATTGTGCAACAGTCACGCGCATTTCAACAGGACATATCCCGTCAAAAATGTCACAATATCGCTCACAAAAAGCGAAATTTGAACACTATGGCGACTATTGGGCACTACTATGTTGAAAAAGCGGCAACTGCCGCAAAGAAAAAAGGCATCAATGTAGATGCTTTAATACGAATAGCTGGTGCTGAGATGGGGCGTTCTTTAAGTCAGCAGCAAAGAATAAGCGACAATGCCATGACGCTCTATCTTAACCTACTGGCTAGAGAAACTAGCGATGCATTTTTGGGTTTTGCTGATAAGCCTGTACCGCTAGATTATTTTCGCGTGCTCTTACAAAGCTTATACTTTTGTGAGAGCTTAGCCGACGTTATTGAATCACTTAAACTTACATTAGCACTGGCAGATTGTCAGTTAGACATTGAAAAGCACGACCAATTACTCACATTATCGCTACACCATTCTCATCAAGATCCCGATCATTTCATTCTTGAATACTTGTTAGTACTCATTCATCGCCTTTTATCTTGGTTATCTGGTCAACAAATAAATGCCATATCAGGTACCGTGACTTATACCCCAAAAGGTTATCGACAGGAATTTTCGTTGTTGTTTCGATGTCCAATGACATTTAACAGCCAACAGAACAGCCTTGTATTCTCGTCGGACATGCTAAAACTGAATGTGATTCGACAGCGTGAGGAGTTTCATAAAGTCATAAAGCAATTCCCACTGATCGTGATGCGTTATCCGGGAGAAGAGCAACTACTTGACCGTCAAATTCACCAATTGCTGAGTGAACATTTCAATCAACACAAGCAGCTGTTAACAGCAACAGACGTGGCGTTTATGCTAGATATGAGTACGGCAACCCTAAGACGAAAGCTGGCCAGCTTGCTTACCAGCTTTGCACAGATTAAGGCAGAACTTCGCCAATCCCTATCGATAAAGCTACTTGCACAAACAACAGCATCAGTAGAAGAAATAGCATTTCATCTGAGCTATAGTGATGCGCGTTCATTTTCCCGCGCATTCAAGCAATGGACAAATATGACGCCGTCAGCTTACCGGCAATATTCCACCAAATAGTATGTGTTCAGTCATCTCTTATGACGGTTTAACTAGCATGACTGAACAAACTCTCATTAAAAGGTTGCCACTACTTTTACCGTTGCATCTACCTGACTTGCGTCAACAAAGCCAATAATATTGGGATTATTGGCAACCAATTCGATAACTTCGCCATCGGTTATCGCTTCTTTTGGCGGTTGACCTTTGCCCGTAAAAAGCAACTTAGACCAATGCGCTTTGACCTGACTAGAAGACTTGTTCAATACCTTCCGGTCAAACTCAACACGAATGGGGTTTTTGCTTTGCTGGCTCACTGGCACGGCTTGTTCACCGCTTGGAAACTTCTTTGACTTGCCCAAGAATATCTTGGAAATATTGCCGCTATCTAGCGCATCGGCGTTTGATGGGTGCACAATGACCGCAACGTCTGCAACACTTGAAAACGACACTGCTCCCAGCAAAAAAATACTTAACATACTGTTTTTCATCATTTCCCCCTAAAATACCAAATCGATACCAACCGACCAGATGGTGTAGTCACCAACCGTAGGTCTTGTATCTTCGCCACTAAAATAGTCCATTTTTAATGCCGCATTACTATGAAAATCATAGCGTAGTGAAATACCATATCCGTCGAACTCTCGAGAACCCAGTGCATCATGAATCGCTTGTCCTGTTGCCACCAATACTGGATGCTGTACCGGTGATAACGAGTCGTAATCAATATCTTGGGTTAACTCCTCTCTATGCACCGTTATCACAGTCGAGCCAAATCGATAACCTAAAGCCGCATACCAAACATTGTTCAATGCATCGGTAGAGTCCTGCACTTGGTAGCTGGCATACTCAAAATCAAAGATCCAATTGTTGTAGTCAACATTGAAACCCGAGTACCAATACAAGCCATCGTCACCTGTCCATGTCACGGCTTCTTGAAACGTTGCCACATCCGCGTCTGTCGCTCCTAATGCTTGTGCTGCTGCTATTCCGGGAGCAGCAAAATTATTGAGTACCGCTGTATCTATCGATCCACCATCCATTTCCGCAACAAATGCACCTGCAAATATTTTCCACCAGTCATATGTAAGTGTGGCACGAATTGACATAATGTCATTAAGTGCAAACGATTCTTCTTGACCTGTTGCTACAAAAAAAGCACCACCATCCCAATTGCCATACAGAATTTTGGTGTCTAATACATAATCATCAAAATCAAATGTGCTATCTATAGCGATGCCTTCAATAGTGCTAAATTCAAAACCGACGTATACAGCCGTAGGCAAGCGAGAAAAATTATGCGCATAACCGACTTTTTCGTATTCTGATTGAAAAAAAATCGGATTAGCAAATCGTCCTAAACTTAGACGATGTCTATCGTTAAGTTCATAGCTTACATACGCCCATCGTGCTTCAACTTCAAAATCATTACTTCCTTCAGCCATTAATTGCACTGTAGCACTTAGTCCTTCACTGAGATCTGCTCTAGCTTGTAAAGCAAACAGTGATTCGTCTTTAAAGGAGATGTCTCCATTCCCCTTAAATTTAGGGAAAGGCGTCTCGCCACCATCTGAGTCAGCAGCTGTTGCTCTAATCGACGCAAATCCATTGAATGTTATATCGGCAGCAGCAGTCATCGACATCACCGATAAAATGATGCTCGATAGTTTTAGTCCGTACTTCATCGTATTAACCCTATAGTTCATGTTTCAATTTACCAAGGCGATACCGCTTTGCTAATGTCACTGACTATCATGTCAATTACTGAGCTTTCACCCGCGTGTTCCGGCTTATTTTTCCGGTTTTATGACAACATTAGTTAACATCGAATAGCACTTAAAAAAGTACTGCTGGATACATCGCTTCGCACGACGCTTTCCCAAGGAGGCCTGCTATTACTCACTAATTAATTCAAATATAGAACAATTTTTTCAAAGCGCTTGTTTTTAGATTGAATTTGATTGGGGAAACTTAACAGTAAACGGTCAAGGCACTAGATTATTGTTGTTAGCAGCAAAAGGCACACCGATCTAAAAAGAACTTCAACTTGTTTTTGTTAGTTAGGTTATTTCCTTGATTTTATAGAAACTATCTACTTTACTCCTATAAGAATTACTAAAAATCCACATAAAACATATTAGAACGATAATTTTAAAGCGGTCAGACAATCTTATCTATTGGTGAGCATACACCGAAGCGCATGCGTTGCTTGTGTGGTATGTGGCCAGCTAATTTATCTTTCAATGCTAAGTGGATCACATTACGAAATTTGTCATGAAAACTAAGAGAGAACTTAGATGAAGTATTCAAAATTTGTTAAGTTAACAATGGCTTCACTTTGCATCTTATGTAGTACATCTCAAGCAGATGTTAATTTGTCAGGTTTTGCCAGCGTCAATGTTGGTCGAGTGCTCGATGGTGACGGAGTCCCTCATTATGGCGTGCCTTCAACATTTTTAGCTGACTACCCCATCGTTTCTGCATATGAAGAAGAATGGGATTTTGCCCCAGAAAGCTTATTTGGTATTCAAATAACGGCTGATTTAGGCTCGGGAATGACGGCAACCACGCAAATTGTTGGTCGTGGTGTTGAAGATTACGATCCGGAATTTGAGTGGGCGTATATCTCTTACGCAGTAAACGACAATTGGACAATTCAAGCGGGTAAGAAGCGATTGCCGCTATTCTACTATTCTGATTTCTACGATGTCGGTTATGCTTATGTCTGGATGCGTGCCCCCGCCGACAATTACACTTGGCAAATATTTAACTACAATGGTATCAATGCCTTATACTCAACCAACTTTGGTGACTGGTCGGTATTAGCCAATATATATACAGGTAAAGAAGACGACAAAGACAATAAGCTCTTAGGCAATTTTTTCTTTGGTGAGAAAACGCGTGAGATATGGAAAAATATCTTTGGCGGTGTTGTGAACTTAAGCAAAGACTGGCTCGAGATCAGGCTGACCCATATGCAATATACCAACGAGCGTTATATTGGTGATGAGCGTATAACTTGGGGTGGAAAAGATAGCCGTGAAGGAAAGTTCTACGGCGCCTCTTTTAACATGGATTTTGGCGACTGGTTTGTTTTAACTGAGCTTAATCGTTTAGACCTTGAGTTTGATGGTAACCTTGATACCAACATGATAACTTTCGGCTATCGCATTGATACAATCACGCCATTTATTGCTTATTCAAGTATGGATCAAGAAGGTGATGGCATTACGGATGGCGAAAAACATAATACCACGTCAGTAGGATTACGTTGGGACTTCCATGATTCAGCCGCTTTTAAAATACAGTTTGATAAGGTGAAAGACGAGTCGTTTGATTTCGCTGTTGCCGGTGACAGTGAAGCAATTACCTTAGGTATCGACTTGATCTTCTAACTACTTTCTCTTAAACAGGGAGCTATGCAATAAGGTATAGCTCTCTACTACCTGCATTCAATTTCACATATAATACCAATCCGCATAAACCTTGGTTTATTGTCCTTTGTAAAATGCTAACGCCTGTTCCCTTGCTTGTTTATGCTCTACGATTGCAGGCCAATAGGTTTGGAGTTTTTGTTTAGCAAGGTAATCGTGTGGAAAATGTATTTCTTTGTCCGGTACATCGTTGAGTTCAGGTAAAAACGTGCGTATAAAACTACCATCAGGGTCAAAGCGCTTACTTTGAGTGATTGGATTGAAAATTCGAAAATAAGGTTGTGCGTCACAACCGGTGCTGGCGGCCCATTGCCAGCCACCATTATTCGCCGCTAAATCGCCATCAATAAGATGGTTCATAAAGAATTTTTCTCCCCAGCGCCAGTCAACCAACAAATGTTTAGTTAAAAAGCTCGCCACGATCATACGTAATCGATTATGCATCCACCCGGTTTGTACAAGTTGTCTCATAGCCGCATCAACAATAGGATAACCCGTTCTAGCATTACACCATGCATCAAATAGTTCTTGATGGTTTGGCCATTTTAATGATTGATAGTTAAGTTTAAAACACTGATGGCGACACAAGCGTTGATGATGAGATATTAAATAACGATAAAACTCTCGCCAAATCAGTTCATTTAGCCAAGAAAAGTAGGGGGCATCTGTTGCACTGAGAATATCCGGATAGCGCTGGATTAGCTGTGCCAATAAGTACTTAGGACTGATGGCACCTATCGCTAGGTAAGGTGATAATTTGGAGGTACTGTTTTTTGCAGGGAAGTCTCTTTCGTCGGCATAATTAAAGAGGTTTTCATTGAAAAACTGTGGCAGTTTGTGCTCTTCTATCTCACTCGCTAACGGCCAATCTGTCGCTTGCTCGTGTTGCGGAGACTCCTCGACCGTTGTGCAAAACAATGACGATGGCAAACTATCTTTGTCCAGATATTCAAATCCGTGCACTTTTACGTATTCTAACCATGCTTTTCGATATGGCGTAAAAACTTTAAATCGCTGTCCTGACTTATTCATTAGCGCTGTTTTGGGCACGATAGTATCAGATTCAAACAATGTTAGATTTATACCACGCTCAATACACTCTTGATCACGCTGGTTTTCGTTAAATTCAAGCTCCTTGTTAGCAACGGCTTCGCTAACCTGGTTGTTGCGACAGTACTCCACTATGTATTCTACCTGTTGCTCAAAGGTATCTACACTAACAACCATGAGCTGGATACTACATCTATCCAGTTGCGCTTTAAGCTGAGCGATATGCCGTTTGATAAACAGGATTTTATGATGCGACCAATCATGCTGGCGCCACTGCTTTTCCGACACAAAAACAAGTGCCCTGCCAATGTTTTCAGCAGACTTGTTGGAAAGAAAATAACGCAACGCTGGGTTGTCATGCACCCTTAGATCGTTTCGAAACCAAAGTAACACACAGGCCTCCTGTCATACCAATCCGTATAACTAATTAATGCTAATGGATTCAGCCGTCGCCGAAATATCGTCATTTATCGTATTGTATCAATAACCGTAACGAAGTTTCAGCGCTTTTGGGTAAGGGTTTAAATAAACCTGTTTCGCTAAATACGGCTGAGGATGTTCCATAAGATAGTGGTTTATTAACGTTAACGGCACCATTAGTGGCACAAGCCCGACACGATAAGCTTCAATTTGCTCAGTTAATTCTTGACGTTGTGCTGGGCTCAGGTATTTAGAAAAGTAACCTTGAATATGTGACAAGGTGTTGGCGTGTTTTTTACGTGTCGCTTGCTTTTTAAGTGCCTTCATTAGCCCATCAACATACTGATTAGCCATGTTCTCAACAGTAATATCGGCACGGGCAAGTAGCTGACCTAATTGTTTATAAGCCACCAAATCATGACTCATAACGGTATATTTATAACAGCTGTGAAACTCTGTGAGTTTATGCTTCGAAATCTGCGTTGTATTAAGCTGTTGCCAGTGGTGATAGGCAAAAACACGCGCGACAAAGTTCTCTTTTATCAAAGGGTCGTTTAATCGGCCATTTTCTTCACAGGGTAATAGCGGATTAATGCGCATAATAGCGTCTGCGAATACGCCAATACCATTAGCAGCTAAAGGATTACCTTCAGCTGAATACACTTTTACGCGCTCCATGCCGCAGCTTGGGCTCTTCGCACAAAAAATGAAGCCGCTAAGGTGGTTTATTTGGTTTGCTACTTTCTCACCATAGGCACGAAGAGGTTGCGTCACGTCCCCCGTACCATCGGGTTGAGCCACATGAATTTCACCGTGTTGTTCAATTTGTCGAATCGTTGGTCTTGGCACAGGTAAGCCAATCGCCACCTCGGGACAAAATTTCTGGTACTTTACATATTTACCGAGTTCGTGGATGCAAAAATTAGATGACTTGCTACTTCCATCAAAACGGACTTTTTCACCAGCTAAACAGGCGCTTATGCCGATAGCAATGTCAGCGGTTTCATACCTTTTGGTGTTCATACAATCACTCAAAATGAAACTCCTTTATGTAAGAGTGCAAAGCCAAGTAAGAGTGCAAAGCTATTTTAGACCAAAAACTTAAATGATAGCGTTACGTCGCCAGCTTGCTAAAATTTATAGCTTGCTTCTAATAGTATCTGACGTCCAGGCTGAGGATAATCATCAGCAATCGCCCCGTTACTCGGTTCTCGCGCGTCAGTATCTAATGCATTGTTGATGATTAATGCAACGTCAACATTATTGATTACGTTATTGCGTACAAGCTTACTCGTTACCCACGTATAATTTGGTAAAGGCGCGCGTGCATCGGTGAGTGGCCTTTCACGCTTCCCGACCCATTTGGCTCCTAAGCTCCAATTCCACTGCTCATCAATTTGCCAATTTGAACCGAAATATGCAAGATGTTTGGGTATATCAGGAATCACCAATCCATTCGCGTCTTCGGCATCAATATAAGCATAATTTGCGTCAATCGTAACATTGCGCAACGGCTTCCATTTCACCACTAACTCCATTCCTTTGCCTTTTTGCTCACCTATGTTTTGTGCCACGCTTCCTTGTATGGATTCGTTAAAAACAAACTCAACGAGATCTTTAGCATGATAATGATAAACGCTGGCAGAAATAATAAGGTTTTCATTGACAAAATACTCTAACCCTAAGCCGGTTTCCAATGTATTTACTGTTTCAGGCTCTAACGACGCATTACCTACGCCAACAGGGTTGTTTTGTGAATATAATTGTGCAATTGAAGGTGAGTTTATCGCGGTACCCGCAAACATTTTAAGGGAAAGAGCGTCTGTAGCTTGCCAAATGAGCCCTAATCTTGGATTAGTGCTTGCACCAAAATCAGAATAGTTATCGTACCGTGCGCCAAGCACCAACTGAACATTCTCGGTTACCTGCCATTCGTCTTGCACTGATAAATAGTAAAATTCACGATCTATGTTTGGCAAATAGATGTAAGGCGTTCCGGTCACATCAGTGAGCGTTCCATCGACAACTGTCTCTGTACCGTTTAATACACTAGGACCAAAGTTCTTGCGTTCGCTCGCATTAAACCGCAGCTTCTCGTACCCCACTTCCCAACGTAAATAATGGGCTGAGCCTAAATTGACTAAATGCGTAAGCCGATAGGCGGTATTATTTCCTCCCGATGATGGCGTGCCAATGTAACCATCAGTAAAAAGCGTGACAGTAGTAGGCGCAACAAAGTCTAAATTACCATCTTCCCCAATCGGCACTACGGTACCCGCTGGCAACACATTCAGCCTTGAATTGTTCCATTGCTTCTTATAGTAAAAAGCAGCTGTTAGTTCGCCTGCCACCCATTCACTGAAATCGTAACTTACACCAAATTGTTCATCACGAGAATTGGCAATGGCATTTGGGTCTAACGCTTGTCCTATACCACCAGCGACACCTAGTTCATAATTTTGATGACGCATATAACTAAGTTGCCATTGATTCCAATCGATTTTGCTATGCGCAAAAAGCACTTCATAACTTTCATCAATTACGCCAGGTGCATTTGACGCCTGAGTACCAAAAACACCATCAAAAGTTGATTGTAAATCTGACGCTATCACTCTACCTTTATCATCATTTGAAGTGGTATATTCAAATGACAACGCCACATTAACATCCCCCAGTGAGAAACCACTTTTCGCATAAACATCGTAGGTATTAAAACTGCCCATTCGTCCACCGATTGACGTTTTAATTTCTTGTGGAGTATATGACACCAGATTAATGACACCACCGAACGCATCAGCCCCATAAATAGCTGAACCTGGTCCCTTAACGATTTCAATTCGCTTAAAGCTTGTTAAAGGCAAGTAAAATCCATTCAGCAACCCACCGTCTTGAAAGTTTTCAACGACTTCGCCATCAATCAATAGCTTGATTTGGGAAGAACTCTCCCCCGATAACCCCCTAGCAATGAACTTTTTGTGCTTGTACTGAGTTTGGGGTTCACCCACATGAACCCCGGGAACCATCATCAGCACATCACTAAGCGATCGAGCGCCCATTACTTGCCATTGGCTATCAGTGATTACAGTTACCGTTGCAGGCGCACGTGACACTGATTGTTCAAACCCTGAAGCGGCAGTTACTACAGTAACTTTGCTGAGTTCTTCCAGTGTCATGCTAAATAAAGGATCATTGTTCGACGCACTAACGTCTGATATCGAAAACGCACTCACAAAAACTACTAAGCTATTTATATACTTCTTCATTACAACCACGCTAAACTTTTCGAGCACTTGTGTCACTTAAACATAATTCGCAGATAATTACTGCGAATTTACTATTTATCATACGAAATTCAGGCGCCCCCTCAAACTGGTACACCACCCATAATTAACATTATTTGCGGCTGCTTGATAGTCATTTTTACTATCCCGTTAAGGCAATGCATAAGTTTGCAATAGTTGACTAAAACTATCACTTGCTTGAAATTTCTCTATCGCACCATCCATACGGTCAACAAAATCCTGCTTGTAAACATAGCTATGTGCTTCGCTATCGGTATAGCCGATGTGTGCGGTTTGCTTCATTACAATTAGAGACTCTTCCAATACAATTTGCTCAAATTTTGCATTAGGATGCATTAACTTGACTTGCTTTAGCTCCCATAATGTTGAGTAGCGGTCGTTGACATAGCAATCGATTCGTCTGTGCAATAGCTTTAACACGTTTGACTGAGTATCTTTATTTTCTTGAAGTTTAATCGTGCCTTTGTTCACCGCATTTATTAACTCTTCGCTCAGAATACGATAGCCAGAATTGATCCCTACATTTATCGGCAATGCCAAGCTGTTCAACTGCCGACCAATGTAACCATTGATATCCACGTCTTTGTGACACATTGCTACAACGGTTTCTGAAAGTAACGCGACCGAATAAGGCCAAATATAAGGGCGCGACTCGACATGTTTATAAGGCGGAATTAAGGCAAACCCTCGGCCATCCTCAAGATCTGCTAATCCTCGTTGCCAAGGTGTGGGACGTAACTCAATTTTGTAATAAGGTGATAATTGCTCAGCGGCAAATCGCAGAATATCAATATAAATGCCTTTGAGCTCGCCATCCTCAACAAATGAATATGGCGGATAAGCATCATCAGCTAAAATGACAACGGTTGGCACTTCTTGGGCAATGCCCTGCAACTGTACGCACAACCAAAGCACAATGATTAAGATGCATTTTGCCAAACTCACTATACCTCCAATGTTGATACCAATATTTAGTATTAACGATGTTGTTGAATGTTCATAGTGCAATATTTGCCACTAACAGTACATGAATACTTCAATACAACTTCGTATCCAAAATTTTAACACTTAAACAAAAACCGTAACCAATTGATATAAAAGAACATCAGGTAAAAATCATCTTACATAAGCTTAAATTTATTGCTGTCACAACTCACCAACGATATAACCCAATCAGTCTAAACAATTAATAATAGCAACAAGAGGATTTACGATGCGACCACACTTAAAATTACATCATACGATCATAGCGTTAACTGCATTTTTTTTGTTTTCGTGTGGCGGTAAATCAGATTTAGAAACAGAAACTCCGACTCAAAAACCCCCAAGCAATATTCCTGGAGCCAGACCGGAATTTGGCCCCAGAGATTACGTACTTTTTGAAAGCGGGCAAGTTAGACCATTGGCAATATCAACTAATGGCCAACAACTTTACGCAACTAACACTCCTGACAACCGACTGGAAGTTTTCGCGATATCCGATGAAGGTATTATGCATCAACATTCAGTCAGTGTTGGTCTTGAGCCAATTGCTCTGGCAGTTGCTCCCGATGGAACGGTATGGGTTGTGAACCATTTATCAGATAGCATAAGTATTGTCGACGTAACATCAACAATACCCCACGTCATCAACACTTTGCTGGTGGGCGACGAACCTCAGGATATAGTTTTTGCAGGAAGTAAAAAACAACGCGCTTTTATTTCTACAGCACATCGTGGACAAAACAGCCCCATTGATCCGCAATTAACTACGCCAAGCATTGGCAGAGCGGATATTTGGGTATTCGATCCATCTAACATTACGAACACCAGTGCCCATTCAGCATCACAAGTAGACACAATAATTACTCTATTTGGTGATAAACCGCGAGGTTTGGCCGTATCAGCAGATAAAAGCCGAGTCTATGCCAGTATTTTTAAGTCAGGTAACCAAACGACCAGTATAGCCCCGTCAAATATAAGAAAAGGATTACCCGTTGCAGATAGTGACAATGTAGAACAGCCTGACAGTGGTGTGATACTGCAACTCAATGGAAGTCAGTGGTTAGACGATCAAGGAGCAGATTTTAGCACCAGTGTACCATTCTCATTGCCTGATTATGACGTATTTGAGATTAATGCTGACGAAAACACGCCCAAAGAAACCAGACGCTGGAGTGGTGTTGGTACGACAATTTTCAATCTGGCTGTTAATCCTGCTAATCAAAAAATTTATGCTTCAAATCTTGAAGCTAATAACCATACCCGATTCGCGGGTCAGGGGCTAAACAGTACTACTGTCAATGGTAACCTAGCTGATAATCGTATAACCATAATTGACAACGACTCTGTTTTACCTCGTCGCTTGAACAAGCATTTGTCTTTTCAATCTCCACAAGGTACTGAAAGCGATCGACAACTAAGTTTATCAATGCCACAACAGATGCAATTTAGTGCCGATGGCCTGCAACTATTTGTGACCGCATTTGGCTCACAAAAAGTTGCCGTACTACAAAGTAAAACCCTTGAAAATGATAGCTTTAATCCCGACTCAAATAATCATATTGAACTAAGTGCGGGTGGCCCAACTGGCTTAGTCATTGATGCACCTCGTAACAAGTTGTACGTTATGACCCGGTTCGATAATGGCATTTCCACAATTGATATTGCAACGAAAATGGAAGTTGACCATTTTACCATGTTTAACCCTGAGCCCAGCTCCATCGTTAAAGGCAGGGCATTTCAATATGATGCTCGTTTAACTTCAGGCAAAGGAAACGACTCTTGCGGAACGTGCCACTTATTTGCCGATACTGATGGCTTGGCATGGGATTTAGGTGATCCCGCCGGCAAAGTTAAGGATAATCCCAATGCGTTTATTGCCATATCTAACCCAGCTCCCCCTAATAATTTTCATTCTATGAAAGGCCCAATGTTAACGCAGTCCATGCGAGGGCTCACTGGTCACGGCCCAATGCATTGGCGTGGTGATCGTACGGGCGAGAACAGAGTGAACAATGAAACGTTGGAAGAGGCCGCTTTTAAGGAATTTAATGAAGCATTTGTTGGACTTCTGGGGCGAGACGAGGAACTTACTCCAGAACAAATGCAGATGTTCACCGACTATGCAATGCAGGTCACCTATCCCCCTAACCCAATTCGTGCTTTGAACAATCAACTTAACCCTACCGAAGCCGCGGGGTTTAAAATTTTTAAAGAAGGCGTTGTTAGGATACAAACGGGTGAATTGGAAATATGTGCACAATGCCACACATTAGACGAAGCGAATGGACATTTTGGCACTTTAGGGCTGATGTCCGATAATGGTCAGGCAGGTGAAAGAAATTTCAAAATTCCACATTTTCGCGACCAATATCAAAAAGTTGGCAGTTTTGGTTGGGGGTTTGACTCCCCTCCTGCAACGGGGCCGCAAGTAAGAGGATTTGGTTGGAATCATAATGGTGCCACTAGTGGCAACTTTGTCATCGCTGATTTAGGCATGAGTGCGGAGCCATTGGCACAAATACGCGCATTCCTGTTTGCCTTTCCGACTGAACAGGCACCGATTGTCGGCCAGCAAATTACCTTAACTGAAAAGAGCGACGACACTGTACTCAAGAGAATAAATTTACTTATTGAACGTGCCTTGGTCACTTTGCCAGTTCCCGAATGTGAATTAGTTGTGAAAGGCATTATTAATAAACGTGCGCGTGGATTTTTGATGAATAACAAAGAAGAATTCATAAGCGACGTGGCAACAGAAGATCACTTTGTGCTAGAAGAACTCGTCGAATTAGCGGTGCAAGATGAAAACGCATTGACATTTACCTGTACACCATGGGGCTCCGGACGCCGAATTGGTATTGACCGAGACAGTGATAATATTCTCGATGGTGATGAAGATGGCTAAAAAATTTCGAAGCATTAGATCATGTTGCAGCGATAAATGTATTGAGGTCATTACTCAATATCAGCAAGATAAAGATCGCCCACGAGTTTCTTTTTTTCACTAATCAGCACCCGAGAATGATCGGGTGCAACATCGAAGTGCCCGAACTCTTTGTTATCAATAACCATGCGTGTAGATTTCGACGAGAAGTCATAATAAAACAGGCCTCGTCTATCCTCACGGTTTCTAATGAAATAAATTCCATCATCAAACAATTGCCAATGTCCGCGGTTCATTTGGCTAAATTCAGGTATTACAAGTACATGTTGCTCATTCTCGAAGTCATAGCGCCATAAACCATTTTCATTAAATTTGTTAAAGTACAGATAACGAGCATCAGCACTTTCTTTCATGAAGCAGCCACCCTGTTCCGTGAAAGGCGCTTTTACCAAGCTGTCGATGTTTAAACTGAATATTTGATGCGTTCCTTGCACCAGTTGGCAAATGTATATGATGTTAGGTCGGCTACTCCAATTTAATGACATTACACTGTTTGATTTATCGAGCAACAATCGCCTTTGCTGTTTGACTCTGTCATAAACATATAGTTGTTGCTGAGGAGAAATAAAAAGTAGCCGTTGATCATCCTCAGACCACCGCGATGTAAATATCATCGCATCGGGCATTACTAACTTAGCCGCATTATTGGTTGATTCCCATAACCGATAGTCATCGCTTTCTCTATTAGACAAGAACGTAATACTATTTTTGTTATTTGAGTAAAACCCATTGAATTCACTTTTTGAAGATTCTTCAATGACTCTACCAATTGCATGTTCTTTGATAGGTGGCTCAATTTCAGCGGGAAGTTGAAATTCACTAATTTGATTCTCATACTCTTCAACAGCTATAAGCAATTGATTTTGTGAATTAACTTGGATATTTCTAATTCTTTTTGTCAAATTATGGGCGATATTTGCAATATCGCCATTTAGATTAAGCAGTTTTAAATTCGCACCAAACTGCAACACTATTGACGATTTATCCTTTAGCCAGGCGATTCGTATAACCGATTTTTTATCTTCTGACTCCCATAGGAGCTTTTCTTGCGCACTTTTTAAGTCATACATTTTTAATTGATATGTATCACTTAGTGCACGAATAAAGGCTAAGTGTGAACCATTTGGTTCCATTACAGGGTAGTAGTCTGCAGCTTCGCCTGGCTTAGACGACAACAGTGGCGATTCTGTACCGCTGGCAATATTGAACAACATCAATTCGCTTTGTCTGAAGCTGTAACCATTCTTGCTATAAATAATTGAGCCACTATCATTTGACCAACTTAAGTAGTTGCTCGAAATGAAGGGACATGCCGACAACTGCTTTACGCCAGTTAGCATTGTATTTTCACGAAGTTCAGCCACCTCAATAAAACAGTTCTTGTCATCGCGGCGAACATAGGCAATCTTCTTTTGATCTGGTGAAATAGCCAAACGGACATAATGAAAATAATCATCCGTTAAAAGATAGTAGTCGCCTGTTTTCATTTGGCGCGCCATTATGTTGTTATATAACTCGCCATTGGGCTGATACGTAAAAATAACAGATTGCTGTTGAGGCCAAAAAACAGGGTCACGCTCTACGCCAGGAAAGCTGGTTAATTGACGTATCTTTAACAAGTTTTTCTCTGCGGAAATTGGCGACTTGTCAACCATCTGCGAGGTGAAGACTACAATCACCGCCATAGCAATTAGTACCATGAACAACGCAAATATATACCATGCCCTATCCTTCGGCAGATTAGTTCGACTGCTAACGTCTTTAATCTGAACGTCAGCAAGCAATTCATAACCAATTTTTTTCACGGTGCGAATGTACTTGGGTGCCAATGCATTGTCGCCCAAAGCTTTACGAATTTGCCCAACTATGCGGTGCAGTGCATTGTCCGATACAACTTTCCCTTGCCAAAGCTGCGCAAGAAGCTCTTTAGACGACACGACACGACCTTTGTGAGCTACCAACATTTTTAACACCGCCATGGCAAGCGGCTCAATCGTTAATGTTTCACCTTCACGGATAACCTGATTGTGTTCAGGTTTAATTAAGATGTTATCCAATAGAATATAAGGCTCGTACATAATCTTCGCTTTAGGGCTTCCTTAGAACATCATACTACGTACTAGTAGCTAGTAATTAAAGACGTTATTGCGTTTTAGTGAGGTAATCGCAGCGCTTTTATGTCCGCGCGATAATCATCCCAAACCTCATAAATAATTTCTTGTTCATCAGCCGAAATGCTAAATTGATGACCAATGTCCGAGCCACCTTGCAAGACAGGAGTCATAGTTTGTTTTTCAAAATCCCAATAGGAAATTCCTGCGCCCATTTCTCGATGATGATGAAAATAAACCCCGTGCGTAAACACCTGCAATTCACTCTCTGAAGGAATGACCGCTGTTTCTAGTTTCACATCACCCGTCGCAAAATCTAATCGCCATAGGCCGTCGTCATCAGCCTTAGTAAAATAAAGTACATCCCCTTCGACACTCACCTTCATTCGCCAACTTAACTCTGCTAAAACCAATTGTTTTCGCTCTTGCAAAATGTCATATCGATAAATACCTTGCTTGTTTGCTGAACTAAAATAAATACTCTTATTATTCAGTGACCAAGTTGCAGTAACGACATCTTGCCCAGTTTGAGTCAACCACCTTAATTGTCCATTTGTGAGAGTGTAAATACCAATTATTCCATCCTTTAAAAGTAGAATCTCTTGAATCTGGCCTGACTCTAACCACCCTAACACCTCTGGTTTACTGGTAAACGCTGCTTCCATGAGAATTTCTATCTGTTCATTTTCAGTTTGAGCAATCGCCAATTGCCATTGCCCATTGCGATTGGTAACAAAAGCGAGTTTTTTGCCGTTTTGAGACCATTTAGCGTTGTTGTCGCTTTTACTCGAACGAAATATGTAATTGCCAGCGACATCTGGATTGTCTACAGTTCTTGGGTTGTCGGAGTTAACCAGACTATGATATCGCTCTCTATCAACAAACAACATCTGATGGATAGAGGGCGAACAAGCGATATAATCCAATGGTATGTTTTCACTCATCGGCACATTCTTGTAGCTATTACTGTTATCAACCATAAAAAGTTGCTGCTGAATGCTGATCAGAAACACGGCTTCTTCGATACAAACAGTGGCATGATGGCTAAATCCTTTACGTTCAAAAATTTTATCTAAACGCTTATCTTGGTATTGATAGTGCCAAACTTGCGTCATGTTCTTTTCATTATGGGACATGAGCAGCCATATTGGCTCGCTTGGGTGTGGCAGTAATTTAAAGAACCCCAACTTAGGAGCATGGCTACCGAAGTCTATTTTAGTTTTTTTCTGTGAACTGACATCAAAAACGTATTGTTGATATTCCTTGGTACTATGATGTTGATCATTGAAATACAACTGTTTTCCATCAGCTGACCAGGCCAACTGAGGCAAGGTATTTTTGCCACATTGATGTATCGATTGTTGTGACAAAATTGTTCGTTTATCTTTTGATAATGTCGCAATAAAAACGGTGCAATGATTAAGATCAGTAAATGCAATTGATTGATTATCAGGTGACCACATTGGGCTAAATGGACTTAAACCGGGCGTTAACAATTCATGGTCTATTCCGGAATCAAGCTGCTGAATACGTAACGAATACTGAGTACTATCTGGTTTAGCGTGCACATAGGCAAAGTATGAACCATCAAATGAATATGAAGGCGCCAATTCTCGCCCAGGTAAACTCGTCACTTGGCTAATCGTTGCTCCGGATTGCCATTTAATCGCTTTTCCTTGCGGAAACGCCTTAAACCAATAGAGCGCAAACACCATAAGCAACGTAACAACAATTATCGCACTGAGTTTATATAACGAATGATACGGCCTTTTCGCTGAACGCCACTTGGCCTGCTGAACGAGTCGATAGCCTTTCCTTGGGACGGTCATTATGTATTGAGGATTAGCCACATCATCATTGAGCACTTTTCGCAGTTGAGTAATGGTGCGGCGTACCGTATTTTCAGTAACAACGACGTCTGGCCACAATGTTGATAACAACTCATCTATCGATACCGTTTCGTTTTGATGACGACACAAATACTCAAGCACAGCCAGCGCTTTCGGTTCGACCTGAAGCGTATTGCTTCCATTGATAATCATATTTCGGCTTAGCCATATTTGCCATTGGCCAAGCAACCAATACCCACCATCGTTCACCGCACGGCTTGAATCGAAATTAAGGTTTTTGTTGTTTTTAACGTTCAATTGTCAGCCACCAGTTCCTTCGCTTATGCCGTATTCAGCCAAAATAAGATTAACTACGCAGTGTTTTCAACCTTTTGATATATAACAACATCACAGAAACATCACAAGTATATCTGCAATTTTCGAATGACAACTAAAGTCGTACAAAGTACTACTAGTATTAATCAAAAGGCCAATGAATCGGCAACTTACACGGAAAAAGAGAAAATAAGAATGATGCAGCAATCACTAACGACTTGGACTAAATTCGCCCTTCTTACCCTACTCTTGACAGCATGTGGTTCTGACAGTTCAACTCCCGATGAACCTGCAATCAACTATCAATACAAGCTTCCCACTACAAATAATGATGGGTGGCAAGTTACTCACGCAAGTGATCTTGGCTTGAATGTATCACTTCTTGAACAACTAACCACTAAATTACTCAACGAACGTTCGCCAGTTGTTGATGGTATTGTGGTGATTAAAGAAGAGCAACTCGTGTTCGAACATTACTTTAACGGCTACTCGTCTTCTCGATTACATGAATTACAGTCTGCCGTAAAAAGTATCGACTCTGCGTTAGTTGGCATTGCGATAGACCAAGGACTTATTACAGACGTTAACCAAACTATCTTTCCTTTATTACCACAATACCAAACGCTTGATTGGAGTAACGGCAAAGACAACTTAACGCTGGCACATTTACTTACCATGCGTTCAGGCTTCCCTTGTCGTGACGGAAGTAGCGGCGACTGTAATTCCCATAAACTCAACCAAAGCCATAACTGGACCTATTACACCTTAAGCCAAACCATTAATGATGCGCCGGGCAGCACCTTTTCATACTTCACCGGATTGAATATTGTTTCTCACACCATCATTGAAAATATTACCAATCGCACTATTGATGATTTTGCAATGGAGCACTTGTTTACACCACTTGGGATCTCAAAATTTACTTGGTCCCATTCACCATCTGGCGAAGCATTAAGTGGTAACATGCTCCCCAGAGATATGGCTAAGTTTGGTCAATTATACTTAAACGACGGACAGTGGCAGGGAGCACAGGTAATCTCTTCAGATTGGGTGACAGCATCCATTTCTGAACAAGTTGAAGCACCGCTTGCCGATGGTTGGGGTTATGGTTATTGGTGGTGGCTCACAACCACTTCAAATAACAAATTTAGCTACTATGCAGCGCGTGGCGCCAATGACCAGTTTATTTTTGTAGTACCAGAACAAGACTTAGTCGTTGTATTTACCGGAAACCGCGACAGTGGTGATGCAATATCTTATTTAGAGCGATACATTTTAGCTTCGTTTGAATAGTGATCGCTTTAGTAAAAAAAACCATTGGGAAATATAGACGCTCTAAAAAGACAATATTGCTAGCATACATTACATAGAAATCCATTAGGGTTATTCACAATGATGAATGCATATCGCTTATAAACGGTAGGTAATAGTCGCGAAGACCCCTCTTTGTTCTCGCGCTGGTAACGTGTTAATCGGATAAAACACAGGGGTATCATTGGGCTGGTACACTTTCTCATCGAGAATGTTCTTAAATTCCAAAGAAAAATCAAGCGAAGCCCCACTAGCAAAAGTAACTAGTTCGGTATGCACTTTGAACGTCAGCCAATCATATCCATTCGCAGGCGGATTCACTATTTCTCTATTTGGGTCTAAGAAAATATTGTCGTGGTAATCTGAATAATGCAGGTTATATAAGCCAAAACGCCAATTGTCTATGTTATAGCCAATGCCCAACTTCCAGCTATTATTTGGCGATAAGTTAGTATTATTCACCCCTTGGCCGTTCTTATTTTTTTGATGCGTTGCAGAAAACTCTACGTACCAGCTTTCATCAAAATCATACTTAAATTCTAACTCAAGACCTTTGGAGGTTAACTCCCCTTGATTTTGGTTTTTCAAAGGAAAATTTTCGTCCTCTGTTGGAACAAGTAAAATTAAGTTACGTTCTTCGCTGTGATACCAAGTTAGCGTAAACAATAAATCTGGCACTTGGTAAAATAGCTGTAATTCGTTGGTTGTAATGGTCTCAGAATCCAAATCCGGCGATCCTTGCTGTACGCCAGGTGTTTCGATAGAGCGCTCTCCAGCCGTTGGTTGACGATATGCCTGTCCATGCAACACCTTAACCGCCCAATCAGGCGCAAAGTCGTATATCAAGCCTAGCCTTGGTACAAAGTCAGCGTTTTTATCAGCCTCACCATAGAGATTGATAGAGGTGACGTATTGTCCGCCAATCATATAAGAAAGAGACGGTAATACTTGGTGTTGGAATTGAAAATAAGCACTCGCATAATCTTCACTGCTATCAGGTACAGTGACGGCATCAAATATCTTTCGATTTTCAAACGTCCCTCCCATTAAAAAGTCGCTATTTTCACTGAGTTGACCAAAAACATTTATCTCCAAAAGTTTCTGAGTAAACGGCGATTTTATCCGAATAAATTCATCCGCTACGCCGTTACTACTCCACTCCATTGTCTTTTTGATATAAGTAAGGTGACTTTCAATTCGCCAACGAGTATTTATTTGGTAGTCATGACTTAAATTGGCCACTTGAGTAGGATGTTTTTTTGACCATGGAATATAGCTAGCTTCTGGGGCATCCCAATAGTTGCCAAAGCGCTGTTGCTGACTGTTAAAAACGCTAAAAGAAAGGTTTTGATAAGACGCATCCAAATGAATAGTTTGTTCTTTTTGGAAGGCATCCCGACTGTAGAACTGCATTTGAACTGGGTCAAACATCTCAGCCTTCCATCCATCAACATCCGTGAGTAATATGCCAACAGATAAGTCGAAGTCCCCCTGACGATATTGGGCACTACCATCAAGAATTCGACTGTTAAAACTCCCAACAGTAAATCTTTGATTAGCCTGCCAACCGTCCTTGATTGCTTGTTTGGTAACAATGTTGAACACCCCTTGATATGCATTAGTACCATACAGTACGGAGCCAGGTCCCCTGATATATTCAATTCGCTCTACAGACGTTAACGGAATTGAAGTATAAAGGCTGTGCGCACCACTCATGTTACCAAAAGGACGGCCATTGATAAGCCCTAGATGCTGCGCTAATGAAGTCCAGGGCTTACTGCCACGCGTGGTAATACTGGTTAATACGCCAAAGTTACTATTAACTGAAACAATTCGCTCCAATACTTCAAATAAATTTTGGCCACCAAACTGTTCGATTTGCTGACGATTAATAATAGATAGGCTTGCATGTGAGTCATGCAACGACTGCTCAAATTTAGACGCAGTAGTCACTTTAATCTTCATCAAATCTGCGAGCGTTAATTGATAAAGAGCGTCTGAATTTAAGTTTTTAGCGTAAACGCTCAATGGTAAGGCAGAGAATAAAAATAGCGTGAATAGTCTCAACTTAAAGTTAGGTAACTGGCTGTTCATTAACAATTATTATCGAGCGCCTATTAGAGTTGTATGATTTAAAGCTAGCATAGTTACCATTACAATCAAACTGAGGAACAGTTGACTCAGTAATTTTTTCACACTGCAAGCTCTCGTTAGTTATTATAATTCAACGAAATAAAACAATCGGTCAAACACCATATTACCATTCGAATGCATTCCAAATGGCTTAAGTCTGGATGCATCAATAACCAAATTTCGCTCAGAGTGATATGGTTGAGTTCAGGCAACCTATCAGTCATCTCTTGCTTGATATTGAGGTAATAACCGCCTGTCCAGACACTGATTATGGTCGATGCATGATACTTACACATGCAGTGCAAAAAATTATCCAGGGAAAAGCACTACTTTTTGAAAGCTACCAATCATTTTTATGGCATTTATAATACCATCGCACAAGTTACTTTTAATGATGTACCCTGCTGGGTTCAGGTCATATGCGGCAAACTTATCTTCGTCATCGCTTGATGTTGTCATAACGAAAATAATTGATTGTTTCAATGATTTATCTGCACGAATGTGCCTCATACAGGTAATTCCATCCATGCGTGGCATGTTAATGTCCATAAGAATAATACGAGGCGATGGAATACAATTGCTTCGCAAAAGCTCAAGCGCTTCAATACCATCTTTAGCAACAATTAATGGATTAGTAACCTGCGCCTTATTAAATGCCCTTTTGACCAATTTAACATCTACTTCATCATCATCTACTAGCAATACATGCATTTCAGCGTTTTTCAATTGCCATCTCCTTCAATTCTTTTTTCCAATCAAAAACAATAGTTGTACCGCGCATATCTGGTTGAGAATCCACGTAAATACTCCCTCCTTGCGCACTTACCAATTTCTTAATAATGGCTAATCCCATGCCACTACCTTCCACTTCATCTCTGGGCTTCAAGGTTTTGAACAATAAAAATATATCTTCATGAAACTCGGGAGGTATTCCTGGGCCATCATCAATCACAGAAAATCGATAGAATTCCCCTAAATCTTGAGCTGAAACCTTAATATTAATTTCGTCACGATCATGATGTTTAATGGCATTATTAATTAAATTCCTAAACACAAGCTCCAGCGCCGCCTTCTGTGTCAATAGCGATGGCATATAACCTACGGTAGAAATATGTACATTTTCATCGTTATCGCCTAAAATTTCAGCAACATTATCAATCACTTCCTGAACGTGTACGTCACTAACGTTTTCACTACCTTTACCTGTTCGAGAATAAGCCAGCAAATCATCTAGCAATACCTCTAATCGAGCCACTCGGCCTCGCAGTAGCTGCATGTTTTCCTTAGGTTCACCTGTAAGTAGCTCACCTAAATCTTCTTCGATCCATTCAGCTAAATTATCTATCGCACGCAACGGTGCTTTTAAATCATGACTAGCAACATAAACAAATTGTTCAAGATCGCTATTGGTATCACGCAGATTTTGCGACACTTGCTCAGCTTTTGCTTTAGCGCATTCTGCAAGTTCAGCTAAGATGACAGCTTTTTCATTTTCTTGTTGAATTTCCTGCGTACGCTGTTGAACAATTTGCTCTAAATTTTGATTTAGTAATGTTAACGACTCTGCATTTTTGATCGCCTCTCCAAATAACCGTTGCATGCTAGTGAGTAAACCAATAAGCACACACATATAACTGACAATTTTTAACACATGTGCCATATCAAACATGGCGTCAAATAACTGGAAAGAAAACGCCATAAAACAAATTTGACCAACTACCCCCAGGAATAATGAAATCAGCACACAGAAGTCGAACGAATCTGTTCGCCAGTTAGAATGAGAAAAATACCCCTTTAGCGCCAGCATGAAGAAAATTGCAGCCACAAACTCCGAAGGCCGTCCAATGATTAAATCCGGATAATACGCTGCAGGCAGAGGAACAAAAGCGAACACTAAAAAACTAGCCAGTGTTAATGTAGTAACATATCTGACGACATGCCATTCAAATTCTTTGTCAGTTTTAAGCGAAATATTGGTATTCTTAAGTATGTATTTACAACTTAAAAACAAGTACACAGCCAGAAAGGTTCGAGAAGCATTCCAACTCCAAGGGATAAGCGATTCAGGAACAGAGGGGAATACGCCATCAAACCATGCACTGGTCACAATCGCGTGATAGCCGTCCAGAAAAAATGCACCGATGAAACCTGCACCAATATAAAGGAACGGACGTTTTTTATGGCTAAAATAATGTATGGTCGCCATCACACCAATCACCAGTGCCAAAGTAGTGGCAACGGCCTCCATCAAGGTATGTGATTCCATACTACCTAGCCAGGTACTAAAATGAGACTGCACTAACAACACAATTAAGCAAGTAATGATGAAAAGTAAAATAATTAATCTGAGCGGTGGAAACGAGTAACTGGCTTTCCTTAACATTACTCCACGCTGATTTGTTACTAATTCGTTCTTTTCAGACACATTTACATCCTTTTAAGTTTACCAATGTAGCCACGTGAAATTATTACAAATAATTTGCTTTTCTATGATTTACATCTTCCGCCAAAAGCGTTGTTAACTCGGGTATTTTTACAGGCTTACTAAAATAATAACCTTGCCCAATGTCGCATTTCAGCTGTCGAAGGATCTCAAGTTGCATTAGGTTTTCTATACCTTCAGCCACAACTTGCATATCCAAATCATGCGCTAATTCGGTCACGGCTTTAGTGATAGCACAATCTTTCCTATCGGAAATAATATTCTGAATAAAACACCGATCAATTTTAAGTATATTGACAGGAAAATACTTAAGATAGCTTAATGATGAATAGCCCGTACCAAAATCATCTATAGCCAAGCTAACACCGAGCTCTCTAATACGATTAAAAATCATATTATTGGTGTCGGCGTTATCAATAAAAGCTTGTTCAGTTAATTCAATTTCCAGTTTTTCAGGCGTTATATCACTTTCAATCACTTGCTTGATAACATCGATAAGCGTGTCGTCCTGTAATTGTCTGGCCGACACATTAATTGCAACATTGAGCTGTGGGTAATCAGCCAACAATGGCTTTAACTCTTGCATAGCCGTTCGAATAACCCACTCTCCTATGGGCACGATAAGCCCTGTTTCTTCAGCTATATCGATAAAATTGTCTGGGGCAATATTACCAAGAATCGAGTGTTCCCAGCGAATGAGCACTTCCACTCCCAAAACGCTCTCAGTATAAATATCAACCTTAGGTTGAAATACTAAGTAAAAATCCTTTTGACGAAGCGCTTTATAAAGTTCTTTTTCTAACATTAATCGTTGGCAAACAACTTCATTTAAATCATCGGTATAAATTTGAAACGACCCCCGAAATGTTTCTTTAGCGCGATATAAGGCTAAGTCAGCTTTTCGTACCAACGTTTCAGCATTATTGCCACACTCGGGATAGATAGAAACTCCAATGCTAGTCGCTACATGAATTTCATGTTGATCTAACATGATTGGCGGTGTGAATGATTCTAGAATTTTACTGGCGATCGCCTGAACACAAACTAAGCTTTCCACATTTTCCGATAGGATAATAAATTCATCGCCGCCCAAACGGGCTACAACGTCATGTTCTCTCATAATAGATGTTAGACGCTGTGCGATTTTCTTTAACAACTTGTCGCCCATGGCGTGGCCTAAACTATCGTTAATAAGCTTGAACCTATCTAAATCGAGGAAGTACAGTGCAACTTTCTGCGAGCTTCGCTTAGCTCGCGCGATTGATTCTAGCAACCTGCTATGAAAATGATTTCGATTGGCTAAACCCGTTAGTTCATCATGGTTGGCTATATATAACAGTTCAGTTTGTGCTTTTTTTCTATCGAGGGAATGAAGAATGACACGTCCCAAAAACGCGGGTGTTAGTTCAGCTTTAGGAATGTAATCAGCTGCGCCCTGTTTTATCGCCATTTCGATGACTTGTTGACTTGTTTCACCTGTTAATAAAATAAATGGCGCTGCATGCCCCCTATCAACAGACTCTTTAATAAGTGATAACCCTTTGTAGCAACCAAGGTTTTGGTCAACTAAATAGACATCATGGTTTGCACAGCGAATCATTAACGATGCATCTTGATAATTGTTAACATGCTCAACAGAGAATTGTTGCAAAGAGCAACGCTCTAAAAGCTTTTTAACCGTTAGAAAATCAAATTCATCATCGTCTATCATGAGAATTTTAATCATAGCACCGTCCTTGTTATTTCTTAGATTCAACCATGCCTCATATGAACACGCTGAGCCAATCACAAATCACTAAAAGATGGCAGGTGCTCAGTAAACAAACAATATGCACATAGTTTGGCTGAGTATAGTAGACGAACTTCTGCGCTGCCATGAATTCATTAAAAATAGCCCACCTTCATTCTTCATAATACCGTGCCCCAAAAATGCCCATAACAGTAGTGAATTCCCGCTCACTAAATGGGGAAATTTACGATAGTAGTACTCAAACACGACAAGAACTTGATTCAAATCAATTACCGACGCCAAAGAGAAAATTAAAATACGCCGTTTTAATTTGACCGGATTAATTTGATGACGTTTAAGCCAGAACTCTTATCTCCCGCAGGAAGCCTTAAAAACATGCGCTACGCTTTTGCTTATGGTGCCGACGCTGTCTACGCCGGTCAGCCAAGATATTCCCTTCGCGTAAGAAATAATGAGTTTAGCCATGAAAATCTAGCGATTGGTATCAACGAGGCACATCAGATTGGTAAAAAATTCTACGTTGTCAATAATATAGCTCCTCACAACAGCAAATTAAAAACGTTTATTAAAGATTTAACCCCTGTTATTGCCATGAAACCTGACGCAATGATTATGTCTGATCCAGGTTTGATCATGATGACTAAGGAAGCCTTTCCAGACATGCCGCTTCACTTATCAGTGCAAGCAAATGCCGTTAACTGGGCTTCAGTGAAGTTTTGGCAAGATCAAGGCATTGAACGTGTTATTTTGTCGCGAGAATTGTCTTTAGACGAAATCGAAGAAATTCGCATGCGCTGTCCTGATATAGAGTTAGAAGTATTTGTACATGGTGCACTATGCATGGCCTATTCAGGACGATGTTTACTGTCTGGCTACATGAATAAACGTGATCCAAACCAAGGCACGTGTACCAACGCTTGTCGTTGGAATTACAATGTACACCCGGCAACGCAGACTGAAACAGGCGATATTATTGCAGTGCAACAATTTGATCCACATGCAGGCAATAGTTTTGACGATAGCGTGCTAATACAAGAAGCCCACAAGCCAGGTGAATATATGCCAGCGTTTGAAGATGAACACGGTACTTATATCATGAACTCTAAAGATTTGCGCGCCGTAGAGCATGCAGAGCGACTGGTGAAAATGGGGATTCATTCATTGAAAATTGAAGGGCGTACTAAGTCATTTTATTACTGCGCCCGTACTGCACGCGTTTATCACCAAGCTATAATGGATGCGATACAGGGTAATCAATTCAACTCTGCACTTAATCAAGAGTTAGAACATCTGGCTCACAGAGGATATACCGAAGGCTTCCTACAACGCCACAGGCATACCGATACACAAAATTACGATTATGGTTACTCAAAAAGCGATACCCAGCAATTTGTCGGTGAAATAATTGCGCGTAACGAAGATAACGGCTTACTCGAGATTGACGTAAAGAATAAATTTCTCGTTGGCGATGAGCTTGAAATTATGACACCACAAGGCTGCCAGTCGTTTGTCCTCACACATATGGAATCACCAAAGGGTGAAGTGATTCACGACGCCAAAGGTTCAGGCCATAAAGTATTGATATCGGTTGATACACAACTCGACCTGTCGTTTGGCATTTTGATGCGATATCTCGAACATGGAGAAACAACACGACACCCTTTCGCTCAAGAAAAGCACGCTAACACGTAAAGGCTGGTCGATGGCATTACTAATTGAATCCGATTGCATCAACTGTGATATGTGTGAACCAGAGTGCCCCAATCAAGCAATAAGTATGGGAGAAAGCGTTTATGAGATAAACCCGGCTCTTTGTACCGAATGTGTTGGGCACTACGACAAGGCACAATGTGTGTTGGTATGCCCTATCGACTGCGTTATTCCTGATCCCAATCACGTAGAAACGGAAGAATCACTATTAGATAAATTCAATGTGCTATATTTTTCACCTTGATACAGTTATTTCTTACAATTTTAGGTAATTTAATCTTCTACAAGTTTAGGCTTCAAAAACATATGCCGGTGTGGCCAACTGATATTTGGTTAAGTACTTAGCAATAGTACCAAACGAAGCAGTCCTTACCTTACCTTTGTGATCTTTCGTTGTAATACCATCAGCCAACATACTGCCAAGTGAAAGCTTAAAGCGACTCACATGAACACGTTGAGGTTCAAAATACGCCTCGGTATTCGCCTTTAATTGTTTCATATCTGTGGTTTGGTAAATGGCGGCATTTATCACATTTAACGTATGTTCTGTACAGTTTTGATATCGATTATTAAATGGGTTAGCCACCAAAGAATACTTAGGGTTATGCAGCAATTTGTTCTTACCACTGGCTATCACTTCAATAATCTTTTGTTGCTGCGCTGGCGTAGGAATAATAATCCCCGCTTTGAGTTCGTGCGCTCCCCAGAAAAAGTCGACCGGGTAATCTGTGACGAGAGAACTTTTTCCACTGTTTTTCTCATTTTGATAGAGATTATGAATTGCATAACCTTTTACTTTTTTACCATCATTGAGTGTTATTTCCGAATATACGGCAATGGCAGTGTGGGTAAAATCAATCCCTTTCGGTAGCTTAGATTTCGGCTGCCCAACCCTTGATATGATAAAAGCTCTGGCGCCTTTGCTTGCAGCATATTTCTCAACATCTTTAGCAAATTTTGCGATTTGTTCTGCTTTAAACCTAGCCTCGGCTACCTGATTGCTACCTGCATTGGCAGTACATGCAATAACAATCAGTAAAAATGTCATTAATTGCTTTTTCATATTCTCATCCCTCTCTATTTTGCTCTGCTCAAGTCGAATAACGTAGACAACCTACTGATTATCTTTCATCGCTTCTGCTGGTGAACGATCTACCGTAATAGTTATTTCTGTTACTTCCAGTTCAACAGGCTGTGTGTGCGTAACTTTGCTGGCATTACTCGATGACACTACAGATAGTTTTTCTCCTGCTTCCACACTTGCCGCCCCAGCACTCAGCGCGACACTCCCTACTACCACTAACGGAACTGCAACCGCAGCACTTGCCACCTGCGCACTGCCAACAGTGCCATGCGATACCGCTAGTGCAGAGTGTTTACTTGCTTTGCCCGAATGCTCTGACGCAGGTTCTGCCATCGAATTAAATGAAGTTAACAACACAGTTAAACATGATAGATAAGACAACGTTTTCATAATATTTTCCTTAACAATTGATTCGCTAAACACCTTAGTTAGACGTATCCAATCTGTAAACCAAAGTGATTGATGTATTATATAAAACCACTTAAAGTATCGATAATTGATACTTTATGGAAAAACTGATGAGTCAAATTAAGCAAGTCACCACCACACTCAAGCAGCTACTTAAACAACACAAAGTAACATACAAGGACGTTGCCAATGAACTATCGATGAGCGAGGCTAACATAAAGCGGGTATTTGCCACCCACAACTTTTCATTAGCGCGCCTAGAGGAAGTGTGCAACATTATCAATTTAACGTTATCTGATTTGTTTGCTTTGGCTGAAAAACAACAGCAACAACTCACCGAGTTAACTTTAGAACAAGAGCAAGAACTCATTGAGAATCCAAAACTACTCTTGGTAGCTGTATGTGTTAGGGATTACTGGCGATTCGAAGAAATCATTGAGCACTACGACATTGATTTTCACGAATGCATACGTTTGATGGCTAAGCTGGATAAAATTAAACTTATACAACTCTTACCCAACAACAATTACAAATTGTTGATTGCACAGGATTTTAGATGGATTAAGAATGGTCCACTTGAACGCTTCATGGAGAAAGAAGTACTCAACCGGTTTATGGCCAGTAGTTTTGATGGCGACAATTGCTTTCGCTTTTATTTACGCGGTCGATATTCGCAATCGTCGATAGAAACGATTCAACGTAAGCTCAACCAAATTACCAAGCAAGCAGCTGAATTAAATATAGAAGACAGCGATTTACCATTGGAAAAGCGAATTCATATGGGTATGCTGTTTGCCATGAGGCCATGGGAACCATCGCTATTTGAGCAATTTAGAAGACAACCAAATAAGGATTAATTGATGCGTACAATCACTAAGCTAACAGCTCTGTTTTTCACACTATCAGCCTTCTCGGTTAGTGCGAGTACAATCGACTGCATTAATTTGAATCACGATGTTTCTCGCATAGAGTCACTTGCAGACAATGGTCAATATCGAAATTTTCCGAAGGACAAAGACACACCCACTTTTGACTACCAAAGTTCGCAAAGCTATGAAGAATACTTAAACTTTGCCCGCAAAAAAGTAAACGCTGAAAACCCGAAAGCTAAACTGAAATGTCCGATATCAACTGGCGTTACGAAAGCTCAAAACAAGGCACCCGCCGAGTTAACGGTTGCTGATCTTGTTACGCCATTTGAACTTAAAGTACCGAATAGTAACCGTGCCATATTGCTCGTTCATGGCTTAACTGACTCGCCTTACCATTTTCATGACTTAGCCAGTTTCTTTTACGATCAAGGGTTAACAGTGCGAACACTGTTACTACCGGGTCATAGTACAGCAGCTGAAGCCTTAGTGGATGTGAGTTACAAGGAGTGGCAACAAGCAACGCATTATGCAATTGAAAAAACATTAGAAGATTTTGAGCAAGTGTACCTAGGTGGCTTTTCCACCGGCGGCGCGCTGATATTAGATAACTTGTTATCAACAACACGAGACTTAGCAAAAGTAAATGGGGTAATTTTGTGGGCTCCGGCGAGTCAGGCTAAATCGACAGTAGCATGGGCAGCCCAATACGTTGATTGGCTCCCATTTTTAGACTACACCCACAAAGGCGCAGATATTGATTTTGCTAAATATGAGTCTTTTCCATTGAATGCAGGGGCGCAAGTTCATGAACTAATGATACGTTTAAACGACAAAGTGAATCGCACCAGCACAATACCAGATGTCCCCGTATTAACGATAACCACAGAGCATGACTCAACAATCGAGACAAGCGCAACAATTAAGCTACTTAGACGATGGCACCAAGCACAAAATAGAACAACAAAACATCGTGATGCCATATTCTATTTCGGCAGATTAGCGTCACTGTCAACATTGCCGGATAGTTTTCGTCGCATTCAGCCAACGTGCCGCGACGCCGAGTATTGCGCTAAGATCTTAAACGTAGCCCACACGGCAGTACTCAATGCACCATCAAACCCACATTACGGCTGGCGTGGTCACTACCGCAATTGTGAAGCCGTATTTGGCAGTGAACACTACAAAATCTGTAAAACGACCAACGAGCCAGTGCTCGGTGAAACAACATCAGAAAACATGGAAAGCCATCCTTATTTACAGCGATTAACTTTCAACCCTGGCTTTGACCAAATGACAAAGGTGCTTACTAACTTTATTAGAAAACCCCTCTAAAGTTTAGCATGCTGATACTTTTGGTTTAAATAACGTAACCTTTTCACAAGTTAGTTTACTTATTTAAACCAAGCATCAATACTCGTTTTCGAATTCGCTACACGGTGGTAGCACTATTTGATGGAGAAACGAGAATGAATACTAAACCAACTAAAGCATTTGTATTAACGTCAATTGCCATGTTAATTGCAGGTATCACTACCTTTTGTGTAGGCCTGCTGAATGCAGAAATGGCGCTTAACGAAAAAGGCTACTATTTCGCCATTCTGATCTTTGGACTGTTTTCGTTTGTATCACTACAAAAAACCATTCGTGACAAACTCGAAGGACAAAACATTTCCAAACCTTATAGTATTATGTGTTGGACATCATCAGGCATTGCAATTGCGTTACTCACCATTGGACTGATTAACGCAGATTTGCTATTAAGTGAAAAAGGCTTCTACGCCATGGCGTATTTGCTAAGTGGTTTTGCCGCAATTACTGTGCAAAAGAATGTGCGTGATAATTTGGCGAGCTAATAAATACTAACTCAATATGAAACAATAAAGCGACATAATGTCGCTTTATTGTTTCATATCCGGTATTCATGACCTATTGCCACAAGTATTTCCGATAATGCTATTGTAACTCCTCACCTAGAACAGCATGCACTACCGCGTCAGTGCTTTCTTCACACGCTTCATAGCCGCCACAATTGAAAAATGCCGTGATGCTGGTTTGACTTGAAGGAATATAAATATTGGTGGTTGAATAGCCCGCTTCCTCACCACCATGATGATAAACAACCGTGTCATTAATTGTTTCTTTAATAACACCCATACCATAGTACTTTCCATCGCCCATAAGTTGTAAGTTGCTTTCACCAATGAGTGTTTCCCTTACTTCCTGACCCACAAAGCTTTCATCTTCAATAATGGTTTTGAGTAACAAAGCAACATCTTCAACATTGGCTACAAGTGGTGCGTCTGCGATACCAATATTTTGGTAAAACGCCTTAGTGCTAATAACTTCTCCTGAACCTAATTCGTAATATCCATCGATGATTTCGCCGCGCTCGTTTTCAACCCCGCCATAATAACTAGCGTTCATCCCTAACGGCTCTAATATGCTGTTGCGAATTTCCTGTGAATGATGATTACCTAGTACCTCATCCAAAATCAAACCCGCCAATAAATAACCAGTATTTGAATAGTCCCATCCTTCGCCCGGTTCAAATGACGCAGGTTTATTCAAAGCAAACTGCAGTACGTAAGCATCCGTTTTTAGCGATTCAGGATCATGAAATACGGCAGACTCATAATCATCGTCATCAAGATAATCATAAACTCCCGCGGTATGATTTAGCAGTTGTCGCAATGTCATCTTTTCACTGTGCGCAATCTGGATTAACAGTTCTTGTGGCAACCAATTGTCGATAGTATCATCTAAGTTTAACAATCCTTGATCTGCCAGTTGTGCTACCAAAAGTGCTGTTAGTTTCTTACCTGCACTGCCATTAGGCATAACTGCACTGGTTTGCATTGCCTCTTGTGTATCCTTGTTGGCAACACCCGCACTGCCTAAAAATCGATTTTGCGGTGAATCAACTAACAGAACAATACCCGGAATGGTTTCCGAAATAGCATTGTCTATTAGCGTTTGGTAATCCATAGCAACTGGTTGCTCTTCGACGACTGGCTGTTCTTCAACAACCACTGGGTCACTCTTACTAGCGCTACTACCACAACCAGTTAAGACAATTGATGAATATGCTATACACAAGGCTGATGCTAAACGGTTAAATTTTTTCATTTTTCTTTTTCCTTAAATAGTTTGATGGTTAAACAATAAGGAATAATGACAAGCAAATGCGTAACAAGATTTAGCGTCTGTAACAAAATGTAGCAACAAACTTGTTAAAGTGTATCGAGTTCACAAATGCTCAGTGATTCGCTATGCTGACAATTCAGTAACCACGGTAAGGAAAATCAAATGGGTATATTATCAGGAATAATGGGGAATGCTTCTGAAATAGATCTGGAAGAGCTTGCAGAAGAATTAGAACCTATCATTGCACCAAACGAACAGATTACAATGGGCTACAAAGTTATTCGAGACATGTTTGTTTTTACCGACAAGCGCCTCATTTTAATCGACAAACAAGGACTGACCGGTAAAAAAACCGAGTACCTTTCTATTCCGTTCAAATCAATTTCACGCTTCTCTGTTGAAACTGCTGGCAGGTTTGACCTAGACGCAGAGCTTAAATTGTGGATAGGCAGCGACACCACGCCAATGGTAAAAGAGCTGAAAAAAGGCACCGACGTGGTTGGCATCCAAAAAGCACTCGCTCAGTTTATTCTTGGTTAATTCTGTTATTAACGGATGACTGAAGAGTAAATTAACAAACAAAATGCCAAGTGCCATTTATACTTGGCTTCTCACACTCCCATAATTAACCACAAATTCAGCCCACAGTTATTAAGCTTCCCTTATTTAGAATGCGATACTTCGTCAACAAATTGATCGTATATATATGTTTTCAATATAGTTACTTCCATATATTTTCAGCTGAGCTATTTCATAAACTACAACACTTGTATATACAACCATTTTATGCCAGACTAGATTTAAATTTGTATATACAAGCTGTATTCTTGTGCGACAAAATGTGGCATTTCAAAAGTAGTACAAAGCAAGCAGTGAAATAACGCGTATAGCGATAAATAATTAGTTGGCAATTCGTTGCCAGCAATCATACTTACAGGTGAACGCCGTACCTGTTAATTTCAGGGCGTCGTTAGTTTCGTTAAATTGAGCGCAACTGGTAAAAACGGTTTTTTGAGCGATATTTAACATATTTGATAATTAGGAGAACAACGTGACGTTTAAATATGGTATTGATCATCTTGATCTTGACATTGTAAACGGCATTGCCGACGGTACAATTAAAGCAGAGCTTTGCCAAGAAGCCCTCGATCAAATTAATAAGAGCAGACAAAATGTCGAGAAAATGGCAAGTTCTGACACTGCGGTATACGGTATCAATACAGGCTTTGGTCCACTATGCGATACACAAATTTCCCCTGAAGAAACGCATTTATTACAGAAAAACCTTTTAATTACTCACGCGGTAGGTGTGGGCGAATCCATTGCCAAAGAAATCTCAAAATTAATGCTTATCACAAAAGTGCATGCATTAAGCCAAGGTTTTTCAGGAATTCGTTTAGAAGTTGTTGAACGCATGCTGGCATTTATCGATTTAGACATCATTCCAGTAGTGCCAGAGCAAGGTTCAGTGGGCGCATCTGGCGACTTAGCACCGCTTTCTCACCTATTTTTACCGCTAATCGGTGAAGGTGAATTCTGGCAAGATGGTAAGGCAGTACCAGCAGCACAAGTACTAGCAGATAACAACCTAGAACCACTTGAATTGCACGCTAAAGAAGGTCTTGCACTCATTAACGGTACGCAGTTTATTTTATCGCATGCCATCACTGCGTTGACAAAAATGCGTTATTTGCTCGATTTAGCTGATTTAGCTGGTGCAATGAGCATTGAAGGCATGCAAGGCAGTGCCTCACCATTTAGAGAAGAGCTACATAAAACACGCCCGTTTGTTGGTAACTTAGAAGTCGCATCACGCATGAGAGCATTTTTTAAGGACTCTCAAAACATGGCGGATCATGAAGAATGTGACCGTGTACAAGATCCTTACTCGTTAAGATGTATTCCGCAAGTTCATGGTGCATCGCGCAATGCCTACTACCACCTAAAAGAATTAGCTGAGATTGAAATGAACTCAGTGACTGACAACCCAATTGTTATCAGTGACGAAGAAGCGATTTCTGGCGGTAGCTTCCATGGTCAGCCTTTAGCTATGGTATTAGATTATACCTCAATCGCTGCGTCAGAATTAGGCAACATCTCAGATCGTCGCTGTTATTTACTACTTGAAGGCCTACACGGATTACCACGTTTGTTAACCACCTCTGGCGGTTTAAACTCAGGCATGATGATCCCTCAATATGCCACTGCAGCGTTAGTCACCGAAAACAAATCTCTTTGTTTCCCACCGTCTGCAGACAGTGTACCTACCTCAATGGGACAAGAAGATCATGTATCTATGGGTAGTATTTCGGGCCGCAAGCTAAATCAGATCTTAGGTAACCTAGAAAAGATACTGGCTATCGAATTAATGTATGCTGCACAAGCTATGGAATTTAGACGCCCTAACATATGCTCTGACATTATTGAGAAGAACTTTGCTCTAATCAGAACAAGGGTCGCCAAGCTTGAAGAAGACAGACTACTAAAACCAGATATCGACGCCATGATCGACATGGTTAAGTCGCAAGCATTTACTGTTAGCGTTGACAAATAAAAAGGAGTGTCGTGATGAATTTTCAAGAACAAATTAAGCAAGGCATTCCAAGTGAACTGCCACCAGCGAAGCCATACCTTGCTGGTGTAAACCGTGCGCCGAAACGTAAAGACATTTTGAGCGCAGAAGAAAAGCAGCTAGCGGTGCGCAATGCCTTACGTTATTTCCCAAAAGAATGGCATGCTGAGTTAGCGCCAGAATTTGCTCAAGAACTTAAAGATTTTGGCCGTATTTATATGTACCGCTTTAAGCCAAACTACGAGTTGAGAGCACGTTCAGTATCAGACTACCCGGCTAAATGTGAACAAGCGGCTGCGATCATGCTGATGATCGACAACAACCTCGATCCTGCCGTTGCACAGCATCCAGAAGAACTTATTACGTACGGTGGTAACGGTGCAGTATTCCAAAACTGGGCCCAGTACCTTCTGACGATGAAGTACTTGAGCGAAATGGAAAGTGATCAAACTTTGCACATTTATTCAGGTCACCCAATGGGGTTATTTCCATCATCTGAAGACGCGCCTCGTGTGGTAGTAACCAACGGTATGATGATCCCGAACTACTCACAACCAGACGATTGGGAAAAGTTCAACGCTTTGGGTGTAACTCAGTACGGTCAAATGACGGCAGGTTCATTCATGTACATTGGCCCACAAGGCATTGTACACGGCACAACAATCACCGTGATGAATGCATTCCGTAAAGTGTTAAACAAAGGCGAAAACCCTAACGGCAAGATTTTCTTAACAGCTGGCTTAGGCGGCATGAGTGGTGCACAACCAAAAGCCGGTAATATTGCTAACTGTATTACAGTATGTGCTGAAGTAAATCCACAAGCGGCGATCAAGCGTCACGAGCAAGGCTGGGTAGATGAGCTTATCGACAACATGGATGCGCTAATTGCACGTGTTAGAGAAGCACAGACCAATGAAGAAGTGGTATCAATTGCATATATTGGTAACGTGGTTGATGTGTGGGAAGCGTTTTATGAAAAAGAAATCTTCGTACACTTAGGCTCAGACCAAACATCACTACATAACCCTTGGTCTGGCGGTTATTATCCAGTAGATATCAGCTACGAAGAGTCGAACCGTCTTATCCGTGAAGAGCCAGAACTGTTCAAAGTGAAGGTTCAAGAAACGTTAAAACGCCATGCCGACGCGGTGAACAAACACACAGCTCGTGGCACATATTTCTTCGACTACGGTAATGCGTTCTTGCTGGAAGCTTCTCGTGCTGGCGGCGACGTAATGGCAGAAAATGGCATTGATTTCAAATACCCGTCTTACGTACAAGATATTCTTGGCCCTATGTGTTTCGACTATGGCTTTGGTCCTTTCCGCTGGGTATGTGCTTCAGGTAACCCAGCCGATTTAGACAAAACAGATGCGATTGCCGCAGAAGTGCTAAACAAGATCATGCAAGAGTCTCCAGAAGAAATTCAGCAGCAAATGCAGGACAACATCACTTGGATTAAAGATGCCAAGCAGAATAAGTTGGTTGTAGGCTCACAGGCACGTATTCTTTATGCCGATGCTCAAGGTCGCATTGAAATTGCCAAAGCGTTTAATGATGCGATTAATCGTGGCGAAATCGGCCCTGTGGTACTTGGTCGTGATCACCATGACGTAAGTGGCACAGACTCACCATTCCGCGAAACGTCAAATATCTATGATGGCAGCCGTTTTACCGCAGACATGGCGATTCACAACGTCATTGGCGACAGCTTCCGTGGCGCGACTTGGGTGTCTATTCATAACGGTGGTGGCGTAGGCTGGGGTGAAGTGACGAATGGTGGTTTTGGTATGCTACTTGACGGCAGCGCTGACGCTGAGTGTAAACTAAAATCAATGTTGTTATACGATGTAAATAACGGCATAGCACGTCGTAGCTGGGCACGTAATGAAGAAGCAAATTTTGCGATCAAACGTGAAATGGCTAGAACGCCTAAGCTAAAAGTGACACTACCAAACCTTGTAGATGACAATCTTCTAGACAACTTGTCGTTCTAAGCATTAGAAACTAATGAGCTATTCTCTTTGTAAAGAATAGCTCTGGTTGCTAACTTAAAAAAGCTCACTTCATTTATGAGGTGAGCTTTTCTTTTTTACCGTTGACAAACAATACAAGAATCAGGCTTATGCCAAAAGCGACAAAAAAGATTAACGTCCCTGCGCCAAATGCACCTAGTAGCCCTGCTCCGGTACCATTTACACTAAGTGAATTTGTGAATATCAAATAAGTTTCAGCGACCACTACCAATGCAGGAATAGTGAGCGTAAAAATGTTTAACGCTGAACCTTTAATATCAGCATCAAACCGCTTCGCAACAAAAAACGATAACCATACAGGCAAAAATGGCAGTACAGCACCTACAACAATATCAGTGAGAGAAATAGTAAGGTCAGGGCGATTCGTGAGCGAAAAAACGGAATAAACCAGAAACAGTAAAAAGAGGTATTTACTATGATTGAGATAGGTTGCCTTCATATAATTGATGTCCTTAAGTGTCTGATAAGCTAACACATTAGCCTTCGTGACATATTATGTCAACCTAAATATAATCTATTCATTCTTTAGCGACGTTTAAATTAAGAGATCTAATCAATTGACAACGAATTAATCTAAATACCAATATTTCGATCTCACTTCGTTAGCTATAGCTCTACAACCATTGTTCAAATTGATCTAAAGTTTCCTCACCTAACGCCTCCTTGAGTGGCGACAAATACGGTTCAAAGTGCTTCCATTGTTCCATGCCTTTTTTGTTGATCGGCTGTCTCACTTGCTCACTACTTGAGGTACGCACGGCACGTTTGTTTTTGTAGAAATCTAAACATTGTTGCTCAAAAGGTAAATTACAGTGGGCTAGTAATTGTCTTACCTGATTTTCGGTGTCTTTGACCATATTCTCGTACTGAACAGTCAGTACTTTGTTCGGCAATACTTCGTTCCAATGATTCATAAGCGATAAGTAACCATTAAAATAATGACCGATATTTTCTAAGCTGTAACTGAAATCGTGGCCATTAGCATAATGTTGCTTAAAATTACTGAAGCCTGTAGATAATGGGTGTCTTCGTGCGTCGATAATGATCGCATTCGGCAGTATCATGTGGATCAGGCCAATATTGAGAAAATTAGGTGGCGCCTTATCGATAAAATAAGGTTTATTAGTACGATATACCTTGGTCTGTTCAATATAAGTTTGACCAAAAGCCCTTAACTCGTCCGGTGTAAATTTGGCAAGTGATTCAGGATAGCTTGCTTGTCTTTTACCACCCTCAATATTAATTCGACGAATGAGCCGAGGTAGGTTAAATAACTCGCCTGTGCCTTCTACGGCAGAATGACTAGACAATATTTGCTCAATTAATGTTGAACCTGAGCGAGGCAAACCAACAATGAATATCGGGGTTACTTCGTCTTTATCTGTCGATGCTTGGCCTTTAAATAGCTCTGAACTAAATGCTTGCATCAATTCGCTATTTTTTTGCTGAAACTCTTGTGCGGTAAAATTAACATCAGGGCGAACTCGGTTGGCGCTTTCATAGCTGCTAAATGCTTTCTCGAAATCGCCCTTGTCTTCATATCCCTTACCTAACGCGAAATATGCTTGAGAAACCTGACCTTTAGGTGCTTCTTTCTTGGCAACGAGTGTTTCCATGTCAGTAATTTCTTCATCACTAAAATGATATGACTTAAGGTCTGCAAGCGCCCAATAAGCGGCTCCGTTGATTTTTTCCATTGCCAAACATTGCTTATACGCATTTTCGCATGCATCACGGTTACCCAACACTTTGTGCATATGACCTTTTTGCAGTTCAATATTAGCGCGCTCCGGTGCAAACTCTTGTGCTTTTTCGTATGCTTTTAGACTTTGTTCATTTTGTCCAATATGGGTCAAATTCCCAGCCAGTTTCATCCAATGTAAGGCGTTAGTTTCGTCTAATTTTATCAAGCGTTTACACGCTTCTATTGCCTGTACATAGTGTCCTAATTCAGAATAGAAAGAAGCGAGTTTGTCCCAAATAGATGGATGATAAGGTGAGTAACGTAAAGCAAAATTTAAGATATCGATAGCATCTTCAAATGCCCCCACCTGACTCGCTAAAATGGATAAATAGTACAACGCCTGAGGATGGTTAGGGTGACGCTGCAAAACGTTGCGACAAGCTCTTTCGGCATCGGCAAAACGTTTAGCATCCATTAACTGCTTTATCTCAACAAAATAAGGATTAAATGGGTCAGTTTGCTGTGCATTTGCAAAGCAGGTGGTAGCTTCCTTTACTTCCCCTCTTTGCATTAACAAGTTACCTAGCAGATGCCAAGCTTCACTATAATTGCTATCAATACTTACCGCTTCGCGATATGCATGTTCAGCCTCTTTCGCCTGACCATTTGACAATAAAGCACCGGCTAAAAGTCCAAAATTTTGCCCCGATTTATGATGAGAAACCAACTCGTTGAATACGCTAATGGCTTTTTGAAGCTTGCCTTGTTTCATTAAGCAGTTGCCCAATAAACTCAAAATATTATCATCAGCTGGAGACGCTTGATTTAATGTATTCAATAGTAACTCGGCGTCAACTAACTTGCCGTCTGACATCAAATTCAGTGCTGATTCGAATGTTTTTTCCATAGTATTCTCATTATATTTCTTATGTTGAACTGCCATTTAAAGAAAAGGCATTCGTTAATTCGGTTAGATAGGCTTTGTAGCCCTGCCAGTGGTCGTCGCGCTTTTTGGTAATTGGCTGCCTTACTTGTTCGCTGCTAGCGGTGTATACAACGTTTTTGTTTTCATAAAACGACAAGCACTGTTGCTGAAATGGCAGCCCGCAATGTTGCAATACGTTTTTAATTTGCGGTTCGGTATTCGCTATTAAGTTGCTATAACTTAGCGTATAAACCCTGCCCGGTAAAATCGCTTGCCAGTGGTTCATTAGGTTTAGATAAAACTGGTAGTAGTCGACAAAGTCTTGTAGTTGATAACTAAACTCGTGTCCATGAGGGTAATCTTGCTTGTAGTTTGAAAAGCCACACGCCACGGCATCACGTCGAATATCTAAAATTATCGCCTGCGGAAATAATTTATGTAGCAAACCAATATGCTTAAAATTCGCCGGTAATTTGTCGATAAAATATCGCTTGTTAGTGCGAAACATTTCCGTTTCATGTAAGTAACTCTGCGCAAATTTAGCTAAGTCAGCTGATGTTAACGTCGCAATGAGCTGCTGAAATGTAACGCCTTGATTGATGGCTCTTAATTTGAGTCGGCGCACCAAATTAGGCACAATCAGCAATTCCATTGTGCATTCAACATCATCATGACTTGCCAGAATTTGTTCAAGCAAAGTCGACCCAGATCGTGGAAGGCCGACGATAAAAATAGGTATCGGTTGAGACGGCGATAACGGCGCAGTTATTGAACAACTTTCCTGAGTATAACTTGAGGTAAGTAACTGCTCCTGTGCTCGTAATTCTTCTCGATCTAAGCGCTCATTTTTTAATTGATTGGCGAGGCTATAGTAATGCATTGCTTGTTGCGTATCTTCGCGATCTTCAAATGCTTTACCTAAGGCAAATGCTAACTTTGATTGCTGGGAATGATTACCAGTTCCTTGTTTACCATCTCCTTGGTGGTCATAGCCTCGGTTAAACGTTTGCAGCATAAATGCTAATTGTTGTTCACTAAAGTGATAGTTCTTTAAATTGGCCAGTCCCCAACATGCATCACCCACTAGCAACGCTGATGTTAAACACTGTTGATAGTTACATTCACACGCCATACGCTCACCAACGCTGCGTTGCAAGTGCGCTAATACTATTGTGAGTTGTGCTTCCGGTAATGTATGCCCAGAGAATAATTTAAGCGCGTCATTACAAATGTTTATTGCTTCATTATATTGTGCGCTTTGTTCAAAACTATTTATCAGTAACAGCCAGTTACCGACTTCTTGCGGCGCAAGTTCTATTAGCTTTTGAGCGGCAAAAATTGCATGAGGATAACTGCATTTTTGCGACATATATTTTGTCATTAGCCGCCATAAATTAACATTTTGTGGTGCGTAACTTAGCCCTTGCTCCAAAATGCTGACGGCCTGTTCGAATCGGTCAAATTCGGCCGCAATCATTGCCAAATAATAAACAGCCTTTGAGTGGTACTTATTTTGGCTAAGAATTTGCTGACAAAGCGATTGGGCGGTAGAAAAGTCTTGATGGGTAATTGCTGTTTCAATGCGCTGAATATCTGAGGCGTAAACATCAGACGAGCTATTCGTTGATAGTCCATCAAATAAGGGACTATTTTGCTGGTATGGTTGATAATTTACATCGAGCATACTGTTGTACCAATTTCACCAACCGAATGTTGTAAGCAATTATTCATAAACACTTTTTTGTATTTGATTATACGTTGTAATAAATGCTGATGACATTGAATTGCCATCAGCACCCTTAATTACTCCGAATGATTTACGTTAGAACGTAAAATCGATACGGAATGTAACGTTGCGGTCTTTACCGTAACGTGCCCAGTTTGCACCTGAGTAACCAGCGCTCGCAGCACGTTTATAAGTAAAGTACTCTTCGTCAAGTAAGTTATTAATATGCAAGCTTAACTTAGTGTTTTCGTTCACTTCGATACGGCCAGAAAGGTTAACAACTTCGTACGCTGGGATTTCATCTAATTCAGTCCCTTTAAAGTACGAATTGTATTTACCGTATACTGCTAAATCAGCACGAATATATGCTTGACGATTGAAGATCTCGAAACCTTGGTCAAATGCTAAATAACCATTGTATTTAGGTACCATAGTCATTTCGTCGCCTTTTTCAACCTTCAATGCTGGTACATCAGACGTCATTTCGGCATCGGTATAACCGTAGTTCAATGTCATGGTTAAGTCGTCAGTAATACTAACTGTACTTTCGAATTCAAAACCTTGCGTTTGCGCTTCTGCAGCGTTAGCCGTGATGCGGAAACCACAGCCCATACGCATTGGCGCTTGAACACCCGTCCAGTCAATACGATAAACCGCCATCGCAACAGACACTCTGCTATCCATTAATGAGGCTTTGTAACCTAATTCATAGTTTTGAATTTCGTCAGACTCATAACGAGGCTTATAGAACTTCGCTAATGGATCATCACGACAGGATTGCGGAAGTTGTGGTAAGTTGTTGCCACCAGGACGGTAACCTTCTGAATACAAACCGTAAACAGACATTTTGTCAGTTGGACGCCAAGACGCACTGAACTTCTTACGGTTGCCGCTTTCTTTACCCGCAGATTCAGCTACTGTTGGTTCAGGGCCATTCCAAATACCAAGTAAGACTTCCTCGCTTGCATCTTCTAGTTCATAGAAACGGATACCAGCATTTAGCTCTAGCTCACCCATGTCAGCTAAATCAAATACATAGCTGATTTCACCGAACAATGCTTGCTCTTTGTTCCAGCTATTAATCGACTCTTGGCTATAGTTGATGTTAGGGTCATTCCAGTAAAACTCACCTAATTCAGCAACAGTATTAATCATTTTACTGGTTGAACCATCTAATGACTCATACTCTTGTCCTAAGTATCCCCAGTAATAACCCCAAAGGTAAGTTGCAAGGGCTTTACCTTCGTCACCATCACCATGGTACTGGTATTGTGCGTTTGGTCTATCGCCTAACGTAGATTTATCGTAGAAGTAACCTACTGTCCAGTCGAACTTGCTCTCTACATTGTTGCTCTGTAGGCGTAATTCATGTGTTACACGATCAGTTGAATAATCATCGATAATCCAGCTACGGAACAAATCCTGGCCATCAGTACGTGACCAATCCTGCATACCGCCAGTTTTGTTCTCACGGTATGAACCGGCATAACTTAATGAACCTAAGCCATAGAAATCTTCGTCATCAATAGTTACCGCGATAAGATCCATTTCATTATAAGCGCGAGTATCCATTTGTTCCCAAATAGCATACTTAGGATGCGCTGTAGTAATAGGACCATCACTTAAACATTCAACGCGCGACAAATTACAATCAGGGCTAGCACCTAACGAAACGTCATAGCCAAATGGCGCATCTTCGTTAGCTGTTAACTCTGCAGAGTAATATGAGTGAAAACCTGTTGATGTATCTGAATCAGAATCACCTAATGCACGTGAATTTTCATGGATGTACGACACATTTACACGAAAATCACTTTGTGGCTGCCATAAAAATTGAGCACGGATCATTTCATCTTTGTTGTAACCCTGTACACCAGTGTTCACGTTAGTGGTTGGTTTAGGATCATCAGAGATTGAACCGGTTACGCGCATTGCCATCGTTTCACTTAACGGCATATTAATCGCTGCATAACCACGGATTTCGTTACCCGGTGTGCGTTTTTGATTGTTCACTTGGAAAGAACCATTCACTTCAAATTCATCAAGCAATGGTTTCTTAGTGATTACACGTACAGTACCACCTATAGCGTTCGAGCCGTAAAGTGTACCTTGAGGCCCACGTAATACCTCAACACGCTCCACGTCATATAGATCGCTAAAATTGTATGGTATACCATCAGTAAAGGTTGAAGTTGTGCCAGGAGTTGAATCATTACTCCCTGCCAATCCACGTAAGATGAGTTCTCCACGAGGGCTCGCAGCACCAGCTACCGTTCTATAGATATCTTCTTTATTCACTAAGTTTCTGTCTGCAATTTCCATTGCCGAAACTGTTGAAACACTCATAGGAACTTCAATGATTGATTCCGCTTTTTTACGCGAAGTAACCATAATGCGTTCCATGCCTTCTTCTGCTTTACTTTCATTTTCAGCAGCATACAAAGGCATTGAAGATAACGCTGACAAGACAGCACTACAAACGAGACTGGACTTTAACACGTTATTAATATTATTAGACATGCATTTTCCTTAAACTTTACAACTAAGTTTGTTGTATTTATCGTTTTCTTGTTTTACTCAAAAGAGTCCAGCTCCCAAGATTTGACACGCTAGTTCTTTATCTCATCGCAAGAATAAGTTGGCAGAACACAAGCAAAAATAGGTGCTGGCAAAAATTAGTAAATCACCAGTTGGTTGCCAAGGCAATAAGGTAAATAGCAGAGTCCAGAGTCAATTTTTTTATTAATCGTTTTAATTGAATTTTTTTTGCTAATTGCACGTATCTCCAAAAAATTAACAATTTCCTAAGAAAGCTAGGTAGGCAAGTTCATTTTGAATAATCACAGATAAATTGTTCAAAATACGGCATACAACATTACTGAATAACTATTCAGTCAGTTTTAAATGTTAAAAAATGTGTATTTGACGTTAATATCGGTAAATATTTGGCAACTAGTTCGTAAATTTTACAAACTCGTTCGCAAATTCACAATTCCAGCTTTGCAATATCGGTTAAATTGACTATTGTATACGGGCAGTAAATATCATTGATTCGCTAAATTACGAATATAGGTAACCGCAAGTTTGCTACATCGCTAAATTTTGTGCTTGGTTGATATTCAGTTATACAATGACATAGTCACTTTTTATGAAGAACGTCTGGTTACAAAAGCATACTGATTTCATGGCATGGCTAACAATTCTGATGCAATGTTACTTTAGTACCAATCATTACCTCGACGCGTGGCAGCCTGATGAAAAGCGAGTCGTTTAGGTTGTACAATACCAAGTCTGTGCGGTTCAATAATAAATCACCTATACTTACTCGTACCCTCATTTAAAGAGCTCAGATGATGTTGCCTATATCTGCTGTATGGTTTGGATGAGACCGTGTTTCCGCGTCTTGATACATAATTTAATTTTACTCGACACAGTTGTGTTAGTCCCTTTTGCCTTTTCATTTGCACAAAGCTCTTATGGTGACAGTACTTCTTTTACCCCGTTTAAAGATGTCGGCTCATCACTTTCCAGCATACGAATATGAAAAACTTTACTGTATCCCAAGGCGGTCAAACTAAGAATATGTTGTTAAATCAGAAACAGAAAACTCGCTATGACGCTGCATACTTTGCCGCTTACCTTGTAAGCAATGTTAGTAACGGAAGTGGTTAGCGCATGAAACGTACAATATGAAAACAATTTTCAATTCATTAGAAAGGCGAACAACAACGGCTGTTATAGTCATTTGTTTATTAGTAGTGTTGTTCATAGTTGCAGTTGCTATATCACTCAATAGCATAGATATTGTTGAACCCCTTTTTATACTCCCTATCGTGATAGTTAGTTGGTACGGGGGAAGAACAGCGGGTTTCTCATTGGTAGCATTGATAGTTACGCTCTCCTTGTTTGTAAAGCATTCAATATTAGAAATATCCTTCCTTTATCCCGGCGCTATTTTTCATTTAATTTTTCATGTTATTAGTTATTTATTGATAGCCATTCTGGTTATTAATTTTAGAGATTCTCATAATGAAGAGTCTCTGTTGGCTAGCACAGACGGTCTTACTGGGCTGTTAAATACAAGAAGCTTTTCAATTGAATTAGCGAATGAAATTCTTCGTTCAATAAGATACGAGCACATCTTTTCATTGGCATATATCGACATAGATAACTTTAAACATATCAATGATTCCATTGGGCACCAAGAAGGTGACAAGCTACTTACAGTGGTATCTCGATGTTTAAGTTCCAGTCTAAGAAAAACCGATATTGTTGCAAGGTTAGGCGGTGATGAGTTTGCCGTAATATTTCCCGAAACAGGGCAACAAGAGGTAAAAAGTGCCTTTGCCAACGCAAGTAATGCACTCAAAAGAAAAATGAAAAACAATAAATGGAGTGTTAGTTTCAGCGTTGGTATTGTAACCTTTGAAAAATTACCTACCGATATCAAAGAAGCGATAAAGATTTCGGACGAGCTGATGTATACAGTTAAAAAAAATAAGAAGAATGATGTAGCGTTTCAGGTTTGGCAAGGTAAAGCTTAACAACTATGGCGCACAACTAAGTGAACCGTACTCCACATTGACGGCTCACTTACTTTAGAGCCAAGGCCAAATGCTTATTTATGACGAGAAACAAGCCTCCCGCTAATAAATGGCCTCACTTCATAAAGCTCATAAATGTTAAATCCTCCATGATTCTACAAAACCACCTTGCAAATGATAATTGTTAGCATTAATATTCGCACACTTTTTTGATGACCAACCATGAACATAATAAAATGCTAAGAACAAAAATAAGCCTATTAACAATACTTATAGCCACCAACCTGAATGCTCAAACAAATACTGTTCAAGATAGCCAAGTAACAAACATCGAACGCATAGTCGTTACTGGCAGCCGTATCGTAGAAAGCATTGATGAAGTACCTGCCACAATTACTATTATCAATAGAGAAGAAATTGAAGCACAGTTAAGAGTTTCGCCTGAATTACAATCGTTACTTGCCGCGTTAGTCCCAGGTTTAGCGCCCAATACTGGCTCTTCCAGTAATTCAACGCAAACACTTCGCGGCCGTTCCCCCCTTGTAATGATTGATGGCGTGCCACAGTCAACACCTCTTAGAAACGGCTCGCTCGGTATTAGAACGTTAGATCCAAACGTTATTCAACGTATTGAAGTGATTAAAGGTGCAACGTCTGTTTATGGTAATGGCGCAGCGGGTGGCATCATTAATTACATCACTACAAAAGCAAATGAGAATGACCAACTAAACGGAAGCATTAGCTTTTCTAGCCGCTTCAGCGCAGTTAAATTTGAAGACAGTGCAGGCCAACGCATCGAAGCCTCTATTGACGGAAACATTAATAAATTTAGCTATGTTTTGAATGCAAGCTATGAGGAAAATGGCGTTCAACGCGATGCAGAAGGGGATGTTTTAGGCTTAATCTATGGTTTGTCTGATGCAAAAGTACAAAATTACTTTTCTAAATTTGGCTATCAGTTTGATGAAGACAAGTCACTTCAACTTACATTTAACCATTATCGCTCGGAGCAAGACAGTGACTTAATCGACGTTACCGGCAGCGTTAACACAGGTGTTAAATCTCACGCAATAAAAGCGCCAGAAGGTACCGTTAAGCCTGGTGTTCCTCAAGGCCCAAAGAATGACAACCTAATGGTGAAATATAGCGACGAAGCACTGTTTGAAAACACGCAAATGGTGATCGACGCCTATTCACAAAAAATCGAAAACATCTTCTTTTTCTCTCCTTCTTTATCTAACCCAAGCGAAGGATATGAAGGCGGCCAATCACTCATTAAATCCAAAAAAGACGGTTTAAGAGTTACGTTCAATAGTCAATTTGAATGGGACAATCTCGAAACTACACTCATTTACGGTATTGATGCGTTAAACGATGTTACTTCGCAGCCATTAGTAGACGGGCGTGTATGGGTGCCGGAAATGGACATGGAGAACCTTGCAGGCTTTATGCAAAGCAAATGGGTATATAACGACGACCTAATCATCAAGGCCGGTATTCGTCGTGAAGAAATTGATTTAGCGGTTGACGACTACAGCACGCTAAAACTTTGTCGTACGCCTGAAACCTGCTCAGTACCCGTTAACGTAAAAGGCGATACCTTAAATTACCGCGCTACCACCTATAATTTTGGTATTCGCTATAACATAGCTGACACTTTCCAGCCGTTTGCTAATTATTCTCAAGGGGCTGATATTTCTGATATTGGTCGTCTGCTTCGTACTGCAACAGTTACAGATATCAGTTTGATACGCACAGAAGCGTCGATTATCGATAACTATGAAATAGGCTTTGTTTCAGATATTGATAATCTACACATGGAATTTTCAGCGTACCGCAGCACTTCTGAATTGGGCACAACCAATAAATATGACGAAGCAACTGGTGTCTATTTGCCCGTAAGAGCGCCGCAAGAAATTTACGGCTACGAAGCATTAGCGCATTACACGATTTCCCCTGAGCTAGGAGTAACCGCAAGCTATGCTTGGGTTGAAGGTAAAGATACAGCTAACGATGAGTATTTAGGCGCTAAGCAAATAAGCGCGCCAAAAGGTTCCGTCAATATCAACTGGAAACCAATAAATAACGCTCACGTAACGATAAGTTATTTATATGTTGGTGATCGTAAGAAGTTTGAGCAAGTGAACGGTCAATATGTCGGTGATCAAGGACCAATTGATAGCTACCACGTGGTCAATCTAAGCGGCAGCTACGTCTTTGATAATGCTTGGTCAGCGTTTATCGGCGTTGAAAACTTGTTTAATCAAGACTATTACCCGGCAAAGTCGCAAGCTTATACCTACAAAGGCTATAACGTGAAAGGCTTAGGTACTACCGTAAATATGGGTGTTAGTTACCAGTTTTAGTCAATAACAGTAATTGAGACTTGGGAGCTACCAACTGCTAGCTCCCTCTAAAATTAATAGACTAGGTAGCCTATCGTGTTAAAAACTTGGATTAGACGCATACATTTAACGTTAGCAGCACTAGCTGGATTGTTATTATTGAATTTAAGCATTTCTGGCGCCTTGCTCTTATACGCAAAAGATATTCAAGCGATAGTAAATCCAGATTATTGGCGCTTACCAACAGGCAGTAACCTACAGCAATCGCACTTACCTTTGTCTACCTTGGCGAATCAAATCGAATCAGCGACCAACAGCAAAGTAAAATTTATTCAACAGGAGGAAAAAAAGGATAAACCGTGGCTTGTTTATTTAGCCAACGGCGAGTATTTGAATATCAACCCGTATTCAGGAAAAATACTACTCAAGTACAACTACTACGACACCTTTTACGGTTTTGTAATGGCTTGGCATCGTTGGCTAGTTTATCAAACCGATTTAAACAACAAGCCACTCAAGGTATGGATGTCTATCGCCAGCCTTGCCCTAATGGTGGAAGTAATACTTGGATGCTTTTTGTGGTTAAAACCCAAACACAGATTAAAGCGTTTAAAAATAAAATGGCGTAGTAAGCCCAAAACCCTTTTTTACCAATTACATACTGTCCTTGGTGTATTTGCCGCTATTCCGCTGATATTAATCGCATTCTCTGGTATGGCCTTTCACTGGCAACCTGCCACAAAACAGGTGGTTGAATGGTTAACATTCAGTAACGTTGAAACAGCCAAATTTGAATCATCGAACGTTGAACAAACATATGTGTACAAACATAGCCAATACGAGCTAGAACAAGCTTATCAAGCAGGTCAGTCTGCACTAGAAGGTAGCTCAGTGTATCGAGTATATTTGCCCCAAAAATCAGGTGAGCCGCTTAAGTTACGACTAGAAATGCCTGATGAAAGCCATGCTTATAGTTGGAGCTGGGTAAATATCGCTTCAGGAAATGTATTGGCTACGTTCGACGCTAGCCAAGCGAGCCTCGCAACCCAGGTTTGGAACTTTAAGTACAAATTCCACATTGGAGAATTTTTAGGTTGGCCAGTAAAAGTGCTATGGCTATTCATAAGCCTGCTACCGAGCTTTTTTGTGATCTCTGGGTTTTATTTGTTGATTAAGCGAAAGAAGTTATTTACCAGAAAACTAAGGCCTGTTCGATGCGCTGCCTAAAAAGTGAGAACTAAGGCAAGTTTGTAACAATACATCAAGCATTTCGTCTCCACAAAACGGCCCTTTCTTTATTAATGGAAGTTTGTTGACTACATTTATTGAACAAATCATAGCCAATAGTTGAAGCCCACATGCATCACTTTAAATTATTAAATTTAATTGCAGTGATAATGGTAGTTACTGCAATAGGCTGTTCAAAAGTCGCTGAAGAAACAGCGCAAAACCCCACTGATAGCAATGATAATACAGAAGAAAGCCAAGCCGTTGTGCTGTTAAGTCGCTTGCCCACATTAAGCACCAAAGACAGTATTGCTATTATTGAGCTTGATCCTGAGTCACAAAACTTTAGCAATATTATTTACGAGTATGCCCTGCCTGAGTTTGACGCTCCACTACACCACCTTTATTACAGCCCTAACGGCCGACTATATGCCACTGGTTTAGGTACGCAATGTAGTTTGGCTGAAATATCCCTAGTGCGAGATGTAAACGCCAATCCATTAATTAATGGTGTAGAGTGCTTAGATACGGGCGGTCAGGTAGTGGGTGAAGACATTATGTGGCACAGCGTGAACAATAAACAATATATGTTTGTTACCTTTATGGGGGGCACCGACTTAACGCAGGCCGATACTGGCTCAGTCGGTGTTTTTGACCCACAAACCAATAAAGTCATAAAAATAATTGAAGCGCCAAAAAGCCAAGTTGGAGAAGGCGAACCTTACATCATGTATCCCCATGGCATTTCTGCCTATGGAGATCGAATGGTAGTGACTTCAACGGTTCATCCAGATCTTGCGACAGGCATTGGTAACAGCGTCACCATTATAGATTTAAACACATTTGAACCTATTGAAAATATTGTCATTGAAGATGCAAAGCCCGTAGGATTTCCATCGTCTCCCGTCGAGGTACTCTTTGTTCGTCCAAGCATCGTCAAAGGCGTTGAACCTGCGGTGTTAGTCAATACGATGTTTGGCTTTGAAACGTGGAAAATCCCTTATAACGAGCAAGATAAATCGTTTGGTACACCTGAAAAATTGTACGACGGCGGTAAAGAAAATACAGGCGTACCGCTTGAGTTCTACGGAAATGAGGAAGAACTCTTTATCAGCCATGCCATTCCTGGCATTGTTAAACGCTACGACTTAAAGCAATTACCCAACTTAGTCTCTTCTGGTGCAGATATAAAGGGGGAACTTGGCGCTCACCATATGATCTTCTTTGAAACAGCCTCCGGACGAAAAGTTGTGGCGCTGCAAAACAATCTATTGAACTTAGGCAATGCTGCTGACAACGATCCTACTGATATCGACTTTATCGCCAAAGTAAATGCCCATTCAATAACCATCCATGACTTAGCCACTGGTGAACGCTTAGCAAGCGTTAACTTTAAAAAACGCTTTAATAAAGGCATTGATAACATTGAAGCGCTGTTTGGCTCAGGGTTTGTTCACCACCATTAACAGCTAAAGTGATGAATAAAAAACTAGGGTGATGAACAAACAACTAACCATTGCGGCGATTTTTCTCGCCGCATTATTGTCAGCAATATTTGGCTACTTGAAATTTAATCAGCCAGCGCCTCCTCGCCTAGCTAAGATCACTTTTCCTTTTATTTTTGGCCGTTTTCAAATTCCGCAAGACAATCCTTTAACACAAGAATCAATCGAGCTAGGAAGGCGCTTGTTTTACGATCCACGGCTATCTAGCAACAATGAAGTCTCTTGTGCGACATGTCACAAACAACATTTAGCGTTCACTGATGGTTTAGCGCGCTCTGTAGGAGTTTCAGGTAAGCCCCTAGAATTTAATGCCATGAGCTTAAGCAATTTACTGTGGGGACCTCAGCATTTCTTTTGGAACGGTCGTTCCACTTCTCTAGAAGAGCAAGCACTACAACCTATTCAACATGTCGATGAAATGGGTCAGGACATAAATGCACTTGTAGATGAATTTAAGCAAGACAAATCCTATCGAAAGTTATTCAAGCAAGCATATGGCGGTACTAGTTCTACAGCCATTGCAAACGCGTTAGCCAACTTTCAACGCACATTAATTTCATCTAATTCCAAATACGATCAATATTTGCGAGGAGAAGCTGAACTAACCCCTCAAGAAGAACTTGGACGAAAACTTTTTACCGCTCACCCAGATACCAAAGTAAATTTACGCGGCGGCAATTGCATTGATTGTCATAGCCAATTTCTCACCAGTGGCTTTAGCACCTTTTATGACGGTTTTAGTAACAACGGTTTAGACAATGACGAAGACTTACCAGAAGGGTTGTTTTCTGTCACAGGAAAAGAGCAACACCGTGGATTATTCAAAACCCCAACATTACGTAATATCGCGGTTACAGGCCCTTACATGCATGACGGCCGTTTTAAAACATTAGCCGAAGTTATGCAGCATTATAATGGCGGCATTAAACGAAGTAAGACATTAAGCCCATTGATTATCGAAGCCGACAATAATCTCAAAACTCAAAAAGACCACATCAGTCTAAACTTAACTCAACAGGAAGAAGAAGCGATTATCGCGTTCTTGCACACACTGACTGACGAAAGCTTTTTAACCAATAAAAAGTTCTCTAATCCATTTAATGAAAGGGACGAAAATGAGTAAAAAAATTGCCCTATTAATTGCAATCGCAGCAGTTGTCATAACAATTGTGCTAACGCATGATAAAACGCCCCCAACTAAGCAGCTTACCCTGCGTTTTAAACCATTCGTAAACGCCCCCCCCTTAGTGTTACATCATCAGAATTACCCCAATCCGGGGGGCGAAGGCACATTCATCATTCGAGAGTTTCAGCTATTCATTAGCAACATCAAACTAACTAGCAATAACAGTAGCTATGTTGAAGCTGAGAGTTACCACCTGCTAAGATTTGACGGTGACAACAACTACTATGAAATAGTTCTTCCGAATATTGGAACATCAGCGTACCAACAGATTGAATTTGCCGTCGGCGTTGACCCTAAGGCTAACGGCAGTATCACAATTGCAGGCGACCTTGACCCAAACAGCCGTATGGCCTGGAGCTGGGATGTGGGCTATAAATTCTTACTTCTAGAAGGCGAATTAACACAATACCAACTGCAAATTCCTTTGGTATACCATGTGGGATTTAACGAAAACTACACGCGCCTCAGTTATCCCATAAACATTGAGGCATACGCAGCCAATTCGCAGCTCAACTTCCACATTGATATAAGTCATTTGTTCGGTAGTGAAAACCCTATCGATTTAGCTGAAATATCGACGGTTAAATTTGATGAAGATGATGCTGCGTTAATAGCGAATGGGTTTAAGTCGTTTATTAGTATGAAGTAGGCTATGGCCGAGTAACTTTCTTTTGATTTAAGCTACCCATTTCAAAATACCAAACTTACAGATGGCACTAGATATTTCAAGAATTTAATATAGGCAGTGTTTACGAACCCTTCATTTAAGATTGTAAAATAGCCACAGACTAAAAGGCCGCTGTTTCACAAAATGTGTTATTGAGTCTAATCCAGTCGAGTATAAATCAAAGGCACTAAACTTTCTTTTAAATTTTCAGAAGTAAAATCAAATAGCCATCAATTACAATAGCTCTCGACAAATTAATCGAGTCATTGGCTCTCAAAATGTAACTATTCGTACTTGGTTTACGTATTCAGATAAAACGGCTTATTTTATAGGTGCTATTATGTATCTATTAAAGTTACTTAATTTAAAAATCTTCAGTATTCTCTATTTCCCTCATTCCCAAGATAACCTAGTACAGAATAAGGTAATAGAAAATAACAAAGTTTCTGGTTTGCAAGAGGCCTTAATCACAGCTTCGTGTAATACACAGTGCATAATGCACAAGCCTATTTATGTTGGGCTTCTAAGATTTTTATATTGGGTATTGTTTAACTACAAGGCTTGTTTCGCTCAAATGAACATCGACAAAATGTCCCGTCAGCAAGCTGATAATGCCCGTTGGTCTGCATTAATGGCCAGCGCTCAAATGGGCAGTAAATCTGATTACCAGCAACTACTCACTGAATTGGCGAATGTTATACATGCTTATCTACGAAAGCACTTAGGTAACCAAGATTTTCTGGAGGATTGTGTACAAGATACGCTGATTGCAATACATCAGGCTCGTCATACCTATGACCCAAAGCGTTCATTTAGACCATGGTTATTTACCATAGTTAGACACAAGTTAATAGATCATTTACGTCATAAAACCACCAACCAAAGAGTCATCCAACATCAACATCACCAAGAAGCTATTCGCCAACAAGGGGAGCAACCAGGCGTAGTGGAAGCATCAATCGACAACAATAGCCTGTTAAATACACTGTCAGTGTTAAATAGAGAAGCACTTACACGTACTAAGCTCTTGGGCTTTACTTGCGCCGAAACAGCCAAACAACTGGGCATTTCAGAAAGTGCCGTAAAAGTGAGAGTACATCGTGCTATCAACAAGCTAAGACAGGTATTAGAGGACGAAGAATAATGCAAAAACGCGAACATTTAATTACCCAGCTTACCGAAGAGCTTACCTCTGTCAAACAAATACCCAATGTAAACCTGTTAGCGATAGCTTGGTTTTCGTTGAGTATTGTTTATGTCATCTTGCTCGTTAATTTATTAGGACCCATTCGACCTGGCGCACTAGACCAACTAATGTCATCACCACGTTTTCTATTGGAAATGCTGCTAGGTATTACGGCAATTGGCTGGTTAAGTTTACAAGCGTTTCGGGATTCTGTACCGGGTATGTTAAGTCGACGGTTTATGGTCGGTAGCATAATATTGATGATACTATGGCAAATGCAATATGTGATTGGTTTCGTGTCGCCTGCTTTGGAGCCATCCACTTTAGGTAAGCGCAACTTATGCCTTTATGAAACAATATTCTATTCACTTCCGCCTATTTATATTGCCTGGTTATTGGTTCGTAGATTCTATCTCCTCCATCCAATGCGCACAGCGGTGTCACTCAGCCTAGCATCGGGAATGATGCCCGCTCTTTACATGCAAATTGCATGCATGTATGACCCGTCACATACATTGAATTTTCATATGGCTCCTGGCTTTTTAATGATAATTATCGGTGTCTCAATAGCGTGGTATTGGCAACCTAGCAATACCAATTCGAATACATAAACCTTTCACTAGTTTGCTTGTTATTTGAGTGACTTTGTAGCACTGTTTGTTTTTAGTAAAAAGTATTAAGTTGCTACCGCAACAGCCAAATGGGTAACAACTTAACACGTACTAACTATGCGATATTATGGCTAAATCGCTCCGTGTTAAGGTGCTTCTCTCCCAGGGCCCAATAAGGGACATAGAAAGTAGACATCTTCATCATCCATCATGCTGTTATCATTGGCATCAACCCACCAACGACCACCATAATAACCTACATCCGTGGGACCAAACTCAGTTTGAACGCCAGTTGGGCCTGCCATTTCAAGCTTTTGAAAATTGCTCGTTCCATTATAGGGCAAAGGTTTCAGTAAGAGCGTATCGTAATACAAGTCCTGAGAAGTGACATAAATGATTGCTTGACCAGGCTTACCAATGCCTTTTGAATGACCGTTGGCATTAGCTGTAGATGCTGTAAAAACGATAGTACTCATTAGAGTGACCGCTAATATTGATTTGTAGATAGTCATAATAGTGCGTTCCTCTTTCGGTTGCCCTGCACTTTCATCAAGCACAGGAACTTAGAATGTGAACCACGATCATTAGATTGTGACCCGTTTACCCGTAGTTAATTTTAGGGTTGATAACGTATACGATGATTGAACTAAAATAGTTACAGATAAAATGTGACTTTTTCAAAAAATTGAAACGTATTTTTTGGGGTACAGTGCGCTAGTGTTGTTATAATGCCGATACAAATAAGCTAACGATGAAAAATTTAGTACTTATCAACGCCATTAATACAAACAAAAAAGGCTAGTACACTTCACTGTACTAGCCTTTTCAAATCAATACTTTTCAATGAATTAGTGATTTTCAGAAACCATATTTGTAGTATGTTTGCTTTACGACAAAGTGCCTTATCCAATCTTAGGGAATTTCTCTTTCATTTTATCAAAAATCAACTCAGCTATTGCCTTAAAACCGTCAGAAGTTGGGTGAATTTCATTCAACCACTCTTTTTTTCCATTTAAAGTTCCACGAGACTCCACAACAATAAACCTATCTCTATTAGCACTTATAGATAAAAGCTCTTCCCCAATTTTTTCCATAAAAATTTTGATAACGTCCGCTTGCAACTCTTCCTTAATATTTACCTCATCCATAAACCTCTTCATCCAAGCTTTGGTTTTGATTAAGCCACCTAGAAACACTCCACCTGTTAATGATGGGTATGGGTAATCATAAGTGTGTGTAATAACAACAGTGTCTGGACTATAGTGATCTCGTATATCTAAAAGCTCTTGATACGCGAGCCCTATTTGTTTGACCTTTCGATCCAAACGGGAAATATTCACACATTCTTCAGCAGTTGTGTACGACGCACCATCACTATTTAAAAAACGTTCAAAATCACTATTTCCAACAATATCATTTCCTCCACCACTAAATAACAACAAATCGATTGGTTTTCTGTTGCTCTTCTTTGTATGCCACCGCAAAATATCAACAAGCTTATGCTTCTGCTTGCCTGATACCATATCAACTGCCTCATCACCATTAGACGCCATAGAGTAAAAGTTTGCTTTCTTTTTTGTCCACTTACTAATATGACTTATTAAATTTGAAGGTTTTCCTGCGATAATCCATTTAGGGGGATACGCAAACCAGGAATCCCCTTCACTTACAATATTGAGACGTTCAGGAAACCTTTCCATCATCAGTAAAAATTCATTTTTATTTGACGTTTTTCTTTTTATTCTTAAGCGATCAAGATTTCCTGTTGATAAAGGCATGAACTTTACTTCCTTTTTAGATTATTGTTGAATTTGACAAGGAAGCTGGTATTCATCTAATAAATCAACTCCCTGAATTTTTATATTACCCATAATTGCATTATTACATTTGTTTATATGACCTAAGATTAAATTAATATCGACCGCTTGATTTCTTCTGACAGGATCATCAATGTCGTTTCCGAAATGATGTAGTCCAACAAGTTGATGATATTTATTAAATATTGGTGAGCCTGAACTACCACCATAAGTATCACAGGTATGTCCAAAGTCAGTGTGATAATTCTTGGAAACACCTTCAAGCTCATTACCATCAACCTTACAATTCACTCTTGTCACCTTCTTAGGATCTCCTTCAGGATGGTGAATCAAATATAAACTATGATTTTTCCATTCATCATCATTTACTACTTTCAACTTGTTATATTGAGTAGTTGGAGCCTCTTTATCCAATGATAAAACTGCATAATCAAGCAATTTGTTTCCTGAGATAAAAGCTGCACAAGCCATTGTTTTGTCCTCGACATTAGGCGGTCGATAGTAATCAAATACAAGTTCAGTATTTAAACAGGTATCTTGACTATTAATACAATGATAATTTGTAAGTACTAACTGATCCGAAACTAAAAAGCCTGTACATGTGTTTTCTTCTTCATCAATGGAGCTTTCAACAAATCTGATTAACGCTACTCCTTTTCCGTTATTCTTAATACTCTCGTTTCCAAACGTATCAGCGTAATCTTCCCAGTCAGGGGTTTCATCACCTATTATTGATTTGGGCGACTTTGGAACCACCTGAAATATATATTTGTCTATTTTGAAAACTGGGGCACTCTCTGCATTTGTTGCGCTAACATCAATGGTTATAGAAGAGCTATAGATACGTTTACTCCAAGCTTCATTTTTGGAGTCAATATCTTGATAATTGACAACAGTTTCAGATATATCCCCCTTGTTTAAATAAACCTTCCAGCCATCGCTCTTATTAAATTTATTAAAAACAAAATGCACCCTAATATATTGACTTGTTTCTTTAGGGTAAAACGTTTGAGCTAACTTCCAAGAATTGTCCTGAGAATTTTCATATGCGGTTGGAGAGTGAATAGGACTTACTAGTGAAACGGCCTTACCACTAACAGTTTTATATCCAGTAAGATCCAAATTGTTGGCAAATACAGTAGAAGAATAAATACTGAACTTAATTAAAACCAAGTATACAAATACCTTGTTCATATATTTTTTCCAGCAGATACGTATAAATCAGCAATGTCACTTAATCTTATTTTTAATTTCTTTCCGCCAGTTCTAAATCTAAATTTATCATCTTCTTTTTGAAAGTCATAAACATCTGAAGGCTGAAACTTAACTCCTGTAAGCTTCTTTAATTCATAACCAGTTGGCTTTTTTTCTTCAACATACATCACTGTCCAGTTTTTTTTATCATGGTTATACCAAATACGCTTAATATCCTTTAATTTGAGAGCTATCCTGTTCTCTTCGTCTAAATGATCAACCCCTGGAGGATAAAGAAATATAGATTGGCCTCGATTATGACTAAAATAACCATGGTATGTCTTCTTAGCTCCACTTCTCAGTTTAATCACATCTCGTCTGACATTATCTATAGCTCGCTCAACATTGAGTGTACCGGAAACAACTTTTTCATTTATATATTCGGAATTAAGATCTGCCGTGTACATTAATCTAAAACGCACTTGTCTGGGAAATAAGTTAGGGTCCATAGACTTTACAAGTGCAGCGGCCCCACTAACAAATGCTGTGGCTTGAGAAGTACCATCATATTCACCATAACCATTCTCAAAAGTAGCACTAAGCACTTTTTCTCCTGGTGCTGCTATATCAATAACTTCTTTCCCATAAAACGAAGGTGATAAGATGTTGTTCATACTATTATTTGCTGCAGTAACCGTAATAGCGTGTTCAATATGTTTAGCGCATACTGCCAGCCGATTGCAATCATAAATGGTAGATTCTGATAACTCTTGTGACTCACCATTTTTTGCATCACCAGCAGCAATAACGAATAGCATAGAATCTGAGCGCAGCACTCTCTGATACCAGCTACTTGGCTGAAGTGGCCTTCTTTGACCGTTTTTAGGGTCATCCATCGCCCAGCTAATATTCACTATATCTGCAGACTCGTTATTAATATCATGTAGTATCGATACTAAATTCTTGTTTAAAATATTATGACCAACAATATCACCAAAAGGATGCAACCCAACTATCCCTTTACCATTATTTTTAGCTGCTATAATAGCCGCAATTGATGTTCCATGATCTTTTTCTGTTGTCTTTAATTTACATTTTGCCGAAGAAACTGATTCGCAAGAACCATTTGAAAATATATTATGATTTAGATCTTCATTACAAAAGTCGTGATGATTTGCATTAATTTCGCTAGCTTCAAGTATCGCAATTTTTGCTAAACCATCTTGCTCTAAAGCCCTAAGCATTAAACTAGAGAACTTAACTTTTTCTTTAAGTTCTTTTTTATAAGAATCTTCACTTGAACCACAAGAATTAGAAGAGTCTTCAGCTGGTATACTTAAAGATTTATAGGCTGCATTATTATCCAAATCTGTAAAAGATATTTCCCATGGATTGATTTTATGGGGAGTATTAGAATTAAAATATAAAGTACTAGTAGGAACATAAGCTTCCATTGAATACTCTGTTAATTTGATCTTTAAAGTCACGTTTGATTTTTGATGTTTTCGGCTTTCCTCTGCAAGCAGTAAGTAAGCATTCTTATACTTTTCTATGTCACCACTAGATAGAAAATAAGCTCGTCCTATTTCATCTATTTTTTTGAGTGAAGGTTTAACATCATCTAAGCCGGAGCGCAGTATAATACGCCTTTCATATTCATTTTGCTTTATTCCCATATTAGGTACAACGATTGACTCATCGAAAGAGTATAAAACAGAACCATTCCGACATTCTTTATCCGGATTTAACTTACAAATTAAATCATCCAGCTCTCTTGGATAGCCTTTAGGTACTATATTTTCGTCGATGACCTTGGTTGACAACCGTTTAGCACTCTTTCCATCAACAGAAATAGATGACGTTTTTAATTGAGAAATTTCATTTAAATAATCATAAAATAAGGCAATATTTCTCGACACATCGCCTTTATCAAAAGTAACTAGAACTCTAGACAAATTTTCTGAGTTTTTTGGCTTATTTTGAAAATCACTTAGGACACTTACCAACTCTTCATCAGGCTTGTTTCTAAATGCATCTCCTGGACCAGCTACCCTTTGAGCGTCTACCAATGGAAATACATTTTTTAGTAAATACTCTTCTACTTTTTCCCAATCTGCTCCGACTTTGTCAGCATTTTCATGCTTCTCATTGGCCAGCTCTAAGATTTTTGCGCCATGGTTAATAGGATCTAAGCTTTTACTATTGAGTTCCACTTCATCAATTATCAATTCAGTTGGAAGTTCGTCAGCTTTAGCATGTAATTTTGTGTTTTGATTAGTATAAGAATGAAATTCAATTACCCGACCCTTGCCGAACTTTTCAACACCATTTTCCCAATACTTTTTATCTTCTCTTTCTACGTGACCGTCAAAGTAGGAATCTTGAATCATATGCATTAGACTTCCTAATGCTGTAGCTTTAGTCCGTTCACTTTGAAACAATGTAATGATATCGCGCTCATAAACACTAGCGTCTTTGTCAAATAGCTTTCTGATTCCTTCTATTTCAACATCCTTGAGCCTCGTTTCACGATGAATTCTCCCAGTACCTACCTTGTAGGTAAACTCGGCCCAAAGCATCATTTTTTCTAAAGTAGCTGATGCTGGCTCTCCATCTTTTGCCGCCATAGAATGAATGAACTGTAAATCACCGAAATGACTCCTTGCTAATAGGTTATCTCCATTCTTATGAAAATGTTTATTCTTAGCTTGCTTCTTAGCTTTTAAAAAATCTAAATACCACTTAATTCCCCATGTATCTGCTTTTTTGCTATTTTTGTCTGACCATAACAAAACCGTTGGGTCATCATTCCAAAAAGCACCTCTGATATAGGCCCGTATAGCTTTCTTCTTATTCTTTTTAGATTTGGTAATTAGTACATTTGAAAGCTCCAATGATTTTTTTGTAAGATTTTCATGAACATCTGAACCATAAAACCAAGTAGCCTTTAAAGCAGCTTCATCTGTAGAAAGCTTGTTTTCCTGACTAGCAATTAGACATAAAGCCTTAAGTTTTTGGTTTACTTCAGAGGCTTGTTCATTTTCTTCACACTTCAATTTAATTTGTTGGGTTTTATCCTCTAACTCAAATACATGAGCAAGTGCATTTGAAGGATAAAGTGCAATACATAATACTAATATGAACAGAGATGATATTGAAAAAAGGCTAGAAGTAAATTTAGATTTTATTGATTGCATCTCAACTTCCTTGTTTAAACAAACTTGTAATTTAGCCTACTCTTCTCAATTAGAATTTCAAGTATAAAATTTAAACTAATTTTTCCGATTTGTAAGTTAGCACTATTCCTTTTAGAGCTCTTCATTTTATTTCATATAACAGGTTAATATTTATAGATTAGTTAACCTCAGCTCGGGATAAAATTTTGAACTAATTGCCTGTTCCACGCTCCGATCTTTCGACCAAAAAACACCAGAAAGAAAAGGAACAGGCGTGAATAAGTTAGTTGAAATATTTTGTGATGTCGATGATTTTTGTCGTGTATTTATGCCTGAATGGGAAAAGCAATGTTTAAGCGATGGCACTCGAAAGCGGAACAGAGCTTGCCGTATGTCAATGAGTGAAATAATCACTATTATTATTGCTTTTCATACTTCTCATCATCGTGATTTCAAAAATTACTATAAAGGCTTCATTAGCCAGTTCTACCGCAAGCATTTTCCAACGTTGCTGAGTTATACGCGATTCTTAGAGGTTATACCCCAAGCGATTGTGCCATTATCAAGCTATTTCAATATACTCAAAGGCGATGCTACAGGCATTGAATTTATTGATTCGACCAGCATCAAGGTATGTCATAACTTGCGCATTCCTCGGCACAAAACATTTTTAGGTATCGCCGAGCGAGGCAATGGAACGATGGGCTGGTTTTATGGTTTCAAGTTGAATTTAGTGACCAATTATCGAGGGGAAATTGTTGATGCAAAACTCACTACAGGGAATGTTCATGATACCAAGCCTGTCATGGCGCTGAGCAAGAAATTATCAGGCAAGCTTTATGCGGATAAAGGCTATATCAGTAAAAAACTGACGGAAAACTTAAAAGAAAAAGGTGTTGATTTGGTGACAACAGTTCGCCGCAATATGAAAGCAAAAGCCTTATCCATGTGGGATAAGACAATGTTATCTCGGCGTTATATTATAGAAACCATTAACGATCAATTGAAAAACATTTCTCAGATTGAACATTCGCGCCATCGAAGTGCGAGTGGTTTTATGTTGAATTTACTCGGTAGGTTGGTGGCTTATTGTCTTAAAGAAAACAAGCCAACACTTAATCTTACTGACGTTGAGCGAAATGCTATGGTTACTGCTTAAACCGATCTGAGGTTAGTTAACAAGAGCTAATTACATAACAATTAATCAGCTTACAAAAAAAAGGCTAGTACACTTCACTGTACTAGCCTTTTCAAATCAATACATTTCAGTGAATTAGTGATTCTCAGAAACCATATTGATGGTATATTTCGGAATCTCTACCACTAAATCTTCGTCAGCTACAATCGCTTGGCAGCCAAGGCGTGATTCAGGTTCTAAACCCCACGCTTTGTCTAGCATGTCGTCTTCTAATTCGTCTGTTTCTTCAAGCGAGTCAAAGCCTTCACGAATAATCACATGGCACGTGGTACATGCACATACTTTTTCACATGCATGTTCGATATCAATATCGTTCTTTAGTGCCACGTTCAGTACACTTTCACCCGCTTCAGCTTCAACGGCTGCGCCATCTGGACAGAGTTCTTCGTGTGGTAAGAAAATAATTTGTGGCATGTTTTACACCTCATCAACCGAATGACCAGACAGCGCTGTGCGAATAGATGAATCCATTCTGCGTTCTGCAAATGCCGCTGTACTGTCGTTTAACTTTTCAATAGCGCGTTCGATGTCATCGGCACTATTCCCTTGACTAACTTGTGCAAGTTCATTGATAGCTTGATTGATTTTCGCTATCTCTTGCTCATTTAATAATTGACTGTCAGCCGCTAGTGCAGATTGTACTGATTCAATCACACGAGCCGCTTCTACTTGCTGCTCTTTAAGCATACGTGCGTCAATATCTTCTTTGGCATTAGCCATTGAATCTTTTAACATTTGGGCTATTTGCGATTCTTCTAAACCAAATGATGGTTTAACCTCAATGCTCGCCTCAACACCTGTTGATTTTTCCATTGCAGAGACTTGCAATAAACCGTCAGCATCAACTTTAAACGTTACACGAATATGCGCAGCACCTGCCGTCATCGGTGGAATACCGCGAAGTTCAAAGCGCGCTAATGAGCGACAATCGTCAACCAACTCGCGTTCACCCTGTAATACATGAATCGCCATCGCCGTTTGACCATCTTTAAATGTGGTAAACTCTTGCGCCTTTGCCACAGGAATGGTTGTGTTTCTGGTGATAACCTTCTCTACCAGCCCGCCCATGGTTTCTAAGCCAAGTGACAGCGGAATAACGTCAAGCAATAACATGTCGCTATCTGGCTTATTACCCGCCAAAATATCAGCTTGAATTGCTGCACCAATCGCTACAACTTTATCTGGATCAATTGATGTTAATGGCGTGCGTTTGAAAAATTGCTCAGCTTCGCTACGTACTAACGGCACACGCGTTGAACCGCCTACCATTACTACTTCTTTGACATCTTCAGCGCGTACTTCGGCATCTTTCAATGCTCTACGACATGCACGCATAGTACGAGAAACCAGTGGCTTAATGAGTTCATTAAAGGCGGCTTTAGTTAGCGTGTATTGCCACGTTTGATTTTCAGGCAACGCAATCGTGATGTCTGTTGCATCACTCGCAGACAATGCTTCTTTTGCGCGGCACGCATGTTCAGACAATTGACGTTCAAGTGATTTTGTTAGTGGACGTTGCAGATCAGCTTGTTCAATTAAATGATCAACGATCACAACATCAAAGTCATCGCCACCTAACGCTGAGTCACCACCGGTCGCTAAAACTTCAAATACGCCTTTGTTGAGCCGTAAGATTGAAATATCAAAAGTACCACCACCTAAGTCATAAACCGCAATTACGCCTTCTTGATGACTGTCTAAGCCATAAGCAACCGCAGCTGCTGTCGGCTCGTTCAACAAGCGAAGCACTTTTAAGCCCGCTAATTTAGCCGCATCTTTTGTGCTTTGACGTTGCGCATCATCAAAATACGCTGGCACAGTAATAACCGCCCCAGTTAATTCACCACCAAGTGCTTCTTCAGCGCGTTGGTTTAGCTTTTTCAAAATTTCAGCAGACACTTCTACAGGGTTAATCGCACCACGGCGTGTCATAAGCTCAGGATGATTATCATCGCCAGTGAACTGATATGGCAATGATGGATATTTGCTTTCAATGTCTTGTAGAGAGCGTCCGATAAGCCGCTTCGCTGAAACAATAGTATTTTCAGGATCAGAAACGGCGAAGGCTTTAGCAGCGTGACCCACTAAAGTATCATCTGCTTGATAACTTACGATAGAAGGAAGAATATCTTTGCCAGTGCCATCAGCCAACGTTTCAGCTATGCCACTTTTTACAGTAGCGACTAATGAGTTAGTAGTACCTAGATCGATACCAACTGCCAGGCGATGTTCATGAGGAACGGTACTTTGACCGGGTTCAGCAATTTGTAATAGTGCCATTTGGGGCTCTTTTTCAAATGATTGATTATGTGATGACGAAAGCACCACATGTTAGATTGATAAAACTAGTCTTCGAATAGCAAATCTTCAAGGCGATCAAGTTCAACGTGTAACTTCTGATAGAACTTCAATTTTCTCAAATTGTCGCATGCTGCCTTATTTGACTGTTCAGAGTTTTCTTTGAGCTGAATCTGCATTTCTCTGAATAACTGTTCAAATTCCACTTCGAGAATTTGGCTCACTTCAAATATCGCACTGTCTATGTCATCAGCGTATTTTACTTCTGCCAGCATCTCGCGTAATTCCATTTGACGCATTAAGAAACTGCTATCGGTAAATGATGCCTGCTCATTCGGCATATCAACACCACGAAGAGTCAGCATGTATTCAGCACGCTTAAGCGGATTTTTTAGTGTTTGAAACGCATCGTTAACCAGCGTTGATTTTTTAACAGCTAATGCCTGTTCTTGGGCTGAAGCATGTGCAAACTTATCAGGATGTACACTTTTTTGAATCGCCTGATAACGTTCGGTTAATTTATCTAAATCGATGGCAAACTTACTCTCAATGCCAAAAATTTCAAAATAATTCACAACTACTCCAGCACCAATAATGCGGTTAACTACACGTTAAAGCTTTCACCACACCCACATTCGCCTTTAGCGTTTGGATTGGTGAATTTAAACCCTTCGTTAAGACCTTCTTTTACGAAGTCTAACTCTATGCCTTCAAGGTATACTAAGCTTTTGGTGTCGATAATGATTTTCACATCCTCAACATCAAAAACCTGATCATCTTCATTTAGCTCGTCAACAAATTCCATCACATACGCAAGGCCTGAACATCCAGTTGTTTTAATGCCTAAACGCAAGCCAATGCCTTTGCCACGATTACTAATGAAACTTCTTACACGTTCTGACGCTGACGGCGTCATAGTAACACTCATACCGCTACCTTAAGTTTAGCTATTCTTACTACGATAATCGTCTAATGCTGCTTTGATTGCATCTTCCGCTAAAATCGAACAGTGGATTTTAACCGGCGGTAATGCCAATTCTTCAGCAATTGCGGTGTTTTTAATTTCAGCCGCTTCTTCAACGCTCTTACCTTTTACCCACTCGGTAACTAAAGAACTTGAGGCAATCGCTGAGCCACAACCATAAGTTTTAAACTTCGCATCTTCGATGATACCTTCTTCAGTTATTTTTAACTGAAGCTTCATTACGTCACCACACGCTGGCGCACCAACCATACCTGTTGCTACTTGCGGATCGTTTTTATCCAAAGAACCAACGTTTCTTGGATTTTCATAATGATCGATTACTTTTTCACTATAAGCCATAATACTTTTCCCCCGATAACTCTTAGTGAGCTACCCATTCAACTGAATCTAAATCAATACCGTCTTGGTACATTTCCCAAAGAGGTGACATTTCTCTTAAATGTGTAATTGCTTTTTGAATAAGCTCGATTGCGTAATCAACTTCTTCTTCTGTGGTAAAGCGACCAAAACTAAAACGAATAGAGCTATGAGCCATCTCGTCATTTAAGCCCAATGCACGTAATACGTACGAAGGCTCTAAACTTGCTGAAGTACAGGCAGAACCTGAAGAAACCGCTAAGTCTTTTAACGACATAATTAGCGACTCACCTTCAACAAAATTAAAACTAATATTTAAGTTACCTGGATAACGTTGATCAATATCGCCGTTAACAAACACCTGCTCCATTGATTTTACGCCATTCCATAAACGATCACGCATTGCTGTTACGTGCGCTAAATCTTTCGCCATTTCTTCTTTAGCGATGCGACACGCTTCACCCATACCAACGATTTGGTGAGTCGCTAATGTTCCTGAACGCATGCCGCGCTCATGACCACCGCCGTGCATTTGCGCTTCTAAACGGATACGTGGTTTACGACGAACGTATAATGCACCGATACCTTTAGGGCCATACATTTTGTGGGCAGAAATTGACATTAAATCAACTTTTAACTTTTGTAAGTCTATGTCGATTTTACCAACACTTTGTGCCGCATCCACGTGGAAGACAATCTTACGAGAACGGCATAGTTCACCAATTTTCTCGATGTCTTGAATCACACCAATTTCGTTGTTTACGTGCATAATGCTCACAAGCACTGTATCTTCGCGCATTGCTTGTTCAAGCTTGCCTAAGTCGATTAAACCATTATCTTCAGGGTCTAAGTAAGTCACTTCAAAGCCAACACGTTCAAGTTCGCGACAAGTATCTAACACTGCTTTGTGCTCAGTTTTAGAGGTAATAATGTGTTTACCTTTTTTCGAGTAAAACTTAGCAGCGCCTTTAATAGCTAAGTTGTCTGATTCTGTCGCACCAGAGGTAAAAACGATCTCGCGTGGATCAGCGTTAAGCAATTCAGCCACTTGATTACGTGCAATATCTACTGCCTCTTCTGCCTGCCAGCCAAATTTGTGCGAGCGAGAAGCAGGGTTTCCGTAAAAACCATCGGTTGTCATGTATTGCATCATTTTTTCAGCAACACGTTTATCAACAGGTGTTGTTGCTGAGTAATCAAAATAAATAGGAAGCTTCATTGGCTTACTTTCTCCAATTGAGTTTCTCTGCTGCCCTAGCAGTCACTCATAATACTTGTAGTTGCAATTAATGTTTCGAGACTATTTTTACCAGACATTTTTAACTGCTGGTTATCTTGTCGTTCCGAAACCATACGAACATTGCGTTGTTCAACGAGCTCTGACAACGAAATGCTTTGTAAAAATTCTTCAATTCGGTGGCTTAAATCAACCCATAATGAATGAGTTAAGCATTGATTGCCTGATTGACAATCACCTTTGCCACCACATCTAGTCGCATTGATGCTTTCATCAACTGCTGAAATAACATCTGCCACCGCGATTTGCGCCGAACATCGTCCTAGGCGATAGCCACCACCTGGCCCACGTATGCTATGTACTAATCCATGTTTGCGTAACTTAGAAAATAGTTGTTCTAAGTAGGAAAGAGAGATACCTTGACGCTCCGAAATATCAGCTAACGGCACAGGCCCTTGCTCGGCATGTATTGCTACATCCAGCATGGCTGTCACGGCATAACGCCCTTTTGAAGTTAGTTTCATTCAGTACCCCTACGAATTTGCCGCGCAATTGTACATAACCCTACAAAATAGTCAAACAAATACTTGAGCAATTTACTCAGGTATTGTAACCCACACCCATCAGGAGTCAACAATACTTGAGTAAATAACTCAAGTATTTGATACCGATTCGATATTAGTTAGCATTAAGCGGCATAAAACGAAAAAGAGAAGTGATTACTCACTTCTCTTTTTCACAAATATACTTATGTTTCATAACGGGGTTATATTTCAGGATCAAATGCGTCAACGTGTGCTTTTCGGCGAGCAGCTGCGGCTTTTTCATCTTCATCGAACTCGCGAACGTTAAGTTCAGGCAGTGCGTCTTGGCACACTTCACCACCTAAGCGATTCACTTCTTTGCATAAATCAGCCACTTTGTTATCCATCAAGTGAACGTGATCAAGCAATCTACCAATCGCCTTTGCCACTGGATCAGGGTTATCAGCCGAAACCGCATAGGCATCAAAGCCATATTTTTTTGCCGCGTCTTTTCGGCTATCGTCAAACTCTGTCGGTTTAGCTTTGATAATTTTTCCCGGAATACCGACCGCGGTAGCATTATCAGGCACATCTTTTACCACAACCGAGTTAGAGCCTACCTTGCCGTTGTTGCCGATAGTAATTGGACCAAGGATTTTCGCTCCGGCTCCAACTACCACATTATCAAGTAGTGTTGGATGGCGTTTACCTTCTTTCCAACTAGTACCACCAAGTGTTACCCCTTGGTATAGTGTGACATCATCGCCAATTTCGGCAGTGCCGCCAATCACTACCCCCATACCATGGTCAATGAAAAAGCGACGGCCAATGGTTGCTCCGGGATGGATTTCAATACCTGTTAGCCAACGAGAAAAAGTTGATAAAGAACGCGCCAACCATTTCCAATCTCGCTTCCACAACTTGTGGCTAACACGATGAAGCCAAATAGCATGAAGACCAGGGTAATTGGTCAACACCTCAAACATATTTCGTGCGGCAGGATCTCTATCAAAGACACTATTAATATCTTCTTTGATACGGCTAAACATAACGGTTCCTTTATCTTACTTTTTCTACTTATAGGTTATTCTTCGTTCTTACGACCTTTAGCAGCTTTTTCAACTGAAGCCAGAATGCCTCGCATCATCTTCAATTCTTTTGCATCAGGTCGAGCGCGATTAAACAATCGACGCAACTTAGTCATTACCAAACCTGGGTGGCTTGGAATAATAAACCCGGTTTCTGTTAATGCTCTTTCAAAATGTTCATAAAAGCGTTCAGTTTCTGCAACGACAGGATACTCTTCTTCGTCTTGGCTTTCATATGGCTGATTTTGATGTTCCAAAAACGCCATTCTCACTTCATAGCTTAGTGTTTGTACGGCCATTGCCAAGTTTAATGAACTGTACTCCGGATTCGCCGGAATCTGCACATGAAAATGACATAACTGCAGTTCTTCATTGGTGAGACCACTGCTTTCGCGACCAAATACTAAAGCAACTGGATAGTCGCTCACTTCACTGATCATTTTTTTACCGCATTCACGCGGCTCTAACATTGGCCAAGGCAAGGTACGAGAACGCGCACTGGTACCAACAACTAAACCACAATCCGCTGTCGCTTCTTCTAATGTTGAAACGACCTTTGCATTAGCCAATACATCAGTGGCACCAGCAGCTAATGCTTGTGCCTGACCATTTGGCATTTCAATTGGATCAACCAAAATAAGTTGGCTTAGTCCCATCGTTTTCATCGCTCTGGCCGCCGAACCAATATTACGGCAGTCGGAAGTGTTCACTAAAACTATACGTACTGAATCTAACATTTTGTCAATTTACTCAATTTATTTGCCTACTACCCTACGGAGTTCATCATCACCAAATCAGCACACGCTGCTAGTATTTCGTCTATATAAAGTAGTAATGTGGACGACTTTAAAATTAAGCGAATATTAACATAGAACCTTATCCTTGTACTGACAAAAAATCATCTGCTTTATCGCGGGTTTCTAGTGCTATTCAATCTGTATTATTTGATTTTTGTCTAAATAACCGTTGTGCCAGATTGGCATTGACGTTTTTGATTGATGTGTTTTTAGCAAGCAAAGCTCGTGTATTGAGCTATAACTAGTTAACAACAAAGGCGAAAAATTGAAGTAAATAAATCATCGCGCGTTACGTAAAACATTGCTATAATGTGCGCCGCTTAAATTCTCGATGAATTTACTTTCGTTCTTTTTAAAAACTGTTTAACAACTTTTAAAGGTAATAGTGTATGCACCCTATGCTTAATATTGCTGTGCGTTCTGCGCGCGCCGCTGGAAATATCATTGTTCGCGCATTTGAACAAGCTGACAAACTAGAAATTGAATCTAAAGGCACTAATGATTTAGTAACAAACGTTGATAGGAACGCAGAGCAAGCTATTATTGATGTAATCAAAAAAGCATACCCTACACACACTATTATCAGTGAAGAATGTGGTGTTGTTGACGGTGAAGACAGTGACTATCAATGGATTATCGATCCACTTGACGGTACAACAAATTTCATCAAAGGTATTCCTCATTTTGCCGTATCAATTGCATTAAAAGTAAAAGGCAAACTAGACCAAGCAGTGATTTACGACCCAATTCGTGGCGAGTTATTCACAGCAAGCCGTGGCAATGGCGCTCAACTGAATGGTTTCCGTATTCGTGTTAAACAGTCAAAAGAACTTACTGGTGGCGTATTAGCGACTGGTTTCCCTTTCAAAAAGAAACATCACTTAGATGCATACCTAGAGATGTTTAAAACTTTATTTACTAAAACATCTGACATTCGTCGTGCAGGTTCTGCCGCGCTTGACTTAGCTTATGTAGCAGCTGGTCGTGTGGATGGTTTCTTCGAAATCGGATTAAAACCTTGGGATACTGCTGCAGGCGAACTGCTTGTTATTGAAGCGGGCGGATTAGTCACTGACTTTACTGGTGGCCATAATCATCAAAAATCTGGCAACATTGTGGCAAGTAGCACACGTGTTTTGAAAGAAATCTTAAAAGATATTCGCCCACACTTAGGCGAAAGTTTAAGCAAGTAATCGAAAGACTTATTCCTAAAACGGCATTGCAGACATAACACTGCAATGCCGTTTTTTTTTGTTGTGCCTAACTAGTTTCCATTAGGTTTGGCAAGTGTTTATTGTCTGATTGAATAAACTCGACAAATGCATCGGCCTCCAACGGCTTGCTATACCAATAACCCTGAATTTCTTCGCAGCCAAGTTTCGTCAAAAAGTCTACGTGAGTTTGTTCCTCTACACCTTCAGCAATTAATGATAGATTCAAGCTCTTACCTAAAGATACGATCGATTGGACTATCGCTTTATCTTCATCATTATTGTGACAATCTCGAATGAATGACTGGTCGATTTTAAGTTTATCGATTGGCAACCTTTTTAAATAAGACATCGAAGAATAACCTGTTCCAAAATCATCAATGGATAGATGAATGCCAACAGATTTTAGCTGCTCAAGCAAAGTTACCATGTGTACTTCATTATGCATGAACACACCTTCGGTGATCTCTAACTCAAGATTTTTAGCCGGTAGTTGCGCTGCCTCAAGGGCTTTCATCACCATTTGGCAAAAATGAGGATGTGAAAACTGGCGCGGTGACACATTCACCGCGATTACAATATCGCTATATCCAAGTGTGACCAGCTTTTTCGCAAAGTGGCAGGCTTGCTCTAGTATCCAACGCCCCATCGACACAATTAAACCGGATTGCTCAGCCAATGGAATAAAGTCTGCCGGTGACACGATTTCGCCATTATGTCGCCAACGCACTAAGGTTTCTAATCCTTTGATTCGCTGAGACGTTAAATCAAGCTGTGGTTGGAAAACTAAAAACAACTCATTCTTTTCTACAGCATTACGCATCGCATCGAGTAATTTGGCATTTTGGCCTAACCCCTCTGCTATCTCTTGTTTAAACAAGCAAAAGTTTTCGTGTTCATTTTCTACCGAAATCGCCAGTGCACTGTGGGCATTCTTTAATATGCCGTCAAACGATTCGCCATGCTCTGGGTAACAAGCAAAACCAAAGTCTAATTCAACAAAGAAATCGCCAAATACCGTGGTAACAGGATGTTCAATAATTGAAGAAATATGACTGGTCAGCTTTTGCAATGACAAACTGTTTACACGCTTAGTGCACATAATGGCGAATTTACTGTTACTCGTTTGGTAAAAGACAATACCACTGTCGAGGTTCTTGCTAATTAATGATGCAAGCGCAGCAACGAGTGTCGATGCGGCTTCCACGCCCATGGCGCTTACTTGACGACTAAATCCTCTTATCGCGATCAACCCTAATGAGAACGGCTTGTCTTGTTCAATTAACTCATTTAAGTCTTCGCGCAATTTGAACTGATTAGGCAAGTTAGAGTTTTGATCGTAAAAGGCTAGATGCTTAACTTTTTGCTCGGCGATTCTGCGCTCAGTAACATCCCAAATATGAATATCGTAAGCGTCAATTTCTCGATGCCAATGTATGCTAGTTTGTAAAATCCGGTATTTAAACTCCGTCTCTACAGTCAACGTAGCATCTTCGACAGTCGCCAATTGCTGCCGCAAATCGTAAAAGTTACTGGGTACCAACAATGTTACATCTTCAACTTCAGCACCAACACGTAGTAATAGTTTTTCGCACGCAGGATTGGCAAATACAACCTCCCCCACATTATTAACACTTAAGATTGGATTAGGGTTTCGTTGAGAAAACAACGCTAAACGCGTGTTCTTGGCTTGTGTGAGTGCGTATTGCCTAATATACCACGCGACAACGGCACTAATGAGTACAATAGAAATACCATAAAAAACCACTACCCAATGGGTGCGGTTCATTTGTGCTAGGGTTGCGTGATGTCCTTCTTGAACAGCCACTTCCGTTTGTTGTTCGATAATAGACAAGGTTGGGATCAAGCCAACACGAATATCAGATATTTGCTGCAAAATGTCGCGCAAATCATCCCAATTATCTTCATCCAACTGCATTTTTTGGTGAAATAGCGCAAAAAGTTTCTCTATTTTTGCCTGACCATCAGTGAATAGTTTTGCTTCTTTGGCAAATCGAGCTTGCGTTAGAATCGCATGGCTATGCATTTGAATTGTCGCTTGAATGCGCGCGGTATTTTGAACAAATGGTTCGCTTTCTTGCGAGCGATAATATTCGTAAATAATGCGTTCTTGCTCGCTTAAGTCCGCTATGATTTCACTGATACTAATTAGTACGGGTATGCGTTTTTCTACTAAATCAACCGCATTGTTCTGAACATTCTCCGTCGACTTATAAACCAGTACTGATAATCCAAGCCCCAATAATAGTGCCAGTCCTGCAAGTATTGATGCTCTAATTAAGTACGGTTTTACCATTGACTTCATAAGTTAGCTCTAGTTCCTTTTTATAACCAGACACGCAAACGCCTTATTTAATTTCTTTTCAATGCTGTTTTCTCTGTTTCACTGACTTTGCGAATTCTCTGCCATTACGAAATGCAATCGAATTCATATACATCACTGTATAGCATAGATTATTCAAGCATTAGCATTTAACAATTTTTCAAGTTAACATGCTCTCACGTGTTCGTTAAGAAGTAGATGCGAAGTTATGTCGTTCTCGCAATGCCCTCATAAACAGGAATTCAAATCAGGTGAAGTCGCTTTAATAGGCTGCGGACCAGGCGATCCCGATTTACTAACGGTACAGGCATATCGGTTTATTCAACAAGCCGAAGTGGCCATTTTTGATCGTTTGGTCAGTGACGAGGTCATGGCACTTTTGCCGGAGACTTGCGAGAAAATTTATGTTGGTAAGAAACAGGCGCTGCATAAAGTACCGCAATCAGGCATCAATCAATTGCTTGTTGACCATGCTAAGCGAAATAAGAAAGTTGCCCGACTTAAAGGCGGCGATCCTTTTGTGTTTGGCCGGGGCGGTGAAGAAGCGCAATTTTTACTGGCGAATAACATCGCCTGTCATATTGTGCCAGGTATGACCGCCGCATCGGCCTGCTCCGGTTATGCTGCCATTCCACTGACTCATAGAGAAGTATCGCGCAGCTGCAGCTTTATCACTGGGCATGTAAGTAATAACGGTGAATTGGCGCTGCCTTGGGAAACGTTAACTAACCCCGAGCAAACCATTGTCTTTTACATGGGTGTAAAAAGCTTGCCAATCATCACTCAACAATTAATAGAAGCAGGGCGCAAAGCGACCACCCCTGCCGCATTAATTGAGCGCGGCACAACGAAAAAGCAACGTATATTTCGCGGCGAATTGTACAATTTAAATACCCTTGTAGAACAACATCACATTAAACCGCCTTCGTTAATTATCATTGGTGATGTGGTTAATACTTTTAACGAAAAACAGCTGTTAAATTTAGGCTATTTGTCGCCATCTGGTTAACCTGTTACCAAGCTGTAAGGTGTTGTTGATAATGTCTTAAGCGCTATGTTCCCTTGCTTACTTGTTATCGAAATGTAGCAATTTCAATTAATTTTGATAAGCTAAGTCGAAATTAGAATCACATGGATTTTCTATGGAAGAAGTAATACAAAGTAACCAACAGCTGGACATTGACCAAATTCCAGAAATAGCTGCCCAGACATTCACCCCATTGGCACCTGCTTATGCAAAAATAAACCTGACAATACACCTTATTATTACATTTTTGCCTCCACTGGTAGCCCTCGTGCTTTTATTCTTGCCATTCATATCGCTGACTGGCGATAACAAAACGGCCATTAGTTATTTAAGCCTCGGTTGGATCGTTTTAATGAGCATGTTCAGCATCTACCGCTTTAAAGCCAATCGTATAAAGGGATATGCGGTACGTGAATTAGATATAAGCTTGAAAACAGGATTGTTTTTCCAACGAATTGTCAGTCAGCCAGTGCTTCGCATCCAGCACGTAGAAATTGAACGCGGGCCTTTGGAGCGCAAGTATGGACTTGCCACGTTGCAAGTATTCAGTGCAGGGGGCGCATTATATACTTTTCAAATTCCTGGACTTCCGGTTAAAACAGCCGAAAGTATTCGTCAATTTTTGTTAAGCCATAAAGACACACAACACCATGGATAACATTTCTTCAGTACCAGAACAGCCACCCGAGACAGCGCAACCTAGCGTACGTGAGTGGCAGCGTATTTCTCCTATTGCGATGATGTATTTCTTGTTTAAGTTTTTTCGCGTACTTGCTGGAAATATTGTTTACTTAGCGCCTGCTATTATTTTTGGCTATAAAACCGTAACAGAAAATTTAGCGATCTCGATTCCAGTTCTTATCGCATTATTATCTCTTTTCTTGCTCAGTACATTTTTAAGTTATTACTTTTTTCAATTTAGGTTAGTCAACCAACACGTACATATTCGCTCAGGTGTATTCGCAAAAAAGCATGTCAACCTGCCCTATGAACGTGTACAAAACATTCAGCTACTTGAACCGGTTTATTATCGGCCATTTGGCTTTACCTGTTTGCAACTGGACACTGCGGGTTCAAACAAGCAAGAAGCCAACATTGTCGCTCTGCCAATGTCACAGGCACTAGCAATAAAAGCTGAAATTTTAAGTCACAATGTGCACCACTTGAATGAAGCAACGCTAAATAGCGAGGACAATTCTCAAGAAGAATCTCTTTCAGCACCTGTAGATAACACTATTGCACAGCCTCAAACCTCTGGTAATGAACAGGTTTTAATCACTCGCAGTTTAAGAGATTTGGTCATTCATGGTTTGTCGAACAATCGCATATGGATATTTTTGGGCGGTCTAACACCATTTTTCGAACAGGTTGAATCGCTGCTTGTTTCTATCGCACAAATACTAGGGATCGATATTGAACTTTTTATCGACACCTATGTTGTTACACCATGGCAAATAGCGACGTTTGCCATTGCCATGTTTTTACTTCTCAGCGTTGTCATTATGTCGTTATCAGTGCTTGGCTCAATTGTTTCCTACTACGGATATACATTGACTAAACATAGTGACAGATACGTTAGAAAAAGTGGCTTGCTGAGTAAACATGAAGTCACTATGAAGCAAAGTCGTCTGCAAATGATTATAAGCTCCCAAAGCTGGCTCGATCGCCTATTTAAACGGACTAATTTGAAATTTGAACAAAACAGCAGTCAATCATCACACGATGGTATGCCGAATAACGACAATAAAATTATTGTACCGTCAGTGACTTATCAAGAAAGGTCGGAACTGGTAAATGATGCCTTCCCAGAAAACTTTTTAGATCACACACACTTTAAGGCAATTAGTAAATTTTTTATTGTGCGCTATGTGCTGTACTGGTTTACCCCAATGCTTTTAATCGCTTGTGGATTTCTTTGGACAATAGAAAAAATCAGCTTAATACCACTGCCATTCACTGTATTTGCGTTGTTATCTGCGATGGTCTATTTTCGTTGGCGGCGTTGGGGCTATAGTCGAGACGAAGCGTTCATCTATGTGCGTAAAGGGTTTATTGGTACTGACCACTACTGTTTTCCAATCGCTAAGGTGCAGCAAACGAGATGGCACCAAAGTGTATTTCAGAAGAAAAGACAGTTATGTCGCGTGCAATTTGTTTTAGCAAGTGGCTCAGTAAGCGTTCCTTATATGCCACAAGATGAAGGCCTGAATTATTGTGACTATGCGCTCCACCAAGTAGAAACACTACGACAGCCTTGGATGTAATGCCATTTATTATCAAGAATAAGAGTGAGCGGATTTTATGTAAGCCTATGCTGTTTATATTAGATATGCTCACACTTCGATTGTTCGTACCTCACACTCATCGAACGATACGATACAGATGTTTTGAATGCGTTCGATGTAATGGTCTCCTCCACCCATAATCGGCATCTATGTGCCATGATTGTAGTGTTAACTCAACAATCAAAATGGAGAAGACCATGACTAACTTTAGTGTATTAGCAATAGATTTAGCAAAA
>NZ_JBQRUN010000016.1:0-73518 GCF_053485835.1 Thalassotalea fusca
TATCTGGCGCAGTAATATCTGTTACATTGCCATGACTGTCATAAACATAACTGTATATTCCTCTTGGAATACTCATGCTTGCCAACTGATTAGTACCAGCAGTGTAGTTAAACAACAATTGCTGCCCGTCTGGCCGAGTGATGGTTGTTAGCTTACGGTCTCGGTCATAATCGTAAGTCGTAGCAGGATTGGTAACATCTGCTACATCTGGCGGGGTATAGCTTGTTTCATGGCCAACACCGTTGTAATTAAAATAATGTGTTGGCTGGCCAGGTGGTGTGAGAGATACGAGATTGCCATTGTTGTCGTAGCTTTGTTCTAATATTCTGCCATCGTGATAGGTAATTTTACTTACTCTGCCCATCACATCGTATTCAAATCCAGTGACTTGCTGCTCCGCATCGGTAATAGATGTTAGTGCTCCTTTGCTAACCTGATCATTGTAGTTATAGCTTGTTATCCTATCGCCACTCGTTGCAGAAGTCAGGCGACCTCTACTGTCATATTGATAACTGATAGGCTCTAATCCAGCAATTTGTTGACCAGTTTGAAGCCCTGTTAATGGATCCCATTGAGAAGTAGCCGTTCTGCTTTCTGGTGAAGTAATTACTTGTTGGCCAGTTTTAATATCGACTGATACCGTAGATGACCTACCGTTGTTAGTCAGAGTAACTGTTGATTTACTGGTGTCGGTTCCTCCTTCTGCATAAGTTTTATTTATTTGAACACTGCCTTGCTTACCACTTGGCAGAGCGACCGTTATTGTTTGTGGAATTTTTCGTTTGGTTTTTTCATCAACTACATTATCTATCACACTTTGTATGCCAGATAATTTATATGTTTCTTTGAACCCATCTGCTTGGGTTATTTTTTCATACGTACTATTGTCAGCAAAAGTTGTGATTATTTTACGATCACCATTTAGCAAATATGATAACTGAGACTCATAAGTATTATTTTCTACCGTTGAATATCCGTAAGTAAGTATTTTAGTCAACTCATCTTTAGCACTGTAGAAACTCCATTTGCCTCCTTCTGGATCTTCGCTATCAATTATTCGGCCAGAGCTATCAAAGCTTTTGGTAAAAACATTATTGAGCGTATCAGTTTCTTCAACCATCAGTGCATTTTGGTAAACAAAATCATAAGATGAACTGTCGTCATATTCCGCACGTACCAAATAAAAGGGTCGGTGACACATGCGAATCGTTATCATTTGCCACCGACCCCATTTACTTCACCTAGCCTCCCATATAAAACTCCAAATTACCTATTGCTGAGTACTTAACTTGCTAACAATAGACAAAAGCCGCTGGTCATCAGGTTTCAATGCCAATGCTTTTTTATACATATTAAGTGCTTTTACGTGGTTCCCACGTTTATTAAATGTTTCTGCTAAACTGTCATACGCATTCCATGACTTTGGAAAACGTTTCACCGCTAGTTTGAATACACTCAAAGCCAGTTCAACTTTGCCAGCATTAAGCATCGTATACCCGAAACTATTAAGAAAACCTTCCGAATACTCCAAACTATAATCAATACTGTAGTCAGGCAACAACAAGGCCTTCTCTGATAGTTCATACAACCGCTGCTTATTCGGCTCAATATACTTTTCATCTATAAGCCATGATATTTCTTCTACGAACTCGTTTATAACTGGATAATGTTTGTAGCCATTACTGAGAACCGATATACATAGTGCATCTTGTTGCCAACAGCGAATAGCAGACACGCCACCGCCAGAAAAGCCAAACGCTGAGCCATCTTCGCTACCATAACTAGCTAACCCGTGTAAAAAGCGATAAGAGCTATCGATATACTCAAATGGAGACAACATCAAGGACAAAGTTTCCGGAGCTAGTAACTTATTCTGCTGAAAGTCAACAAGCCAACGAGTTAACTTCGCACCGCTAATACTGATTCCATTGCCCGCTAACCCTCGGGTTTCACCATTATATGTAGAACGTTTATATACTTTTCGCCCTTTATCATATATATATTTAGTTAACCTTTTTGGAATCGCTTCAGTATCGCAACTTGAAAAAACAATACCGTCCTCTTTTCCATAAAACTGATTATCGACAATGTACTTTTGTAGCGATTTGTTAGACAGTTTTTCAATTATTCTGGCAAGAATCCAATAGTTGGTCTGGTTATAGGAGTGCTTTTTTCCTGCTTCAAACTCGATAGGCAAACTCACTATTTTTTTCCACACCTCTTTGTTACTTATGTCTTCCTTGTTTTCGTAGAAAATAAAATTAGGGATTCCTGAAGAATGACTGAGTAGGTGTTTTATTTTGACATTTTGCCAACTATCAGGAGCAGAATCGATAAACCTTTTTACTGGATCTTCTAGTGATAATTTTTCCTGCTCTAGCAACTGAAAAATTGCTACATTAACCAGCATCTTGGTAGCACTATATAGTCTAAATGCGTCATCTTTTGTTACGTAAGCCTGATGTTCTATTGATGAAACACCACTCTGTTTATTAAATACAAGCTCTCCATTTTTGATGATTGAAACAGATACCCCTGGGACACCGTGAATCTTCATTTTTGAATCTATGTATGCTTCTAACTTTTTGTTACATTCAGAGTCGCAAAACTCAGCCGAATATGCACTAGACAGCATCCCTAACAAAGCAACGATTGTGACAGTAAGCTTTTTTTTCATAATTGTTTAGTCTCATTTAAAAAGAACAGAATGTTCGTTTAGTTGTTCTAACTAAATATGTCGAAAAAACAGGCTAAAAGTTTGAATAAATTTTTAAAATTATAAAAAATTGCTGTTAGCCAAAGTCTCACCGATACAAAAGTACATAGGTAATAATCTCGATATCAAATACATTACACTCGTAAAAGAATATCTTGCAGTATAAGTGTCAAACGTTCTTGATCTGGTGACAAATTGTTTTAGCCTTTAAACTAATGGCAGTAAAAGCTCCAGCAAGAGTACGGCAACGCTATGCTTCTAGTCCTCAAAAAAAACCTCACTTCCCGAGCATCAGGGCATTTAGGTACATTCACTCTCAAGTAGAAAGTACACTTTCTAAGAAATAAATACTTAAAGCGGGAAACTACCTGCACGTTGATCACTTAAGCTGGCCAACATTTAACAACCGTGTACCAAAGTGTGTACCACAAATTTAAAACTCTGACGCTGCTATTTTTATAATATTTGAAATCGTTGAGAAAATTTTCTCAGGCAAAGCGCCCAGCCTAAATCAATTTAATTGAGAAATTCTTATGTGACAGGCCAAAAAAATGATGACTAAATTTAAGTAGGTGAAATCCTAGGCCGTATACAGGATTACGTACCACTTTTACTTGTAACAACATGATAAGAAAGTATTTTACAAAACCAACTACTTATATCATATAGCTCAAGCGGTTGCTAAAATTTGATGTTCTACCGCATAAACCGCTTTAGTTTAGGTATATGTGGAGTGAACAGTTAGCCACAAAAAAGCCCCAACATTTCTGTTGAGGCTTTTCTTTGAATTTGGTGAGCTGACACATAAGCCGGGTTCTGTATCTCTTCCGAAGAAAAGTGACAATCATTCGTCTAGGCCTTAAATCGCTCTAAGGCTCAAGCAACCTACCCGGTTTCAACGCGAGCCACGCCATATGAAACCCTATTTGGTCTTGCTCCGGGTGGAGTTTACCCTGCTGCCAACTGTTACCAGCGGCCCGGTGCGCTCTTACCGCACCCTTTCACCCTTACCTGTGCTGTTGCCAGCCATCGGCGGTCTTCTCTCTGCTGCACTTGTCGTAGGCTTTCGCCCCCCAGACGTTATCTGGCACCCTGCTCTTTGGAGCCCGGACTTTCCTCCCCTTTACCTGTCTATCCGAAGATACAACGGTAAAGCAGCGATTGTCTGGTCAACTCACAGCGCATTTTATATTAATTGCTACCTAGCGCCAAGCAATACCTAACGAAATGTGCGATTAACCATTTTTCAGCGACATGGCTAAATCGTATAAGGTGTTCTTTTTAACATCATACAGTTTACCCGCGACAGCACAGGCTTTTTTCGGTGGTAGCTCCTCAAGTAAAATGCTCAACGCTTTTTTAGCTTCATCTGGCACACCATCGTCTTCACGTACTTTGCCTTCAATGATAAGCACCATTTCGCCTTTGAGTTGGTTAGGGTCTTCGTTAAGCCAATTTAACATGTTACCCGCGGTATCACTGTGGACAGTTTCAAATGTTTTAGTTAGTTCACGTGCAATAACAATTTGTCTCGATTCACCCAGCACAGCAACGATATCGGCTACCGTATCAATCGCGCGACGCGGTGCATCATAAAACACCATAGTGCGCGATTCGTTGGCCAGCTCTGTTAGTACTTTTTGTCTCGCGCCAGATTTTGACGGTAAGAACCCTTCAAAAGTAAACCTGTCTGTCGGCAAACCAGAAACAGACAATGCTGCAATGGCCGCGCACGCTCCGGGTACAGGAACTACCTTGATATCAAGCTCTCGCAAATAGCGAACTACGTGAAACCCTGGATCGCTGATTAGTGGCGTACCAGCATCTGAAACCAGTGCAATAGATTTACCTTCTTGCAGTTGCGACGCGATATATTCTTGACGTTGGCGTTCATTATGATCATGCAGAGATATCGTATGATTCTTAATAGAATAAGCAGTCAGCAGTTTCTGTGTATGACGAGTATCTTCACAAGCAATCATATCTACTTGCGATAACACATCTATAGCGCGCTGACTTATATCAGATAGATTACCAATTGGCGTTGAAACGACGTAAAAAGTACTTGGGTTCACTTGTGTTGTGTTCATAATGGCGAAGTAAGTTGAGAGTCTGCTAGATGACGTTTATTATATGCTCCTATTGTAACGCACGGAATTTCGATTTGTGAGTCTTATTAAGTTTAAAACCTCTTTTTCATCATTAATTTGCTCGTTATTTTGCGTTCTCATCATTTCGAGTTGTGCTACTCCGAAGAAATCCGTATCACCTAGCGCTTCCAAAAGCCCAACAGATAACGCCGTTACCACTGAAAACGCCGATTATTATCTAGCACTTGCGCAACAAGAAAGTACACAGCAAAATCTTGCGAATAGCATTGCGGCAATGACCAGTGCCACAACACACCTTATTAAGGAAGGTCGATTACATCAAGGAATATGGCTAAGTAAACAAACACTCGCCATTGCTAAACTCCCGAGTCAACGCATGACATTACATCTGAACATTGCAAAGGGACTATTTTTGACAGGGCAAACTGAAGCAGCCTACGATGCTTTAGTTGCGACAGAACGACTCAATAAAGAAAGCTCTGTTTCGCTACCTGCTGATTATTTTCAGTTGAAAGCGGATGTGCTTATTACATTGGAACAATCTGTACTGGCCATTGATGCACAACTTCGAGCGTTTGCGCTAAGTATTTCTGCCAATGAACAGGATATTGAGCAACTATGGCAGCAAATTAGTCCGTTAGCTCAATGGGAAATGACCAAACTTGCAAAGCTGTCGCCGCCCTATATCGATGGCTGGCAAGCGTTGTATCACTATGCCAACCGATACGGCCATAACAGTGCTCTATTGTCTCAATACTTAACACAGTGGCAACGCGAATATCCAGCGCATCCTGCTCAAGCTTTATTGCCTAATTTCGCAAGCAATATGGCAACGCCTCAGCCGATTAATAAAATTGCTGTAATTTTACCTTTGTCCGGCAACCAACAGCGCGCGGGAAAAGTGGCACAACAAGGAATTTTAGCGGCCTTTGAGCAAAAGCCAGAACGTCAAATTACCTTCATCGATTCAGCACAATTAGACATAGCAACCTTGCCACAACTTTTGGCAGAAAAAGAAATTGAATTTGTCATAGGTCCGCTACTAAAGCACAACGTTGATCATTACCAGCAACTCGAAGAGCTTACTATACCTACGCTATTCTTGAACCTTCCATCAACGCTGCCACTTGCGCCACATCACACGGCGATTTCTATGCGCCCAGAAGATGAGGCTATTCAAGCTGCAAATACCTTAAGCCAGCGTGGATTCAAATCTCCTTTAGTTATTAGCCATAAAGATCCCGTGATGCAACGAATCGCCTCAACATTTGTTAATCATTGGGCGCATATTACCGGCACGAAGCCCGATTTGATCTATATTGACTCTAGTGCTGACATGCAAAAAGCGCTAAAGGAAAGCTTAGAGATAAATGATAGTGAGGCACGAATTAAGGCAATCGACAGCCGTGTAAATCAGAATATAAAATTTGAGAAACGCAATCGTCGAGATGTAGATATGGCCTATTTAATCGGTTCACCAACTGAGACGCGTCTTATGAAGCCTTTTATTGACGTAAACACGAGTACGTTTTCAGAAACGATTCCTGTGTTTGCCAGTTCACGTAGCCATAGCATCCACGCAGATTCAAGTGACACTAGAGATTTAGAGGGATTAGTATTTACTGAAATGCCTTGGCTTTTGGCCAGCAGTCAGCAAAATACAGCTTTGCTTGCGCTAACTCAGCAATTGTGGCCAGATCGTTCAGACTCATTACAACGTATCTTTGCCATGGGTTATGATAGCTATCAACTCGTCGATAAGCTTCCTGCCATGCAAGCTAATAGCTATGTAAGGCACTATGGTCAAACTGGTGTTTTAAAGCTGAACACGCAAAATATTCTGACAAGAAGCTTAATTTGGGGGCGATACTCGCGTAGCAATGTTCAAGAAACTGATATGGAATAGTCAATCTAACACCAAGGATTGGGGGGACTTTTGGGAACAACAGGCCGAGGCCTATTTAGCAAAGCAGGGTGTTTCCTGTTTAGCGAGAAATTTTAGTTGCCGCTTTGGTGAAATCGATTTGATTGTTCAAGACAATGAATTTATTGTGTTTGTTGAGGTCAAATACCGACAAAGCGCCACATATGGTGGTGCAATTAACGCAATACCAATACGAAAACAGCAAAGAATTGTAAAAACCGCAACATTTTACCTGCAAAAAATGAAGCTTAATGCATATAATACGGCTTGTCGTTTTGATGTTGTGGCAATTCAAGGGACAAAAGAATCACCACAAATTACTTGGCTGAAAGACGCCTTCAATGGAGTTCAATGAACAAATGTTAGATCGCATTAAAGATAATTTTACCGAAAGTATTCAGACCAAAATCGCTGCTAGCGAAGCGTTGGCGGCTCCCATCGAACAAGCAGGTATGATCATGGTAAACAGCTTGCTTAATGGTCATAAAATATTGTCATGCGGTAACGGGGGCTCGGCAGGTGATGCACAGCACTTTTCCTCGGAACTCCTTAATCGTTATGAAACAGAACGTCCAAGCTTGCCAGCTATCGCACTAACAACCGATAGCTCAACCATTACCTCAATTGCCAACGATTACCACTATGATGAAGTGTTTTCTAAGCAAGTAAGAGCGCTTGGTAGCCAAGGCGATGTCTTGCTAGCGATTTCAACCAGTGGTAACTCAACTAATGTGATTAAAGCAATAGAAGCTGCTGTCGCACGAGATATGCCTATCATCGCCCTTACGGGTAGAGATGGTGGCGATATCGCAGGTTTGCTTGGTGAGAATGATGTAGAGATACGTGTTCCGTCAGCAAGAACGGCACGTATTCAAGAAGTGCACTTGCTTGTTATACATTGTTTATGTGAAATTATTGATACAACCTTGTTCCCTCAAGAAGCATAATAAATTATGAAAAAATTACTCATTACATTAAGTACTATAGGTATTTTACAAGGCTGTGCAGCGGCCGCTGTCGTCACAGTAGTTGGCGGTGCGACCATGGCCAATGATAACCGCACATTAGGCAAACAAATAGATGATCATGGCATTGAGTTTACTGCCCATGCACGTTTGTCTGAACACAAAGGTATCAATGAGAATACTAACCTTCAGGTAGTGAGTGTTAACGGTAAGGTGTTAGTTGTAGGACAAGCCCCTAATGCTTATCTGCGCGATGAAGCAATAAAGATTTTAAATAAAGTTGAAGGTATTGAGCATATCTTTGATCAAATACGCATCAGCAACAAAACCTCATTTACCACGCGCAGTAACGATGTCTGGCTGACCTCCAAAGTTAAAACGGCATTGTTTAGCAGCGACAAGATAGATGCCACAAATATTAAAGTGGTTACTGAAAATGGTGAAGTATTTCTTATGGGCTTAATTACTGGCGCTGAAGGTGACGAAGCGGTCAATATCGCACGCCATGTCGGTGGAGTTAATCGCGTATTTAAGATGTTTGAATATATCAATTAACCTAATACCTATCCGTATAGAAATAAAAAAGCTCGGTTAACCGAGCTTTTTTGTATTTGGCTATTATACCAATCCGTATAAGAGATTGGTATAAAGACAGCAAGCTTTAACTCACTGCATTATTCAAGTACCTATTTAACAACGGTAAGACTTGGCCTACCTTTTGTTTTTTCTTTTAGCGATTCACCACTATCTTGAGTATCTTCATCGTCTGACGCTTCTACTGCCGATAAATGCTGCTCAGCACTGTCCTCTTCAGCAAACGTGTCTTCAATCGCTAAAGACGTGCCAGCGCCATTTTCTTTTGCGTAAATAGCTGCAACTGCGCCAAAAGGTACAGTCAAATGTTCTAACTGACCACCAAACCTAGCGCTAAACTGTATTGCATCGCCAGCCAAAGAAATTGAACCAACGGCTGATGAAGAGATATTAAGCACTATTTGACCATCGTTTACATATGCCATGGGTACCAACACCCCTGTTACACTTACATCAACAACAATGTATGGTGTTAACTGGTTGTCCGATATCCAGTCATAAAATGCCCTAACAATATAGGGCTTATTCGAGGTCATAGAGATATTCATTATGCAGAATTTCCAAAACGCAATTCGCGTTCTGCTTCTGTCAATGAAGCTTGAAACGACTCACGTTCAAATAGCTTAAGCATGTATGACTTGAACTCTTTAGCACCTTGACCTGATAATTCAATGCCCATAGCAGGTAAACGCCATAAAAGCGGTGCCAAGTAGCAATCCACTAAGCTAAACTCTTCACTCATGAAGTAAGGAGTTTCAGACACTAAAGGTGCAACACTAAGTAAGCTTTCTCTTAACTCAGTACGCGCTTTTTCAGCTTCATTTGCCGGACCATTAAAAATCTTATCGGCCAAAGAATACCAGTCTTGTTCGATGCGGTGCATCATAAGACGGCTACGACCCCTTGATACTGGGTAAACAGGCATCAATGGTGGGTGTGGAAATCGTTCATCAAGGTATTCCATGATGATTTTCGCTTCATACAACGCCAATTCACGGTCAATAAGAGTCGGCATAGTACCGTATGGATTTAAATCAATTAAATCCTCAGGTAATTTCGCCGGATCTACGATGTGGATATCAACGCTAACGCCCTTCTCAGCCAAAACGATACGCGTTTGATGGCTATACATCTCATCTGCAAGAGAATAAAGGGTCATAACTGAGCGTTTGTTTGCAGCAACGGCCATTTTGCCTCCAAAATTAATAACTAATAAAAACTAACAAAGGGGGCATTAGCCCCCGTAAATAAATTCAGCTTGTGCTGTCAACTAGTGTACGTCTCGCCAATATTCTTTCTTAAGTAAATAAGAGAATATAAACAAAATCACTAAGAAACCGATTACCCAGTATCCTAAGTTTTGACGTTCTAGTTTGTTTGGTTCACCAACATACTCTAAGAAGTTAGTGAGATCACGTACAAACTCATCATATTCTTCAACAGACATTGAACCACCTGTCGCAGGGGTTAAATTTCCGTTTTCATCCATTGTTTGTACACCTTGCAAGTTTTGTAAAACATGCGGCATACCAACATCTTTGAATATCTTGTTGTTAACGCCAAATGGACGCTCTGGATCAACATAGAAAGAACGTAAGTAAGTATAGATCCAATCTGGACTTCTTAAACGTGCTTCTAATGTTAAGTCAGGTGGCGCAGTACCAAACCACTTTGCCGCTTCTTTTGCTGGCATAGTGTTTTTGATATGGTCACCCGGCTTTTCGCCTGTCGGCATCCACTTCGCTTTACCTTCTTCTTCATCAATGCCAAGGTCAGCAAACGTACGATTGTAACGCTGATATTGAAGCTGATGACAACCTAAACAGTAGTTCAGGTAGTATTCAAAGCCACGTTTCAATGATTCCTTATCAGTTAAATCATTGTTGGCTTTGTCTAATGGTAAACTAGGACCTGCAGCAAGTGCCAAGAAAGGCACTAATGCTAAAATAGTTATAATTAACTTTCTCATTATTCTGCGATCCTCTCTGGTACTGGCTTAGTTTTTTCTGTTTTACTATAAAACCATAGTGCAACGAAGAAGCCGAAATAACCAAATGTAGCGATTACACCGATCAAGTTATTCAAGTCAGTTGCTGGTTTAGTACCTAAAATACCCAATACAATAAAGCTAATTGCAAATTGAATTAAGTTGAATAAGTGCAGCTTGCTACGGTAACGAATTGAACGCACTACGCCTCGGTCGAACCACGGTAACGCGAATAGCATACCAATTGCCGCGAACATTAGAATCGCACCAAATAACTTATCAGGAACAACACGTAAAACAGTGTAGAACGGTCCAAAGTACCAAACAGGCGCAATATGCTCAGGTGTTTTAAGACCATTAGCAGGCTCAAAGTTAGGCGCTTCGATAAAGTATCCACCACCTTCAGGTGCAAAGAACATTACCCAACAGAACAGAATCAAGAACCCAGCTACGCCCATAATATCTTTAACGGTGTAGTACGGGTGAAACGGTACTGCGTCTACGATGTCATACTTTTCAGTATATTGTTTGTGATACTTAAACTTGCTCAATTCTTCAGGCTTAACACTTCCTTTAGGCTTTTTAATATCAATACCTTCTGGGTTGTTTGAACCTACTTCGTGCAACGCAATAATGTGTAAGAAAACCAATACAACAAGTACCAATGGCAATGCAATTACGTGCAACGCGAAGAAACGGTTGAGTGTTGCACCAGAGATAACGTAGTCACCTTTAATCCAAATCGTGAGTTCTTCACCAACTAAAGGTATGGCGCCAAAGAGCGAGATAATTACCTGAGCCCCCCAGTACGACATGTTCCCCCAAGGCAATAAGTAACCCATGAAAGCTTCTGCCATCAAGACCAAGAAGATCAACATGCCGAAAATCCACAATAACTCACGTGGTTTCTGGTATGAGCCATACATTAGGCCACGGAACATGTGCAGGTATACAACAACGAAAAACGCTGAAGCACCTGTAGAGTGCATGTAACGTAACAACCAACCGTAATCAACATCACGCATGATGTATTCAATTGACGCAAAAGCGCCGTCGCCAGATGGTTCATAGTTCATTGTTAGCCAAATACCTGTAAGAATTTGGTTAACAAGCACTAGCATGGCTAATGAGCCAAAAAAGTACCAAAAGTTAAAGTTTTTTGGAGCTGGGTATTGAACAACGTGCTTGTTCATCGCTTCCATCATTGGAATGCGTTTTTCAATCCAGGCTAAGAAATTATCCATTATGCAGCTCCTTGACCAACACCAATTAACAAGGTGTTTTCAGTTGGGAAAGAATGCTCTGGGACAACTAAGTTTAACGGTGCAGGTACACCTTGGAAAACACGACCAGCCATATCAAATTTTGAACCATGACAAGGACAGAAGAAACCGTCAGTCACTCCTTCAACTTTTTCTGCAAAGTCGCCTTTATGGTAAGTAGGTGCACAACCCAAGTGTGTACAAACCCCTAACGCAACCATAAATTCCGGTTTAATTGAACGATGAGCATTTGCAGCATATTCAGGCTGTTGTGCTTCAACAGAATTCGGATCACGTAATTGTTCTTCGTGATTTGCTAATTCAGCAACGGTTTTTTCTGTACGGCGGATTACATAAACTGGTTTACCGCGCCATTCGGCACGAACCAATTGTCCAGGCTCAATTTTACTAACATTGACTTCAACAGGAGCACCAGCAGCCTTCGCACGGGCACTAGGGTTCCAGGATCCAATGAAAGGCACAGCCACACCGACTACACCGACACCACCGACTACAGACGTAGCTGCGGTCAAAAAGCGTCGACGGCCGTTGTTAACGGGCGTATTGCTCATCCAACATCTCCAATTATTATATTAATGAACAAAATAGACGACTACCTGTGCTATTAATAGCCAATAGCTAGATAAATTTTGCTCGATTAAACTTAGCGGTAAAAAATTTTTCTGATCATAAAGAAAAGCCCTATTTTTTACAAGGCAATTCACTTGTTTGTCAGTGGTTAAATCGAAATTTATGACAAAATGTTTCTTAGTACCCACCACAGATGCGAATAATTATCGCTACGCTCTCAAACCAATCCGTATACGTTTTAAATTTCAATTCATTGCGTTTTTACATAGACAACTATAGATGATTCATAGCACTTTGCGAACCAGAATGGGAAATACTCTTTAATAACAATACAGTAGTGCAAAAACTTGACTAATATCGACAACACCGAATAAATACTAGAACGAGACTCTCCAATCTTCGGCATTTTAACCATTTGGTTAAGCGGCGCCAAAATCATTCGGTTTTGTTCGCGCAAATTGCGCTAGTACGTAGGGCATCTACGCCCAAAATACTCAATAGCACCAGTTTGAGGGCATAAAAAAAGCCGACATAATGTCGGCTTTTTGCATATAAATATAAAGTAGATTAACGCTTCGAGAATTGAGGACGTTTACGTGCTTTATGTAAACCAACTTTCTTACGTTCAACTTTACGAGCATCACGCGTAACGAAACCAGCTTTACGTAGGTCACTACGTAATGTCTCGTCGAATTGCATCAATGCACGAGTAATACCGTGACGAATTGCACCCGCTTGACCAGAGATACCACCACCAGTTACAGTGATGTTGAAGTCAAACTTTTCCATCATTTCAACAAGCTCAAGTGGCTGACGAACAACCATGCGAGCTGTTTCACGACCGAAGTACTCAGAAATGTCACGCTTGTTAATTGTGATTGCACCGTTACCAGCTTTCATAAACACACGAGCAGTTGAGCTCTTGCGACGACCAGTACCGTAATATTGATTATCAGCCATTGCTTACAGCTCCAAAAGTTGTGGTTGTTGTGCAGCATGCTTGTGCTCAGGGCCAGCATACACTTTTAACTTGCGGTACATTTCACGACCTAAAGGACCTTTAGGTAACATACCTTTAACAGCGAATTCAATTGCACGCTCTGGCGCTTTGTCGATTAGCTTTTCAAAGCTAATTTGCTTAAGACCACCAGGGAATTCAGTGTGCGAGTAGTAAATTTTACCTTTCGCTTTGTTACCAGTTACTTTAACTTTCTCTGCGTTTACAACAACGATGTAATCGCCTGTATCACAGTGAGGAGTATATTCTGGCTTGTGCTTACCGCGTAAACGGCTTGCTATTTCAGTAGCGATACGACCAAGAGTTTTATTCTCAGCGTCCACTAGAAACCATTCGCGTTGTACGCTTTCTGGTTTAGCTACAAAAGTTTTCATCAAAAAAACCCAATTTTAAATTGTTACTTAATAAGGTTACTTGTCATGCAAATAACCGGTTAAAAGACTACGCTATTACCCCTTCGAGTATCGAGTCTAACGCCTAAAAGGCATGTGTAACGTAGGGAGCGCAGAATTATACAGAAGTTCATAAAGAAGATCACGATTATTTTTTAATCTTTTTAAACTTTTTATCTCGTCTTATTCTCTACTGTATGCGCCGGCTGATTTTCATCCTAAACAACATAAGTAAATACTTACCTACAGGCCTCACGGTAAGTGTTCGCTTGCTAAGTAATCATGTGATTGCATTTCTTGTAAACGACTCAAACAACGCTTAAATTCGAATGACAATCCACCATGCGTGTAGAGAGATTCCATTTCAACTTCTGCGGAAATGATCAATTTAACTTTTCGTTCATAAAATTCATCCACCAACGCAATGAATCGTCTGGCCGCATCATCGCAATCCACATTCATTTGCTTAACATTGGCCAGTAAGATCGTGTGGTAGAGTTTACTCAGTTCCATATAATCGCTTTGGCTTCTTGCTGATTCACAAAGAACTGAAAAATCAAAATGCGCTACGCCATCTGACTCCTGAATGGTATTCAAAGGACGGTTATTTATATCAATAACTTTCTCTTGCGTACCAGCTTCAACAGACAACTGTGCAAAGTAGCGATTAAGGTTATCCTCGGCTTGAATATCTAGTGGCGAATGATAAATTTCAGCTTGTTCGAGCGTCCGTAACCGGTAATCAACACCGCTATCAACATTAACTACTTCACAGTTTTCATTAATCAAGGCGATGGCAGGTAAAAATCGCGCTCGCTGCAAACCGTTTCGGTATAGTTCATCAGGGATAATGTTAGAGGTTGCCACTAGGGTAACTTTGTGGGCGAACAACTCTTCAAATAGTGTGCCCAGTATCATTGCATCTGTAATATCAGAAACAAAAAATTCATCAAAGCATATGATACAAGTTTCCTCTGAGAAGCGTTTAGCAATGATCTTAAGAGGATCTGACCGTCCTGCAAGCGTTTTGAGTTCCTCATGAACACGATGCATGAATCGATGAAAGTGCACACGCATCTTGTTCTCAAAAGGCAAACAATCATAGAAGGTATCGACTAGATATGTTTTGCCTCGACCAACGCCCCCCCAAAAATATAAACCTTTTACCGTAGGCGTTTCCACTTTAGCAACAACCCGCTTCCAACGATTAAACACTTTTTTAAATCCTGTTACGGGCAAAGGCTTACTCTGTAAGTCTTCATATAGCCGTTGCAAGTGACGAACTGCATTTTCTTGTGCACTATCGTGCTGAAAATCATCGCGCGTTAAGTCTTGTTTATACTTTTCAATAGGAGATAATTTAATCATTGATTAACCATATTGGTATTAAGTCAGTAAATAGCGCTTGAATTTTAGCATTTAACCAAAATATCCTGTAGGTAAGCGTAAGCAAGCGCGGTATTATTATACCAATTAGGTATAGACTATTATTTTCACTAATTTCTAGCGCAAATACAACGAAGGTACAGAGTATGAGTATTATTTTAGGCATCGGAATTTTTATTTTAGGTGGGATTGCTGGCTTTTTGGCAAATCGTTTTTATTCATCGCAACACGATGCAGAAAAACTGCGAGAGCAAGTCACACAAAGTGATGCAGCACTTGCACAATACAAGCTTGACGTTGCTGAACATTTGGACAATTCGACCCAGTTACTCGAACAAATGAATCAAACATGCCAAAAAGCAATGCAACAAATGGAAACGAGTACCAAGCTATTGCAACAAGCAACGCCTGATATAAACGATGCAATGCCTTTCTTTTCTAAAGAAACACAGGAGCAATTAGCTAAAACAGTGAATCTTCGTCACGATCGTAGCGAAAAGAAAACTAAAGAATCATTGTCTGAACCACCACTGGATTATTCAGCTGGTTCAAGCGGATTATTTGAAGGAAAGAAACATAGTGTTACAAATGCTGAGACAAGCGAATAGGAACTAATTGAATTCAGCTAAGTCTGTTATTGGGTATCAATACTTTAGTGAGGAGTTATATCAAGTATGAATAAAATTTCATTAGCATTAAGTACCGTTCTTTTATCAAGCACATTGGCATTCTCAAGTGCTCCAGCTTATGCAAATTTGCCGTATTCCGTAAATGGTCAGGCACTACCCAGCCTTGCACCTATGCTTGAAAAAGTCACACCTGCCGTTGTTCTCATCTCTGTAAAAGGGACGCACGAGGTACAAAATAGGCGAGTGCCTGAAGCATTTAGGTATTTTTTCGGCACGCCAAGATCAACGCCGGAACGCCCATTTCAAGGGTTAGGTTCTGGTGTCATCATTGATGCAGACAAAGGATACATTGTCACCAATCATCATGTGGTTAACGAAGCTGATGAAATTATGATCTCATTACAAGATGGTCGCCAAATAGAAGCCAAAAAAATTGGGGCAGACGAAAGTAGTGATATTGCACTTTTAAAAATAGATGCTGAAGACTTAACTGAAATTAGAATAGCTGATTCAGACGCCCTGCGCGTTGGTGATTTTACGGTTGCAATAGGCAACCCATTTGGTCTTGGACAAACCGTCACCTCTGGTATTGTCAGTGCGTTAGGGCGCAGCGGATTAAACAATGCAAATTATGAAGATTTTATCCAAACAGATGCAGCAATCAACAGCGGTAACTCTGGAGGAGCATTGGTTAATCTTCGCGGCGAACTTGTCGGCATCAACACTGCAATCATAGGACCAAACGGTGGTAACGTTGGTATAGGCTTTGCCATCCCGAGTAATATGATGAGTAATTTGGTTAAGCAAATCATCGAGTATGGTGAAGTGAGACGTGGTGCTCTAGGCATTAGAGGTTACACGCTTACACGTGAACTTGCCAAAGCGATGGAATTAGATACCCAGCAAGGCGGCTTTATTGAAAGCGTAGAACCAGGTTCAGCAGCGGAAGATGCAGGCATTGAAGCGGGCGACGTTATCATTAAAGTTAATGACATTCGCATTAAATCATTTGAAGAAGTGCGCGGAAAAATCGGTTCAATTGGTGCAGGTAACAAAGTATCAGTCACTGTCATCAAGTCTAACGGTGACGAAAAACGCTATACCGCAACACTGAAAAAAGTCGAAGCGGCAGGCGTAGAACCCGCGAGTATTCATCGCATGCTTGAAGGCGCATCGTTAGAAAACAAAGACGGCAAAGGCGTATTAGTTACCGCTATAGAGGAAGACTCACCAGCGGATATCGTTGGGTTGCGTAAAGATGACTATATTGTTGGCGTTAACCGTAAACGTATCGCCAATATTGCTGACTTACGCGATTACTTAACTGAAAATAAAGGCGTGTCGTTACTTAATATTGTACGAGGTAACACAAACTTGTTTATTCGTATTCGATAAGCAAATAGACCCCCATCAATATTTAAAAAGGCTCGCGAGAGCCTTTTTTATTTTCACCAGTTCCATGCATAAGAAAATATCAAACATTATGATTTTTGCCAATTTGTGATAGGCTTATCAAAAACTCGACACATCAATAAAGCATTATATTTTGAATATTAAATCGGTTATCAATTACATTGCCAGCGCGATTGGCTACGGTATCGTGCTTGCTGCAGTATTGCTTTTGTTATTTCCCAATTTACGCAATGCATCAACACCTTTTTGGACGGCTTTTAACCCTATTGTTGTACAGGAACAAGCCCTTTCCTATGCAAACGCTGTTCAGCGCGCGAGTCCATCTGTTGCCATTATTTATTCAGAACAAATACAAAATGGTATTTCATACGGTCGCAGTCAGCGGGTAATCAACGAACTTGGTTCAGGCGTGATAATGGATGCTAATGGTTACTTGTTAACCAATTACCATGTGGTGCAAAACGCTGACATGATCCGCGTAGTCTTACAAACGGGTGAAGAATATCCAGCACAAATTATTGGCTACGATATATATACTGATTTAGCCGTATTGAAAGTAGATGCCGTAAACCTTCCCACTATTCCACAAGCACCAGAACTCGTATCGCGCGTAGGTGATGTTGTTTTAGCGATTGGCAACCCGCTTAATTTAGGACAAACAGTAACACAAGGTATTGTTAGTGCTACAGGTCGCAATGGTTTGAGTAGTACCAGTTATCAAGAATTTCTACAAATGGATGCCGCAATTAATGAAGGTAATTCTGGTGGTGCGCTGATAAACACGCGTGGTGAGCTAGTCGGTATCAATTCACGAAAATTTACCCAATCCAATCCACAAATCAATATTCAAGGCATTTTCTTTGCTATCCCTTATGAGCTTGCTTACAAAGTAATGAAGCAAATCATCGAAAATGGGCGTGTTGTCCGTGGTTGGTTAGGTATCACGTCAAATGAATATCGATATGACATTAAAGGATTCGTCATTAGAGCAATCGCCAAGGGGGGGCCAGCAGATATTTCAGGCTTGCGCCTCAACGATATTGTTTATCAAATAGCAGATAAACCTATTAATGGTATCAATGAAGCGTTAGATATTGTCGCTGAAACACAGCCAGGTACAGTATTAAACTTTAAGATATATCGCGATGGCGCCCCGATGGACATTGACGTTACAATCGGTGAGTTACGCAATATTAGATAGGCGTATGGAAAAGGAAATATGCTAGTTCAACATTGCGAACTAGCATATTCTATTAACGGATCACTGTTGAGCAACAATGCGCGTTATATTAGCACCTAACGCTTGAAGCTTATCTTCAATATGTTGGTAGCCACGATCGATATGATAAATACGATCTACTTGTGTTTCGGTTTCAGCCACTAAACCTGCAATAACCAAGCTTGCTGAAGCACGCAAATCGGTCGCCATCACCTGTGCACCAGTAAGACGATCCACGCCTGTTGAAATCGCGGTATTACCTTCTAAGCTAATTTTAGCTCCCATGCGCTGTAGTTCAGGTACATGCATGAATCGGTTTTCAAAGATCGTTTCTGTAGTAGTCGCAGTCCCTTGGGCAATACAGTTTAATGCCACAAATTGTGCCTGCATATCTGTTGGAAACGCCGGGTGCGGAGCGGTTTTAATGTTAACGGCTTTTGGTCTACCTGTCATAGACAGCTCAATCCAATCTTCACCAACATCAATAGTTGCACCAGCTTCTTTGAGTTTGCTTAGCACAGCATCAAGTGCGCTAGGATCTGTATTAATACACTTCACATGACCTTGTGTTACAGCAGCAGCAACTAAAAAGGTACCCGTCTCAATTCTGTCTGGCATCACACGATAATGCTTACCATTTAAATTTTCGACACCTTCAATAGTTAACATATCAGTACCAGCACCACTAATTTTTGCCCCCATGGCATTCAAACAATTAGCAAGATCAATAATCTCTGGTTCGCGTGCTGCATTCTCGATGATGGTTGTACCGTCAGCGATTGCAGCAGCCATCATAAGATTTTCGGTACCAGTAACACTAACCGTGTCCATAAAAATAGTAGCCCCTTTAAGGCGACCATTATTTTTTGCCACGATATAGCCATTTTCTACTTCTATATCGGCACCCATTGCCTTCAAGCCTTGAATATGCAAGTTAACTGGGCGAGCACCAATTGCACATCCACCAGGCAATGACACTTCTGCGTGCCCAAACCGGGCAAGCAACGGTCCAAGTACGAGTATTGAAGCGCGCATCGTTTTGACAAGTTCATAAGAAGCTTTATGCTGAGTCACTGAGCTAGCATCTATGCATAACTCATTTTCAGATGTCCACTCTACGTTAGCACCTAACTGACCTAACAGTTTTACCGTCGTGTCAATATCGTTTAATCGCGGTACATTACTAATAGTAATTGGCTCATTTGACAATAAAGTTGCCATAAGAATCGGTAACGCAGAATTCTTTGCGCCTGAAATTTTTACTTCACCAGATAGCTTGTTGCCACCTGTTATTTTAAATGCATCCAAAAGAGTCTTCTTCTTTGCTCGTTATAACGGTAAATTGAACATTTTCTCACGCTGCCAATCAGACGTGGTAAATGTTTTGATTGAAACGGCATGAATAGCGCCATCAGCGATAGCTTGCTTTAAGGGAGCAAATACTGTCTGTTGCTTTTTCACTCGGCTCATCTCACCAAAAAAATCTGCTACAGCTATAATTGCACATTGAGAGCCATCGAATTTTACGTGTAGTTCGTTTAATTCGAGCGCATCATTGATAATTTTTTCTATTTCTGAAACTTCCACATATATCTCCGAATAAAAAGCGTAGCGGAGATTATATGTGTTATTGGCGCTGCAAGAAAGATTCAACGCCAGTTAATTTTGCCAACTTTAATAAGTCATGGCTTACAGGCGAGAAGCTGAGCTCATTGCCAGTCCGTTTTGCACACTCAACTAAAGATAAAAGCCAAGCTAAACCGGCGGTGTCGACACGGGGGACGTGTGACAGATCAACAGCCGTCAAAGCGGTAGACTGAAACTTATTTCCCGCTTTTTCAAACCCACGCGTAATAGTATGGCGAGTTAACTCACCCTCTATCGCTAGTACATTGCCATTAAGTTGAAGTTTTGTTGCACTCACAATATCTACTAATCCTTAAAAACGATGTCTTTTGCGGCTTGTTCTCTGAGCATTTTTGTAACGTGAGCCAAACCTTTTTGACGAATTAAGCTACTCAGCTCGGCTTGTTTGCTGTCAAGTAAACTAATCCCTTCAGCAACCATGTCATAGGCTTTCCACTCTTTTGTCTTTTTGTCTTTTCGCACGCGAAATGAGATATCAATCGGTGCTCGGCCTGGCTCTATTACAGTTGTGTTTACCGCAACAACTTTATCGTTACTAAAGTCTTTCGCAGGAGCAAAATTTACTTGCTGATTCTTGTATAAGGTAAAAACTTGCGCATAAGACGTTATTAAATAGTCTCTAAAAACTGGGACAAACTCTGCACGCTCTTGTTTATTCGTTTTTTTGAAATTATTACCAATCACTTTGAACGCTGCATATTTGTAGTTGACGTAAGGCATCAACTCTTCACGCACGATATTCTTGAGCAGATTCGGATTTTTTCGAATCATTTCTTGCTCGGCAGCAAACCGCTTGAAGGTAATATCAGCCACAGTTTCGATCATCTTATACGGATCATTTTTGTCAACACGGGCTGAAGGCCCTGCTTCTGCTACGAATGGTGCAGCAGAAACTGTAGGTAATGCCATTGTTAAACTTGTTAACGACAAGGCAACCAATAAGGATTTAGTTATCTTTTTCATATTCATTCCCAATGGCAAATTAATCACCGCTTCCCTGACTAAATAAAAACTGTCCAATTAACTCTTCCAGCACCAACGCAGGCTTTGTGTCTTCGATATAATCGCCTGGCCCTAGTGTATCAACTGACTCATCTATAAACCCAGGCAACAAACCCAAATACTGTTCACCTAGCAAACCTGCAGTTAAAATAGATACAGACGTCGCTTCCGAAAAGTTATTGTACTGCGCGTAAATATCCAATGTAACAACTGGCGTATAATCTTCTGGGTCTAGCGCTATCTTACTTACTCTGCCAACCACAACACCACCAACTTTTATCGGCGACCTAACTTTCAAGCTACCAATATTGTCAAACTTAGCATACAGCTGGTAAGTTTCTCCATTACCCGAAATTCCGCTATCTGCAACTTTTAATGCCAGCATAAGTAGTGCTGCAATACCTATCGCAGCAAAAAATCCGACAAATAACTCTACCTTTTTAGACACCATGTCTTTCACCTACCCCAAAAAATACCGCATTTATTTAGCAAACATTAATGCAGTCAAAATAAAATCTAAACCTAAAACCAATAGCGATGACTGTACCACCGTTGCTGTCGTAGCACGGCTAATTCCCTCAGATGTTGGCTCACAGTCATAACCTTTATATACCGCGATCCAAGTGACGACAAATGCAAACACTAAGCTTTTAATGATGCCATTTAAAATGTCACCTTCAAATGATACTTGTGCTTGCATTACCGACCAGAAAGTACCGCTATCAACACCTAGCCAATCCACACCAACTAAGTGAGCACCTAGAATTCCAACCGCTGAGAACACCGCTGCTAATAAAGGTAAACTAATAAACCCTGCCCAAAACCTTGGCGCTATGACCCTGCGAAGCGGATCAACGGCCATCATTTCAAGACTCGATAATTGTTCGGTCGCCTTCATAAGGCCTATTTCAGCTGTTAATGCTGAGCCTGCCCTACCAGCAAACAAGAGTGCTGAAACTACAGGCCCTAGTTCACGTAATAATGAAAGCGCGACCATAGGCCCTAAACTCGCTTCAGCACCATAGCCAACCAGTATGGTATACCCTTGCAGCGCTAGTACCATGCCGATGAATGTGCCGGATACCACAATGATCACCAACGACAGTACACCAACAGAGTAAAGCTGATTGACCAGCAGCGGGTACCCTTTGCGAAAATTTGGCACACGCAACAATGCTGACATTAACATTAACAGCGCGCGGCCTAAGCCGGACACTTGTCCGATAATGTTACGTCCTAAACTTTGAATAGCTCCAACCATTTAATTACCCGATTAATTCCTGCATATACGGTGCAGCTTTAAAATGAAAAGGTACTGGCCCATCAGATTCACCCTTTACAAATTGTTGAACTAAAGGTGATGTTTGCTGCCTGATTTCGTCAGGTGTTCCGTGGCCAATAATTTTTTGCTCAGCAATAATGTAGATGTAATCTGCAATACTCATTACTTCAGGCACATCATGCGAAACCACAACAGAAGTCAAGCCAAGTGCATCACTTAACTCTCTGATTAATTTAACGATAACTCCCATTGATATCGGATCTTGACCGGCAAAGGGTTCATCATACATGATAAGCTCTGGGTCGAGAGCAATCGCTCTAGCCAATGCAGCTCTACGCGCCATCCCACCAGATAACTCACTTGGTTTTAAATGGCGCGCACCTCGTAAGCCAACAGCTTCGAGTTTCATCAACACCATCTTTTCAATTAAAGCTTCTGATAACTGCGTGTGCTCTCTAATAGGAAACGCGATATTGTCGTAGACAGACATATCGGTAAATAATGCACCACTTTGAAATAGCATGCTCATACGTTGACGTGCTTGATACAACTCGTTGCGACTCAGTGAAGGTATATTTTGGCCATCAAACAGTATTTGCCCAGACTCGGGGCGAATTTGCCCTCCTATCAGTCTTAGCAATGTTGTTTTACCGATACCACTTGGCCCCATGATGGCAGTAACCTTGCCTTTCGGAATGGTTAGGCTGATATTGTCGTATATAACGCGTTCTTCGCGTTTAAACGTCATGTTTTGAATATCGACTATTGTATCCGACATAGATCCTTCATCAAGCGTCATGTTAACTTTATGCATTAAAGGCGGAATTCTACCTTAGCCACGCAAATTCTTCATTAGAAAATACCGAATAAATTGTTAGAAAATTAGTAAGAAAACGTATCAATGCGTAAGAAAGTGTAAGCCCCCCTTGAAAGATTAGCTCCTCGCCTCGATTATTTATAAGGCATTACGCCACAACTAAGCTAATTTTCAGACAAAGTAGAGTGAATTAAATATGGCTAGGGTTGTCGATTTACAAGGAGTCAGTACAAGTTAATGCGCTTTTATCCAAAAATAATGGCGAAAAACTAATAGAAACCTGCATTATTCATGTTTTTTTCATAACAAACACGAATAACTCTTTTTTTTTATGTCACAACCAGCGACAATTCGCGGTTCAATTGGGAGTTTTTGATGCTTGTACAGATTTTAATTTTACTTATTTCCTTGGTGACACTTGTTTGGAGTGCCGACAAGTTCGTTTTCGGTGCCTCTTCTATTGCGAGAAATTTCGGTATTTCCCCCATGATCATTGGTTTAACTATTGTTGCCATGGGGTCTTCTGCGCCAGAAATGATGATTGCAGCGACAGCTTCCTTTCAAGGTAATGTCGACACCGCTGTTGGTAACGCCATAGGTTCCAATATTACTAATATTGCACTCGTACTTGGTATTACTGCGCTCTTTCAACCTTTGCTTGTATCATCTGCCACGGTAAAACGCGAGTTACCCTTAGTATTAGGAATCACAGGATTAGCCTACTGGATGCTTTTTGACCAATACTTCAGCCATACTGAAGGTTGGATACTAATGATTGGTTTTTTTACTTACATAGCAACCTTATTGTTGATTACATTAAATGGGGCAAAAAACCATGCTTTAGACGATGCGATGATTATCGAAGCAGAGCAAGAGGTTCCTGAGGCCGTTAGCACTGGCTGGTCACTCTTTTGGTTGGCAACGGGAATGGTTTTACTGCCATTGAGCGCCACTTACTTAGTTGATTCATCCGTATTTATTGCGCGGGCATTTGGCATTAGTGATCTAGTAATAGGTCTGACAGTTATTGCCATAGGCACCAGCTTACCTGAGTTGGCTGCCAGTATTATGAGTATCATCAAAAAAGAAGACGATCTCGCACTTGGCAATATCATTGGTTCCAATATCTTTAATATTTTGGCGGTACTTTCATTACCCGGCATTATTGCGCCAGGTAATATTGACAGCAACGCCGCTTTGCGAGACGCACCGTATATGCTCGGCGTCACCTTTTTACTATTCCTAGCTTGCTTTAGTCGTAAGTCAGGAAACTTCCGTATTACGCGCCTAAAAGGCGGCATATTAGTAATGGTATTTATTGCCTATCAACTGCTGTTATTCAGCCAGCTAAAAGGTTAATCGTTCATGAAAGATTTTATCTCCCAAGGCCTTAAAGTTATCGATATTGAACAACAAGCTGTTGCAGACTTGCGTACCTTTATTGATGATGATTTCAACTATGCCTGCGAATTAATGTTTAGTTGCTCTGGGCGAGTCATCGTTATTGGCATGGGGAAATCTGGACATATTGGTGGAAAAATAGCAGCGACTCTCGCCAGTACTGGCACACCATCATTCTTCGTTCATCCCGGTGAAGCGAGTCACGGTGACTTAGGTATGATCACCAGTGATGATGTCGTGTTAGCGATATCCAATTCTGGTGAAACCGGTGAAGTTGTACAGATTATGCCGGTGATAAAACGCATCGGAGCAAAGCTAATTGCGCTTACTGGCAATAATAAGTCAACGTTGGCCAAACTTTCTGACGTACATGTCAATGTCGGTGTTTCCCAAGAAGCTTGTCCTTTGGGTCTCGCACCAACATCTAGTACGACGGCTACCTTAGTTATGGGTGATGCCATGGCAGTCGCTTTACTCAACGCGCGCGATTTTACCGCTGAAGACTTTGCTCTTTCACACCCTGGTGGTAGCTTAGGAAAACGCCTTTTGCTTAGACTTGCCGACATTATGCATGTTGGAGAACGTTTACCCATTGTGACCAAGAATGTACTCATAAAAGACGCATTGGTAGAAATGTCACTTAAAGGTTTGGGGATGACAGCAGTAGTCGACGATAATCAAAAACTTATTGGCCTGTTTACGGACGGCGATTTAAGGCGTATTCTTGATGAAAGAATAGATATACATAAAGATGAGATTGCATCTGTTATGACTCGCCAACCAACTGTTGCCAAAGCAGAAATGCTCGCAGCCCAAGCACTTAAAGTGATGGAAGACAAAAAGATCAATGGTCTTATTATTGTCGATGATGCCAATCATCCCATTGGTGCTATGAACATGCATGATTTACTTAGTGCAGGGGTGCTGTGATGCAAACACTTTACGGTGCAGTCGCCGACCAATTCATCGAAAAAGCAAAAGCTATAAAATTGTTTGTTTGTGATATCGACGGCGTATTCTCTGATGGCCGTATTTATTTGGGAAATGATGGCGAAGAGCTGAAGGCATTCCACACCAAAGATGGATTTGGCGTTAAAGCACTTGGTGCCAGTGGCGTTGATGTTGCAGTTATCACTGGACGACAATCGAATATCGTGCAAACACGTATGTCAGCTCTGAATGTTAAGCATATTATTCAAGGCAAAGAAGACAAATTGCCTTGCTTAGTCGAACTGATTCAATCGCTAAACATTTCCCCAGAACAAGTCGCCTACATAGGCGATGACATGCCAGATTTTGAATGTATGAACTTTGTTGGCTTAAGCATCGCGGTTAATGATGCCCACCCGACTATTAAAGCGATGGCCGACTATACAACAACTATTCGCGGTGGCTTTGGTGCAGTAAGAGAAGTTTGTGATTTAATGATGCTGGCTCAAGGAACACTTGCGCATGCAAAGGGTGCAAGTATATGAATCGACTCTATGGCGCAGCATTCTCTTTCTTTGTGTTTGCCATATTGATATATGCCGTTGTTGAATGGCATCAATCTAAACAACCAACATTGACCGATCTAGACAATGATATCGCACCTGATTTTATCGCGGAAACGCTGAGCAGCGATATATATAACAAAGAAGGTAAACTTGCGTACAATATTGACGCCAAACGTATGGAGCATTTTGCAGATTACGAAGTTACCCACTTTGATCAGCCCAAATACACGCTATATCCAAAAGGTGGCGAAGCACCTTGGAAAGTCAGTGCCATTGATGGCACCCTTTATAGTAATAACCTCGTGAAACTTGAGAACCGCGTAACACTTATGTCTACTGACGCCAGTAGTTTGGTGCGAGAAATTCACGGTAGCTACTTGGAGCTGAATTTACGTACGAATGTACTAAGTTCAGAACAAGCAATTATGATTATCGGCAACGGATTTACCATATACGGCTCAGGACTCGTTGTTGACTTAAACACTACACAAATGACATTGAATGAACATGTACAAACGATTTACAAGAAATCTAACTCTTAGTTTGGCGCTTAGCCTTACCGTCGCGACTTCACCTACCGCAATATCTGCTGAAGTAAGTGACTTTGATCAAGAAGTTATCATAAAATCTGAAAGCCAAGACGGTGATTTAAAGAAGAAAATATTTAGCTACATAGAAAACGTGGTTATTACACAAGGCTCTCTTGTGATCAATGCCGATTTGGTACAGGTTATTACCTCGACTGACGCTAAGGAAAAAATTTATATTGCTAAAGGTAGTCCTGCAAAATTTAGCCGAACACTTGCCGATGGAACCCCCATCAATTTACAAGCAAATGAAATCAAATATGATCCGGCTAATAGCCTAATCATCATTTCTGGCGATGCGTACCTTGAGCAAGACGGTACACAAATGACGGGTGATACCATCACCTACAATTTCAGAACTGAACAGGTCAACGCATCGAGTGACGATGATGCACAGGTTGAGACTGTTTTACAGCCGCAGCATCTAGAAAAGAAGAAAAAATAGATGAGTGAATCAGTACTAGTTGCGAATGCACTCGCAAAAGCGTACAAAGGGCGACGTGTAGTAAAAAATGTTTCATTGTCTGTTAACGCAGGTGAAATTGTTGGTCTACTAGGCCCTAATGGTGCAGGTAAAACTACATCGTTTTATATGATTGTAGGTCTGGTACCAAATGATAGCGGAAGTATTACGCTAAATAATGAAGACATTACACTGCTTCCAATGCATGAAAGAGCGCGACAAGGCATTGGCTATTTGCCTCAAGAAGCGTCGATATTCAGAAAGCTGAGTGTATACGACAATATTATGTCGATATTGCAAACACGTAAATCGCTCACAGAAGTAGAACGTGAAGAAAAGCTTGAGCAACTGCTTGAAGAGTTTCATATTTCACACATAAAGGATAATCTTGGGATGAGCCTTTCTGGTGGTGAAAGGCGTCGTGTTGAAATTGCACGCGCACTTGCCGCTGATCCTAAATTTATTCTATTAGATGAACCATTTGCTGGTGTAGACCCTATTTCCGTAGGAGATATAAAGAAAATTATTCTACACTTAAAAATGCGCGGTATAGGTATTCTCATTACGGACCACAATGTAAGAGAGACGCTCGATGTATGTGAACGTGCTTACATTGTGAGTCATGGTGAGTTAATTGCTGAGGGTGACGCAGATCAAATTCTTGCGAATCAACACGTAAGAGATGTGTACCTCGGTGAACAATTCACGTTATAGTTAAGGTAATCCAGCTAATTATGTTTAATAACAATAACAGGAAAGTAAGTTTTTAGATGCGCCCTACTCTGCAACTTCGAATAGGTCAACAACTCACCATGACCCCACAATTGCAACAGGCAATCAAACTGTTGCAATTGTCGACATTGGATTTACAACAAGAAATCCAAGAAGCGCTAGAAAGCAATCCATTGCTGGAAGTAGATGAATCAGCTCCAACTAACCAAGAAGATAAACCTGACAACCTCGAAGAAGCGTTTTCAGCACAATCAAATGACTCATCCGATAATGCTAGTTCCGATGGTTCTGAAGACGCCATGCCTTCGGCTGATGAAATCACCACGACCGAAGCAATGGATAAAAATGATATCCCTGAAGAGTTGAATATTGATACGACGTGGGATGAAAGCTTTAGCGCAGGTGTATCGAGTGGCGGCGTTGGCCCTTCAGATGATTACACTTATCAAGGTGAGACCACAGAATCTATTCAAGATCACTTACGTTGGCAAATGGATTTAACGCCATTTACTGAAACAGATCGCGCAATCGCCACAGCGATTATCGATGCAATCGACGACGCTGGTTATTTAACCGTTACCGCCGAAGATATTCTAGAGAGCTTAGGTGTCGAAGACGTAGAAGTTGATGAAGTAGAAGCAGTAATCAAGCGTATAAACATGTTTGACCCCGTTGGCGTTGGCGCTCGCTCTATCTCTGAGTGTTTATTAATTCAACTTAATCAATTCGACCCTGCCACGCCATGGTTAAAAGAAAGTAAAGTGGTATTGTCTGAGCACATCGACTTACTGGGTAATCGTGACTATCGTCAATTAATGCGTAAAACACGCTTAAAAGAAGACCAACTACGTGAAGTTATTCGATTAATCCAGTCTTTGGATCCTCGCCCTGGTGATAGCGTAATTAAAGGTGACGATCAATACATCGTACCGGATGTATCTGTTGAGAAAAAGAATGGTCGCTGGGTCGTAGAATTAAACCCTGATACTGCGCCTCGATTAACAGTTAACCAACAGTATGCTTCTATGGCTCGTTCAATGAAATCGACCACGGACAGCCAATTCATTCGCTCTAATCTCCAAGAAGCTAAATGGTTCATTAAAAGTTTAGAAAGCCGAAACGAAACCTTATTAAAAGTGTCTAATTGTATCGTGCAACGCCAACAAGGCTTTTTTGAACATGGCCCTGAAGCGATGCGTCCGATGGTTTTAAATGATATTGCTGAAGCTGTAGATATGCACGAATCAACAATATCTCGTGTTACCACACAAAAATACATGCATACTCCGAGAGGCATATTTGAGTTGAAGTTTTTCTTCTCGAGTCATGTAAGCACGGAAAATGGCGGTGAATGTTCATCGACAGCTATCCGCGCATTAATCAAAAAACTTGTTGCAGCCGAACTACCCGCTAAGCCACTAAGCGACAGCAAAATGGCAGAGCTACTCGCTGAACAAGGAATAAATGTTGCGAGAAGAACGATAGCTAAGTACCGCGAGTCCTTGTCTATTCCACCTTCAAACCAACGAAAAAGTTTACTTTAACTCACCCAACGATAAGGAATACGCATATGCAGATTAATCTTTCAGGTCATCATGTTGAAATCACCGATTCACTTCGCCAATGCGTTAATGAGAAATTTGCCAAGCTAGAACGACATTTTGAGCATATCAATAACGTGTATGTCGTATTAACAGTTGAAAAATTAAGTCAAATCGCCGAAGCAACTTTACATTTGAATGGTACTGAAATTCACGGTAAAGCCGAAAATGGCGATATGTATGCATCAATTGATTCTCTTATCGATAAACTTGATCGCCAAGTACTTAAGTACAAAGGCAAATTAAACCAATACTAAAGAAGTAATAATCCTTCACACGCCTTATGAAGTTACATGAAATATTAACCGAGGACTGCACGTTATGTGCAGTCCCAGCGACTAGCAAGAAAAAAATACTTGAAACCATCAGTGAGAAAGCCGCTGAACACATCAGTGGCTCTACAACTTTTGAGTTACTCGATAGTTTAATTACGCGTGAGAAGATGGGTTCTACCGGCATAGGTAATGGCATTGCTATACCTCACGGACGCTTGCCCAATACGGAGAAAGTCATTGCGGTATTAGTGACAACATCTGAACCTGTCTCCTTTGACTCTATCGATAATCGCCCGGTTGATATTTTTATCGCTTTGTTTGTTCCTGAAGAACAATGCCAGCAGCACCTTTGTACTTTGCAAAGTATTGCCCAGGTGTTTAGCGACAAACGAATTTGCAAACAAGCGAGAAAATGTGAAACCAGTCATGAACTGTATTCGCTCGTACAGCAAACCAACCATTGATAGATGTAGCGTGCATACATTTCTGTTAAGGTATAACAAACCTACCAAGGAACCCCTTAAATGAAGTTAATTATTGTTAGTGGCCGTTCTGGATCGGGCAAGAGTGTTGCCTTAAGAGTTCTGGAAGATTTAGGCTATTACTGCGTTGATAACATCCCCGTTAATTTGTTACCAGCCTTAACGCATACAGTAATTAACGACTATGAAACTGTTGCAGTAAGTATCGATGTACGTAACTTGCCTGACGAACCTTCCGATGTCGCAGAAATCCTTGATTACTTACCCAATAATGTTGAGTTGAGTATTCTTTATTTGGACGCAGAAGATGTAGACCTTATTCGTAGGTTTAGCGAAACAAGACGATTACACCCATTGATCCGCAAAAACATTGCATTAGATCAGGCTATTTCTTTGGAAAAAAAGCTACTGGAACCTATTGCCAGTCGCGCTAATTTATATTTTAACACCAGCCAGTTATCACCACACCAGCTGGCAGACATGATCCGTGAACGCATATTAGGTAAGAAAACTGGCACTATGATTGTCGTATTTGAATCCTTCGGTTTTAAACACGGAATCCCAAAAGATGCAGACTACGTATTTGATGCCCGATTTCTTCCAAACCCTTTCTGGGAAAAAGAACTAAAACCCTACACAGGATTAGATCAGCCCGTGCAAGATTTTCTTGCAAGCCAACCTATCGTGACAAAGTTTATTTGGCAAATTAATAGCTTTATGATGACATGGCTACCACACCTTGAACGCAACAACCGTAGCTATATCACGATTGCAATAGGCTGCACAGGTGGAAAGCATCGTTCCGTATACATTGCAGAATTGCTAGCGAAGAATCTTAAGAAAGAACGTTCAGACGTTCAATCAAGACATAGAGATATTGAGCTGTAATTTAGGAAACACCATGCCAAACTTTCAGCGACAGATTACGATAACCAATAAGCTAGGATTACATGCTCGCGCGGCAACCAAATTAGCGCAAGTATGTCAGGCATTTGATGCCAAGGTCACAGTAAAGCTTGGCAACAAGGAAGCTGACGCCAGCAGTATTATTGGTTTAATGTTGCTTGCGGGAGGTCAAGGCAAAGAAGTTTTGATTGAAACAGATGGTAAGGACGCTGAACAGGCTCTTACCGAAGTATGCCAATTGTTTTCTGATAAATTTGATGAAGACGATTAAACCCCATAATTCAATTCTTCCCCTTCATTTATCCCTCTTGTAAAGTATTTCACAGCAATAAAAAAGCTGCTAAAACTTCCGACTTAAGATACACTTACATTCAAGCAAGCGCCAAAAACCACAGTTGCGCTTAATAAGTAGACACTAATAACACTGAGCCTAAGTGGCAGTGCATTTGTTATGGTGCATAGTTTTTCGAATAATTAATTCCAATTAATATAACGGCACAGGAAAGTATTATGCCGGAGATTTCTGAACAAGATTTTGGTCAACAAAAGCTACTCGAGGTAAACCAAGCCCTCGGCAGTGGTATGTTCGTTTACGTTCGAAAACTATTGCAAAACATGCCAGCCTACGACCTTGCTCTATTACTTGAATCGTCACCAACCAAAAGTCGTACCATACTGTGGCAGCTTATCGATCCCGATCATCACGGTGAAGTTCTAGAAGAGCTCAACGAGGAAGTCCGTAAGGGAATCCTCAAAAACATGCGTCCAGAAAAATTGGCCGCGGTTGCCGAAGGCATGGATGTTGATGACGTAGCCGAAGTACTTAGAACACTTCCTGATACGGTTTATCAAGAAGTACTGCTGTCTATGGACTCTCAAGACCGTGGACGCGTAGAGCAAGCCTTATCTTACGAAGAAGATACCGCTGGCGGTATCATGAATACCGATACCATCACGTTGCGTCCTGACGTGAGCGTTGATGTGGTTTTACGTTACTTACGATTAAAAGGTGAATTGCCAGAGTCTACTGACTCATTTTATGTTGTCGACAGAAAAGATCATTTCATTGGTTCTGTAAGTTTATCTACCATCGTTACTGCCAAACCCGATGTTATAATTTCTACGCTAATTGATTCAGAAATTGAAGCGGTGCCAGTCGATATGCCTGAAAATGATGTAGCACAACTATTTGAACGCTACGATTGGTTTTCTGCTCCCGTTATTGACAACGACGGTCGATTACTAGGCCGTATCACTATTGATGACGTCATCGATATCATTCGTGAAGAAGCAGAACACTCGATGATGAGTATGGCGGGTCTAGATGACGAAGCGGATACCTTTGCCCCCGTTGTAAAAAGTACTCAACAACGCTCAATCTGGTTAGGCGTCAACTTGATAACCGCCCTAATGGCCGTTGCAGTATCGAGTATGTTTGAAGGCATTCTTAGCCAATTAGCCATATTGGCTATTTTAAATTCGCTTGTGCCAAGCATGGGCGGGGTTGCAGGTAACCAAACGTTGACACTGGTTATTCGTGGTATGGCGTTGGGCCATGTTGGCGACAGTAACTCGAGAGCATTGCTCATAAAAGAACTAGCGGTCGGTTTCCTCAACGGCTTAATTTGGGCGTTTCTGATCGCAACCGTTGTCGCAATTTGGCAGCAAGATTTGTTACTCGGTGGCATTATCGCATTTGCGATGTTAATGAACTTAACCGCAGCTGGTATTGCCGGGGTTTCTATTCCATTAATACTTAAGCGTATGAAAATTGATCCAGCACTTGCCGGAAGCGTAATTCTTACAACAGTAACTGATGTGGTAGGTATTTTTGCCTTTTTGGGTACGGCAACGCTGTTATTGTCCAATTAAGGGCTGTTTAGCCCATTAAAAAAGCGATGAACATTAAAAATGTTCATCGCTTTTTCCGATATACTACCAATTAATCTGCAAGTTATTGCTTAATTACCTGCCACTTGCATTTCGTCTACAATAATAGACCCAGTGCGAATACTGCCATGCATATCAATGTCGTTACCCACAGCTATTATGCCTTTGAACATGTCCTGCAATCGGCCCGCAATGGTAATTTCAGATACTGGGTAAGCGATTTCTCCGTTTTCAACCCAGAAACCAGCAGCGCCACGTGAATAGTCTCCATTCACGACATTAACGCCCTGTCCCATCAGTTCCGTCACTAGTAAGCCTGTACCAAGGGTTTTTAACATTGCGTCAAAGTCGCCACCTGTTGGCTCAACCAGCCAATTATGGATGCCACCTGCATGGCCAGTCGTTTGCATGCCAAGTTTACGTGCCGAATAACTTGTTAAAAGATAAGTTTCCAGATTACCCGCTTTGATGATTTCACGATCATGCGTTGCAACGCCTTCACTGTCAAAAGCACTACTAGCCAACGCTTTCTTAATATGTGGGCGTTCATTAATTTGCAAAAATTCAGGAAAAATTTCCTTACCTAGGCTATCCAACAAGAACGATGACTTGCGATATAAATTGCCACCACTGATAGCGGCAATGAAATGTCCCCAGAACGTATTTGCGATATCAGCACGAAACATTACAGGTACCTTAGCAGTCGCAATTTTTCTTGCGTGCAACCTGGCGAGCGTTTCTTTTGCTGCCTTTTCGCCAACCTGTTCTGGCGACATCATTAAGTCAAAGTCTCTATTGACGGTATAAGCATAATCTCGTTGCATATCGTCATTTTCATTCGCAATCACAACACAACTTAAGCTATGACGCGAGCTTGGGTAACCGACCAGTTGACCATTGCTATTACCATATACTTTAAACCCTTCAAAACACGCCAGTGATGCGCCATCAGAATTGGTAATGCGTTTGTCGTAACCACGAGCAACTTGCTCACACTCAATCGCAAGCGCAATTGCTTTATCAGTATCAATCGCTTTTGGGTGATGCAGATCTAAGTCTTGTGGTGCCATCGCTAATAACGATTTATCAGCCAAGCCGGAAAATTTATCTTCAGACGTATATTTAGCAATATTTACCGCAGCGGTTACTGTCTGTTTGATAGCGGCATCTGACAAATCAGCGGTTGAAGCACTGCCCTTGCGTCCATTTTGATAAACGGTAATACCGAGTGCTCCGTCATTTGTAAACTCAACTGTTTCTACTTCACCTAATCGGGAACATACATTTAGTCCTTGTTGACGACTCATCGCCACTTCCGCACCATCGGCACCTAAAGATTTTGCCATAGCCAATGCATCAGCAACGCGCGCTTCAACTTGTTTCATTTGTTCTGCGATGTTATTTGATTCCGTCATTATACGTATGCTTACCTTATCCGCTAAAATTGGTTGCACTCAGCTATGTCGAGCTTTCGTGCTTTTATGTATAATCAATTTATTATCGATTTAAATTTTTTTCTATTATGCCGCACAATGAACACGATATCGATGAATTCGATGAAGATTATAAAAGTAAAACGCAACTAAAACGCGAAATGCATGAATTGCAAGATTACGCGATGCGTTTAGTTAAGCTTAGCAAACATCAACGAAAGCAATTACCACTAAATGAAGAGTTGCTAGAGGCAATGGTACTAGCAGACAAGATCATCAATAAGCCAGAGGCGCTGAGCAGACATGTACGCTTTATCAGCCGAATGCTGTCAGAGATGGACTTAGCTCCCATTAATCAAGCGCTTGATTTAATGGCGAATAAGAACCAGCAAAAAACGAGGCAAATTGAAATGCTTGAAGCTTATCGCGATGAACTCATTGCATTAGGCAACGAAAAAATTGAAGAAGCGTTAGCTAACCACCCAGCGATGGAACGCCAGAAACTTCGCCAATTGGTGCGACAAGCCAATAAAGAAAAATCAGCGGAAAAACCGGGAAAAGGCTATAAAACACTGTTTACTTATCTTAAAGAGCACATGCTTTAAGACACAACACTCTATGTTACGATCAGGCTACGCAGTTCTTTAGCCTGATCGTCTTACTAGCCAATTACAACACAAAGAATTTACTAAATACTTTATAAAGTTCGGTGCCTTGGTTCACACTGGCCGACGCAAAATGAAGTATTGGAATGACCTCGTGATCGAGCGCTATGTAATGTAACGGATCACCATCACCATAGTTATCCATTCGCAGTATACGCGCCAAAGGCTCACCAGCAGAAAGCGGCTTGCCAAATTCAGCCAAGTAATCAACCATCCCCCCCATAGGCGAATAAAACGCTTTATAGTCCGCCAAGTAGCATGCATATCGTGTCATCTTTGCGGGCAGGAAATTAGCTGAAACAATCACTTCTTTATGTTGGAGATAACTGAGGATACTGCTTGCGTCTTCAAGCGCCACATCCAAGTCAATTTGCTCCTGCGATCCCAATTCAACGGTAAAGCTTTCCTTGTTATGCACAAAGTTGCGTCCTTGTTCATGCAACAAAGATTGCAATGTCCACCACGGGCAAAACGTTGCTTCATCTAACGCACCATCAAACACATTCGGTATAAGTAGTGTATGTGGAATATCGAAATAGCTGGCACTTTCCCTTGCATATTCGGGACAATATAAATGCTTACTTGAAATCGGCCCCGTATGTAAATCAAGCACTAAGTCAGCCTGATGTGCCATACGTTGTAATTGATAAGCAATCCGCTGTCCTGTGGTTAATCCATATGGATTATGTTCGAGTTTTTGATCAATTTGACTGAGCAAACTCGCGCGAAATTTCTGAGCAATAACACCGTCATCCTCTTCATGAAGTACCTGATGTGCAAACGCATTAATTTTTGCTTCGTCAAAATGATACATGCGATTCCAATTCACGCCAGTAATGGGATCAAACCTACCTAAGGTATATTCACCATTCTTGTGATTACAACCGACAGGGTTGGCATAAGGAACAAGCGTTATGTCACCCAAAACATCAGTATTGCGCAATAATTCCAGTAATTGAAAAATAACCGCATTACCTTGTACTTCTGCACCATGCATATTGGCCTGAATATAAACACTGGGGCCAACACCGCTGCCCTTAATGCGGTAAATAGGGACAGTAAGTGCCGCGCCACTGGCCATTTCACCAACGTGCATAACTTCTTTCAATACAGTCACTGTTATTTCCTCTAATATAAATATGATGACGCAGGTTGTGCAGGCCTAATCTCTACTAATTTGCCATGTTCAATGACATATTCAGCCGCTAGTTGGTGACAGAGAAAAAATGGCATACTTTCGGTAAAGCCATATGCGCCACAATAGCCAAATATGAGTTGGTCACCTACAGCGACGTCATGGGGTAATGGCAGTTCGCCCAATTTATCCATGCTAGTACACAGTGGGCCATGCACATGAAACGTGCTTTCGCTTTGTTTGGAAGCTCTGGCCAGTGCAGCAGGAAAAGGCTGATTAGTAATGGCTGGGCGCAGTAAATGATTAATGCCAGCTGACAGCACCAACTGTTGCGCCTGATAGTTGGCTTTTCTATCAACAACTGGCACGACGTAATAACCGCATTGAGCTACGGCATATCGTCCAAGCTCCAACCAAAGCTCTTTAACACCAGCTTCCGCCTTTATTTTGGCCAAATCGCTAACTATTTGCGACCATGACAACGTTTGGCCTGACCCCAGATAATCAATACCTAGCCCACCACCGAGATCTAAAATGTCTAGCGGAAAGCCCAACTTGGCCGCTAAGTTAACTAATGGCGGTACCATTTGTTGCCACAGGCTATACATTTTCTCGTTAGACAACATGTTGCCCCATTGAAAAATATGCAAGCCACACACATTGAGAGAAGGGAAATCAGACAAGCAAATCGATTGCCATTCATCAATTGACAGGCCAAATGGTGTTAACTCATTACCGCCAAGTGGATTTTTTTCTCCTTCGCACCATTGCAATTGCACACGTAACAAAACTTGAGGCGATTTATTTAAGGCATGCGCCGCGCGCTCAAGCCAAATCAATTGGTTTACACTTTCAATGACAAAAGTATTCACGCCTTGAGATAGACAATGAGCAAAATGCTCGGCAGATTTTGCAGGACCTGTATTGAGAATGCATTCAGGATTAACGCCTTGTTCAAGCACTTGCTGGAGTTCACCTGTGCTCGCTACATCAAAGTTAAACCCAGCTTGATGCAAAGTTTGTATAACACGCGACAATGGATTGGCTTTTACCGCAAACCATAATTTAACTACATCCTGCGCCTGTAACTGTGCAAGATGGGCTGCTAAATCATCTAGATGGTAGGCAAAAAATGCGGTCTCCTCCGCATTATCGCTACGATGTGTACAAACAAGTTCACGAATTTCTGGGTTTAACCAATTGGGTACACAAGAGAAAGTCGACATCTCAAATTCCTAACGTAACAGAGATTCAAGTTCTAACGAGGCATCACTTTTCTCGTCACGATATTTAACGATGAGTGCACATGCTACATTGAGTCCATGACCTTGCGCCCAAACCCCTTTAACCGGTCGCGTTCCTGAAACGACTACCGCACGTTCTGGTATCGGCTCTCCTTTCGCTAATAATCGATCATTAACGCAGTCGTACACAGGAATAGACGCTGACAGCGAAACGCCAGGCGCTATAACCGCACCTTGTTTTACCACTACGCCTTCAACGATGACGACACCCGCGCTCAGAAAAGCATTGTCTTCAATGACAACAGGGCTCGCACCAACCGGCTCCAAAACTCCGCCAATTTGTACCGCGGCAGATACATGGACATTCTTACCAATTTGCGCACAAGAACCTATCAATGCATGGCTATCAACCATAGTGCCCGAGTCTACATATGCGCCAACATTTATGTAGGCCGGCGGCATGATAATCACGCTAGGGGCTACATAAGCACCAGCTCTCACCGATGAACCACCAGGAACTAGGCGTACGCCGTCCGCCGTATTAAACTGGCGAGCTGGCAAGTTATGTTTATCAACAAACCCTTGGTAGTTACCGTTAAACTCTATATTTTCTCCAGCTTTAAATGCAGCAAGTATTGCTTGCTTCGCTTCGACATTAGCATGCCAATTTCCTTCAGCGTCTTGATTTGCTGCTCTAACTGTTCCTGCTTCTAACTGGGCTAATACATCTTGCCAATTCATTACGACTGTACTCCAATAACTTGTTGATGATTCTCTAAAAACCAATTTGCGATTAATTGGTCTACTTGCTGTAGCTGATGATTGGTCGGAATTTCATGCTCCGTAAGCGGTGCGCGTAATGTAGCGCTGGCAATCATTCCTTTTTCTTTCATTAATACTTTTACGGGGATTGGATTCGCGACCTGAAACAGCGCATCAACAGCGTTTTGCCATACAGGGAATAATCCGCTGTGCTCATTGCGAAGTGCTTTTTCTACATAAGCTCTGGTTTCTTTCGGCCATGCATTCGCGGAAACAGATACCAAACCTTCAACACCTGCACCGGCCAAGTAAGGCATCATGGCGTCTTCACCACTAAAAAGAGCGATTTCAGCGCAATGTTGCTTATAAGATAAGAATGTAGCTAGGTCGCCACTCGCTTCTTTCATCGCCCAACAATTGGGGTGTTTTTGGAGCTGTTGTACCGTTGAAATTGGTATATTGACACCACTGCGAGAGGGTACGTTATATAACATACAAGGGTGTTGTGCGCAGTTTAACAATGTTGAAAACCACTGCGTTAGCCCGCTAGGCCCAGGCTTTGCATACAATGGCGTAGCCAGCAAGTAAGCACTTACAGGCAGTTCATTACATGCTTGTATCCAGCGCTCTTGCAAGGCTAGTTGATAGCCTCCCACGGCCACCATTATGGGAACTGACAGCGCTAGCTGACAAACGTGGCGAACAACGGCTAGCTGCTCATGTTCTGAAAGCGCAAGACCTTCTCCAGTGCTGCCAAGTAACAGAATACCATTACCCGCTTCTTCTTGAGCTCTTGCTATGTTTGATAAGGAATTAAAGTCGACTGAGCCATCTGATGATAATGGCGTAATGAGCGCCGTCCACACACAGGGCGGACGCTTTGATTTTATATGTTGTATTGTCATGTCTCTCGAACTCTATATGTTCGGAGAACTTTTGGGCATTTGCTAAGGTCGCACCGATCTCGACACGAGCTTAACAAAGGCCAGAAGCTCTCCACCTATTGAAGGTGACAGTCGATAGGATTCAACCTAATTCAACCGGCAAACACACCATCAAAAATGTGCTCACCTCGGCGTTAATCCCCCTCATTATTGGTCGTCAGAGTTTGATCTCTTCGCAATAACTACCTGGTTAACGCTCCTCTTCTGGCCCTTTTTCGACATATCGCAGAAAGCAATATGTGTTAAATAAGGGACGGGCGCTATTTAATCACTTTTATTTTAAATGATCAACAGACGCCTAAACGTATACATATATTATTTTGTACTAGCTTGTAATTGCTCGTATTGACACTATTGCTAACCAAACTTAGAAACTTGACGCTAGCAATGACTAATCCGCTAGATTCCCAGTACGAGAATGACCTAATTACAAGCTTGCACTGATTTTACCGCTCGCTATGTCAAATCAAACGGTCGCGACTTCATCTTTTAGCGATAAACAAATTAGATAAATTAAACATAGAGGTGGTAGAAAAGACAAAACAAAGCCTATGATTGCAGATGCTTTTGGATTTTCTGTTTTAGTACACCCTAAGTGATAACTCAACCAAGTTACCGTTGCAATATAACTCAACGCGATTACAGCAATAATAAATACCCACATATCTCTCTCCTTGTGAAAATCAAGTAATGCACAATAAACATACAGCACGCTTTATTGAAAAACAACTTGTTTTTATCGATAAACGATATAAAGTACTCACTATAGTATCTACATAAATAGTTTTCTGAACTATTGATAGGAGGTTTAATGGACGTAACGCTGAAAATAAATTTGGATCTACTTCTAGTAAAACGACAAATAACACTGACTGAGTTGTCGGAAAAAGTGGATATAACCATAGCCAATCTATCAAAACTCAAATGCGGTAGAGCCAAAGCCATTAGGTTTTCTACGTTAATTAAGATTTGCCAAGTTCTGCAGTGTACACCTGGAGACTTGATATCATTGGAAAATACACAACAATCAAGGTAAATCAATAATTTAGAATTATTTACTTATTCGGCTACAGGTTTTCTAGTTATCGTTTTTCGCCAGAAATATCTGCCAGAATAGCCTTTTCAATAAATGGCAGGCGATCTTGTCCCCAATAAATATCATCACCGTATTTTATACAAGGTACCCCCCATAAACCTCGATCTTCCATTTCTGCAAAATTAGCATCTGCCCATGCTTGCCAGTCATCTGTCTCTCCGAACAGCCATGCCGCTTGATAATCTATTTCGAGCTTTTGGCAAATTTTGGCAATATTTTCTTCATCAGCCACATCGATACCGTCAACGTAAATCGCCTTGAATACATGTTCTATATACTGTTTTGCTTTGTTTTGGCTTTTGGCATAGCCATACAAGTGATAACAATTAACTATTCCTTTACCAATAGGGTCGGTAAAACTTGAAAATGGTATTTCCGCTTTGGATGCCTCTCTGTGAGCGTCAATATAGACATATTTTTGTTTGTTGCGAGGCACATGCAGACCTTTCATCATTAGTGGCAACACAGGTTTAATCACTAATTCTGTGCCATAGTGCTCACTCATCCGTAATGCTTTCATAAACCCAACATACGAATATGGACTGCGTAGCGATAGATATATTTCAATGGGATGTTTCGGTGCTTGCCATGATTCTTCCGGCTCAACAAATCTCAATTCATTCTTGGTAAATACACAATCATGCTTGTCTACACTTAAACCCGTGTTACATAGATGCGCTTCTAAGCAAGATAATCGATCTACGCCAACAAACCATTGTCCATCAAAGAACATCGCGCCTGATTGATAATGCCCCTTATGTATCAGTCGTTGTTGATTCTTAATGATGTGATTAATCACTGGGGTTGAAGGATGATATTTGGCATTGAAGCTATCAGACCAAGTTTGCTTGTATAACTCGAAAATAGCGCTAATTGATTTATCGGTAAGTTGCCATAATTGTTGACCACTGATAATGGCCGAAGAATTTGGCAAAGAATCTACCGGCTCAAAGCCATATAAGTTCGCAACCAGATTAGCATCATCATGTGCCCATCGGCGGTGCAACTCTGGCGCAACAGTTGTCCCTGGCAATGAATCTGTCACGAGATAAAAACTGAATGCCACCTGATACTTATGTTGTATTCGCATTAATGCTTGAATCAACATGAAGCAATGCGGATCAGCGAGCGATACATACACCTCTACCTTTGGCTGAACGCCTAGCAATCGAGGGATTAAAGTATGCCGAACACGTTTTGCCGTTTTGCGCAATCGACTTCTTAACCAGTGTGTAAAGATTCGAGCAACTTGTTTCGAAAAGATAACTCTGTCTCCATTTACAAAAACGCTATCCGATATTAATAGGTATTGCTACCTTGGTACTGCAATGATATTCAAGTAGAATGTGAATCATTATTACACATGTTTCCTATATATTCTCAAGGTTTATTATGCCATTCAGTAATGTTAGCCAGCTTTTGCTTAGAAATACCGACTATTTGAAAGCCAAAGCGCCGCTTTTAGTCAACATGCCGGCTGACAACCTGACCAATGAACTCGCCGAAATTAACCCTAACGGCATTGTGTCTATATTTAACAATAACTTTCAAAATCACCACCTTGCCCGAACATTCTCCCCTAACGCACAAACCCAATTCGGTGCCTACTATCACACAACAGCCATTAAACATGATTTAATCATCATGCAATTTCCTAAAAGTAAGAAAGAGCTATTTTTAAATCTGGCTATGCTCTCCTCCTGTTGTTTAGATGATACTAAAGTACTGATTGTTGGCGAAAACAAAGGTGGCATTAAATCTTTAGCTAAACTCGCCAATAAGCAACTTACGTATTGTGAAAAGCTCGACAGCGCTCGTCACTGCGTCTTATTTGAAGCGAGTATTCAACCAGAATCCAATCCCTTCAAACTCGAAGATTGGTTCCATTATTACTCGTTAAATGTAGCAAACACCGAGATTAAAATCGCCGCATTACCTGGGGTTTTTAGCCAAGAAAAACTAGATGTTGGTACATCAGTTTTGCTCAACAATTTTCACCCAGAGATGACAGGAAAGATACTTGATTTTGGCTGTGGAGCCGGTGTTATAGGTGCATTTTATGGTATGCGCAATCCTGCGTTAGACATTACCATGGCAGATGTCAGTGCACTAGCATTAGTATCGGCTCAAAAAACCATGGAACTCAATAACCTATGTGCCACGGTTATTGCAACAGATAGTTTATCGGAAATAAGTGGCCATTATCATCACATCATATCAAACCCGCCTTTTCACCAAGGAATTAAAACCCATTATGCTGCCACAGAATCTTTCCTTGCTGGCATAGCTAAACATATGGCCAATAATGCAGGTGTTACTATTGTCGCCAATAGTTTCTTGAAATACCCACCTATCATGGAAAAACATATAGGAAAAACCGTAAAGTTGCATCAGGAGCAGGGATTTTCCTTGTATCAAGCTATAATGAATAAGAAATAAGGTCAGGTAATTGTATCGTGCGCATCACTTAGGTACATTCAGTGCTTGCAATCACGTTTTTTTTAAACAATTATCCGTTCACAACATCAATAGATATTAATAGGCCGCGATGAGTTCGACTGAAAACATTAAACCATTAAGAAGTGCACTTTTGATTTCTATTGTGGGCTTTGTGTTTGTATTTATCGTAATCAGTACATTATTTGTATCTAGCCTATTTCTCAATAACACCAAACAACAAGCAAAACAAAGCATAATCAACTGGTCATTAATTATTAGCAGTTTGATTGAAAGCGACCTAACGCTCGATAACCAAGATGAGGTGCTATTAACAGACAATACGGAAAAAGTGTATAACAAGCTGGCCCATTTTTCAGCGATGCGAACGATAGAAGCAATTGATGTATATCACTATAACGCCGACAACCAAAGCACCTCATTTGTTGTAAGTTATCATTATCAAAAGCGATTTAATAAAAGCGTAAACTTTCCAACTATCCATGTACAAGAATCAGATAAGAAGCGCCTAAAGTCTCCTCTTATTAACGATGGGATTATTGAGTACTACACACCGATATATAGTCAGGACCAAGTCGTTGGCTACATGTACATTCGAATGAACATCAATGCTGGGTTAACCTTTGATAATCAGCTACTTATTACATTAAGTTTTATTTTTATATTGTTGTTAATCGCTGTGTTCATGATCACTTTTAGGCTAGAGCGTATTGTCACCAATCCAATGAGAGAAATGGCGCTCATGATTCAGCAAATTTCGCAGACTAAACAGTACAGTACACGCCTCAGCAGTATGCCGTATAAAGAGGCTGACATCTTGGCCAGAAATTTAAACGTATTGCTGACCCGAACCGAGAAACACGTAGCTAAGCTCGGCGAGGCTGAACAACACAGCGTCAAACTAAATATCGAACTCGAAGATAAGGTTGCCAAGCGTACTGAAGCCCTAAAAGAGTCAAACCAAGAACTTTTGTCAACATTGGAGAAGCTTCACCAGTTTCAAGACCAGCTCGTCGAAAGTGAAAAAATGGCATCGCTCGGTGATATGGTGGCAGGAGTCGCACACGAAGTTAATACACCTATCGGTTTAGGCGTAACCGCTTCCACATTGTTGTCAGACAGACTCAATGAAATTAATACGGCTTTTCAGGACAAGACACTAAAATCGAGTCAGCTAAAACGTTTTCTAAATGAAGGGCAAGAAAATGTTGGCATTATTTATCGCAACTTGAAACGCGCCGCAGAGCTTATTTCAAGCTTCAAGAAAGTTGCCGTTGATCAGTCGAGTGAAGAAGTGCGTGAGTTTAATATCAATGAACTTATCAATGAAGTCTTACTGACTCTTGCACCTCAAATTAAAAACACCCCTTATCAGATTTCCATAGATTGTCCTGAAGACTTAACAATTGTCAGTAAACCGGGTCCTTTGAATCAAGTCTTGATTAACCTGATTCTCAATTCAATCATTCATGGGTTTGACGAACGAGATCACGGTAAGATTGACATTCGCTTTATGTCACTTAGTGGCCAACTCCACTTGCAGTATAGTGATGATGGTAAAGGAATAGACGATAGCATTAAAAGTAAAGTTTTTGATCCGTTCACAACGACCAAGAGGGGCGCTGGAGGTAGTGGATTAGGTTTGCACTTGGTCTATAACCTTGTTACGCAAGCGTTAGGCGGAAATATCTCGTTAGAAAGTAAAGTAAACCAAGGTGTCACGTTTGATATAAGTTTTCCACTAAGTCAAAGCATACTTTAATACCGGATGGTTATAAGCATGTCGACAATAAGCAATTGTCTTTTCGTCAAAGGTTTTATAACATTACGCAGGGCATATTTTACAATTGTAAACCATCCATTAAGGAAAGTTGATTGCCCTTGGTCTACACTAAAAAAATAGAATATTAATAAGTTATTAAACTGGAAATCGAGCATGCAGAAACCCCATATACTGATAGTAGAAGATGAAGAGGTAACACGCTTTAATCTTCGTAACCTGTTTGAAGCAGAAGGCTACAATGTTTCCGAAGCGACAGACGGCGAAAGCATGGACCAGCAACTTCAGTTAAACACCATAAATCTAGTTATTATGGACATTAACTTACCAGGAAAAAATGGCTTGCTTCTAGCACGCGAGCTCACTAATAATAACGAGCTTGGGCTGATATTTCTAACGGGTCGTGATAGCGATATCGACAAGATATTGGGATTAGAAATTGGTGCAGATGACTATCTCACTAAGCCTTTTAATCCAAGAGAACTTACGATTCGTGCTCGTAATATTCTGAATCGAATCAACCAAGGCAAGAATGAAGTAGATAACGCCATCATTAAATTCAACGAATGGACTCTTGATGGCAATTCACGTCAATTGACTTCACCTGCGGGTCATAATGTCGCCATTCCGCGCGGTGAATACCGTGCACTGCGCTTACTTATTGAGAACCAAGGCCAAATCGTTACACGCCAACAATTAATTAAAGAGATGACTGGTCGCGATTTACGTTCAAACGATAGAACAGTAGATGTTACAATTCGCCGTTTGCGCAAGCATTTTGAACTAGTCGAAGATTCGCCTGAATTGATCAATACCATTCATGGTGAAGGCTATCGATTTGTTGGCACGCTACAGAGCTAATAGCAATTCAGCGACAAAAAAAAGCTAGCATTTGCTAGCTTTTTTTATTGGCGTGAATACGTAGAGTTACTGCGTTAACCACAGATTAAACTTTGCAATTGAATCTTGATTACATACTTGCAAATTTTGGAATGCGTGCGCTTTTTCATTCCAACTTTGGGTAGATTTTTCCAGCATAGCCAATTGAGCATGCGCTTCTATTAAGCCGACACTGCCCGCAGCCCCTTTCATTTTATGACACGCTTCTTCCCATAACTCTTGTGATTGAGACGTTAGCGCATGCTGAATATTCTCGATATATGTCGTAGATTGACGAACATACAGCTCCAACATTTTTGCCAATACATCACGACCTAATGATTGCAAGTAACCATTAAGCAACTCCTGATCTATTTCTTTAAAATCGGACATAAATCATAACCTTATCTTGACCGTGCATTTATTCTATCAGTTAAAAACCAGTTGTCACTCTATCAATGAACAAAAACTATCAATACTAACCATGCATTAGCATACCTCAATGATTGATTTTAGCGTACTTTTCATTCAAAATACCCGCCCCTAAATCCTTGTATATTAATGACCACACTCGGATTAGGGCTTTAAGAGTCGCGAAAGTTTTCTTAAAGGTTGAATTCAAATAGCGCTGTATTCGATAGTAAGTTTCGGAGTAAAAATGTCACCAACAATGCCAGATATTGCCAACCACACTACGGCCCAAACCGAAGGGACGCTCGATTGGGTAGGGATGAGCAATATAGAAATGCCAATAATGCTTGCGAGTAAAGATGAGGCAGATCAGATGATTTCGGCATATGTTGATGCCTTCGTTAATTTAAATGAGCCGCAAGCAAAAGGCATTCATATGTCACGTTTGTATCTCGCTTTAGACGAACTTTCTACAAGTAACACTCTAAATTTTCAAACACTTACGGCATTACTTGATACATTCGTTACGACTCACCAAGAGTTAAGCGATAGCGCTCGCGTTGTTATTCGATTTGACTATCACTTAAGAAGAAAATCGTTAATCAGTGGCAAACAGGGCTGGAAAGCCTACCCGGTTACCATTACTGGGCAGCTTAACAATGGCAAAATGGACGTTGAATTGGCTGTCGATATTCGCTATTCCTCTACGTGCCCTTGTTCTGCTGCGCTTGCCAGACAGTTAATCCAGAGAGCGTTTACCGAAAAGTTTGCCGATCAAGAAGAAATATCTCAATCAATAATACACGAATGGCTAGGAACAACCGAGGGAATAGTTGCAACGCCACACAGTCAACGATCGATTGGGCAAATGAAAGTAAAACTTGCTGCACACGTGACTCAATTCCCTATTAAAGCGTTGATTGATGTAACGGAAGAATCATTAAAAACACCTGTACAGGCAGCAGTGAAACGTGAAGATGAGCAAGAGTTCGCTCGCCTCAATGGCCAAAATTTAATGTTTTGTGAAGACGCTGCAAGACATCTACAGCATACTTTGAATGAGCAAACGGATTTCTCAGACTACTGGTTAAAAATCAACCATCTAGAGTCGCTTCATGCCCATGATGCTGTCAGTATAACGACAAAAGGTGTTCCCGGCGGCTATCGCCCTTAATAATTTAACTTTTTCGTCGAAAACGATGACCTTGCGTTATCGTCTGCGTAATAATACCAATCCGTATAAGTTGAAGTTCAATGACTAAACGCTAGCAAGATAATCGCTGGCGTTTTTTATTTGCGCTTTTCCTGCATTCATAATACTAATCCGTATAAAATGTCGACAACTCACCACATTTAACACGTCCAAAAAGAATAAAAAGTGAATAAATAGCTATTTAAACGTTAGAACCCCACTTCCCATACAAAATGTAATTAAATTACACAACTAACAGTTCAAAGCGACAAAAACTTAGTTAACTGCAAATAATTTACATTTAGATCAATCAAAAAACCAACAAAACAACCCGCAACCCTTATAAAATAAGAGAATAACAAAATGTAAATAAGTTACGAGCAAAAACTCTATTTTTGTTGACGTATCCGTATTTAGGGTTTAATGTTAGAAGTTCGCTTGGCCACAAAACAGATTATTTATTCACTTAAAACCACAAAACATTCCAAGCGATTAATTTGTAATCTGAACCCGGAGAGATTTAGGAGAATTAACATGCAGCTATACGATCCAAGTTACCAAAAAGATAACTGCGGGTTCGGGCTTATCGCCCACCAAAAAGGGGAAACCAGCCATAAGCTGGTCAAGACAGCAATATCTGCACTGGATCGTATGCAGCATCGCGGTGGTATTGCGGCAGACGGAAAAACAGGCGACGGTTGTGGCCTACTCATGCAAAAACCAGATTCGTTTTTCCGATCGATTGCGGAAGAGAATGCATGGCAGCTAGGAAAAAAATACGCCGTTGGTATGATTTTTCTCAACCCCGACGAGGCTACTGCCTGCCAAACCAAAACAATTTTAGAAGAAGAGCTTGCTCGTGAAACCTTGTCACTCGTTGGCTGGCGAGAAGTACCTACCGACACGTCAATCTTAGGCGAAATAGCAGCGAGTAATTTACCACGCATTGAACAAGTTTTTGTCAACGCACCTCCGGGATGGCGAAATAAAGATCTTGAAAGGCGCTTATACATGGCACGAAGACGTGCTGAAAAACGAATAACTGACGAAAAGTTCTATGTCGCAAGTTTATCTTGCCTCGTTACCATTTATAAAGGCTTAATGATGCCTGTCGATCTGCCTAATTTTTATTTAGATTTGGCAGACATCCGCATGCAAACAGCCATTTGTGTATTTCACCAGCGATTTTCTACCAATACATCACCACAGTGGCACTTGGCTCAACCATTCCGTTATTTAGCACACAATGGTGAAATCAACACAATTAAAGGTAATCGCCAATGGAGTCGGGCACGTACTTACCGTTTTCAATCGCCACTATTACCTGATCTGCAAGACGCAGCGCCATTTGTCAATGAATCAGGCTCAGACTCATCGTCATTCGACAATATGCTAGAACTGTTTCTGGCCGGAGGAATGGATCTATTCAGAGCGATGAGGCTATTAATGCCACCCGCCTGGCAAAACAGTCCATTGCTTGATGACGACTTACGTGCATTTTATGAGTTCAACTCGATGCATATGGAGCCATGGGATGGTCCTGCAGGTGTAGTAATGACTAATGGTCGTCATGTTGCCTGTAACCTAGATCGCAATGGCTTGCGCCCTGCCCGCTACGTGATTACCCGAGATGGTTTTATTACATTAGCCTCAGAAGTCGGCATTTGGGACTATGGAGAAGACGAAGTTGTTGAGAAGGGTCGTGTGGGCCCGGGGGAAATGCTCGCCATTGACACCTATACAGGAAAAATCTTTCACTCCACCGATATTGATAACGATTTAAAAGTGCGCCACCCGTACCGTGAGTGGTTAGATAAGAATATTCGTCGGTTAATCCCATTCGATAAGCTGCCAGCAGAACTCATAGGACAGCGTGTATTTGACGACCAAGCGATCAGTCAATTTCATAAGATGTTCAATTATAGCTATGAAGAAATTCATCAAGTTATAAAGACGCTCGCCGAGAATGGCCAAGAAGCTACAGGTTCCATGGGTGACGATACTCCTATGGCGGTTCTCTCTAGCCAGCCACGATCGCTCTACGATTATTTTAGGCAACAATTTGCACAAGTGACAAATCCACCAATCGATCCATTGCGTGAACGCTATGTGATGTCTTTGGCTACCTGTATTGGCCGGGAACATAATGTGTTCAATGAAACGACCGGACACGCTGACCGAATTTTATTTGAAACGCCAATTTTGATGTATACAGGATTAAAACAGCTAAGAGAGCTTGATCCTGAGCATTATCGCAGCGATACCTTAACACTCAACTACGATCCTGAAGAGGGGTTAGAAAGCGCAATTGTTCGTTTATGTGACGAAGCAGAAGAACTCGTAAGAGAGAAAAACACGGTTATTTTGGTATTGTCTGACCGACAGATTCACCCAGGACTACTGCCTATACCTGCGGCCATGGCAGTTGGAGCAGTGCAAAAGCGTTTAGTAGAAAAACAATTACGCTGCGACTCCAACATTATTGTAGAAACAGCGTCGGTGCGAGATTCTCACCAATTTGCCGTGTTATTAGGATTAGGTGCGACGGCGATTTATCCATTTTTGGCCTTCGAAACCATTGAACAGTTAGTCGAGCAAGGTCAGATTGCTTGTACTGCTCGAGAGGCTGTGACCAACTACCGTAACGGCATCAATAAAGGTTTGCTTAAGATTTTATCCAAAATGGGGATTTCAACCATTGCCAGTTACCGTTGCGCAGGCTTGTTTGAAGTTATTGGTCTCAATAAAAATATCATGGATTTGTGTTTCCCTGATATTCCTAGCCGAATTCAAGGCGCAGACTTTTCAGATATTGAGCAAGACAGCATTAATCTTGCCCGCCGCGCATTTTTGCCCCATCAAAAAGTCAATCATGGCGGGCTGCTCAAATATGTCCATGGGGGTGAATATCATGCGTATAACCCTGATGTCGTCAGTTTATTGCAAAAAGCGGTGCGCAGTGGCCAATACTCGGATTATCGAGCATTTGCAACACAAGTTAATGAACGCCCCGTAGCGACACTGCGTGATTTGCTGGCATTTAAAAAGGACACTATAGCGATTGCTCTCAACAAAGTAGAATCCGATAGCGAGCTGTTTAAACGTTTCGACAGCGCTGCGATGTCGATTGGCGCACTCAGCCCTGAGGCTCACGAAGCGCTAGCGATCGCCATGAACCGCTTAGGTGGCTTTTCCAATTCCGGTGAAGGTGGAGAAGATGAGCGCAGATTCGGTACGGTGAAAAACTCCCGTATTAAACAAATTGCCTCAGGTCGTTTCGGTGTAACACCGCACTATTTGGTGAATGCCGACGTATTACAAATTAAGGTTGCTCAGGGTGCTAAGCCCGGTGAAGGTGGGCAGTTACCCGGCGACAAGGTTACGCCGCTCATTGCTAAATTGCGTTTTTCGGTGCCTGGAGTTACCTTGATTTCTCCGCCGCCACATCATGATATTTACTCAATCGAAGACTTGGCACAATTGATCTTCGATTTAAAGCAAGTGAATCCGAAAGCGGTCATTTCAGTCAAATTGGTTTCCGGCCCGGGTGTGGGTACTATTGCTTCAGGAGTTGCGAAAGCGTACGCTGATTTTATCACTATCTCAGGTTATGACGGAGGCACTGGCGCCAGCCCTCTTACTTCTGTTAAGTATGCAGGCTGCCCTTGGGAGCTGGGCCTGGCAGAAGCACATCAGTCTTTGGTCAGCAACGGCCTACGCCACAAAGTACGCTTACAAGTTGACGGCGGTCTAAAAACAGGCGCTGACATTGTTAAAGCAGCGATACTCGGTGCAGAAAGCTTCGGTTTTGGTACCGCGCCTATGGTTACGCTGGGCTGTAAGTTCTTACGAATTTGCCATTTAAACAACTGCGCTACTGGTGTTGCTACTCAAGATGATGTGCTACGTGAGCAGTTTTTCAAAGGCTTGCCAGATCAAGTGATGAATTACTTTAAGTTTATCGCACAGGACGTTCGAGAAATACTGGCTCAGCTAGGTGTAGAAAGCATCACTGCTATTATCGGCCGTACAGACTTACTCGTACCGCTTGCAGGCATAAGCGCTAAACAACAAAAGCTGGATTTGTCTCCTATTATTGCGCCTGTTATTGCAACTGAGAATACCGCACTTTACCAGACTGAAGACAATCAACCGTTTGACGAAGGAAAACTTAACAAGCAAATGGTAGCTGCTGCGCAAGAAGCCGTTGCTCATAGCAAAGGCGGAGAATACCGATTTTCGATTAACAATACTGATCGTTCAGTGGGCGCCGCCCTTTCTGGTGAAATCGCTAAGCACCATGGCGATCAAGGCATGGCAACTGCACCGATAAAAATTGAGCTTACTGGCACCGCGGGCCAGAGTTTTGGAGTGTGGAATGCCGGTGGATTGGAAATGACACTAACCGGCGATGCCAACGATTATGTCGGCAAAGGTATGGCTGGTGGCAAACTCACGATAAAACCACCTAAAGGAGTTGCTTATCAAACCCATGAAACCATGATCATGGGCAATACCTGTTTATATGGCGCAACGGGCGGCAAACTGTTCGGTTGCGGACGTGCAGGAGAAAGGTTTGCAGTACGCAATTCTGGATGTATCGCCGTTATTGAAGGCACTGGCGACCACACATGCGAATATATGACAGGCGGTATTGTCACTGTGCTTGGTCAAGTTGGCGTTAACTTTGGCGCCGGCATGACAGGCGGCTTCGCCTACGTGCTCGATGAAGCCGGTGATTTAGAAAATCGTCTCAATGATGAATCGATAGAAATGCTGGCAATGGATACATTAGCTATTCATCAAGAACATTTGCGCGGCCTTATTAATCAACATTTTGAAGAAACTGGCAGCTTAAGAGCACAAGATATTCTAAGCCGTTTTGATGAATTTTCGCCAAAATTCAAACTTATTAAGCCATTGGCTACTGATGTAAAAACCTTATTAGGACATCGCAGCCGTTCATCAGCCGAACTGCGCGTTCAGGCACAATAAGGGCGAATTAAGGAGCTATTATGAGTAAGAATGTTTATCAATTTATCGACGTTAAGCGTATTGATCCGCCCAAAAAACCGATTGAACAACGCAAAATTGAATTTGTAGAAATCTATCAACCGTTGGGTAATGAACAAAGTGCAGGACAAGCAGACAGATGTCTCGATTGTGGCAACCCTTATTGTGAGTGGAAATGCCCTGTCCACAATTACATACCTCAGTGGCTTGAATTAGTCACTGAAGGCAAAATCTTCGAGGCAGCAGACCTATGCCACCAAACAAACAGTTTACCTGAAATGTGTGGACGCGTATGTCCACAAGATCGCCTTTGTGAATCGGCATGTACGCTCAACGACGAATTCGGTGCGGTCACCATTGGAAACATAGAAAAATACATCACTGACACCGCTTTTGCTCAGGGCTGGAAACCCGATATGTCTCAAGTAATCAAGACAGGAAAACGCGTGGCGATCGTCGGTGCGGGGCCAGCAGGTCTCGCCTGTGCAGACGTACTCACCCGAAACGGAGTAGATGCTGTCGTATTTGACAAACATGCTGAAATAGGTGGTTTGCTTACTTTTGGTATTCCATCATTTAAGTTAGAAAAAGATGTTATCAAACGCCGTCGCGAAATTTTTGAGGGAATGGGCATTGAATTTCGTCTCAATACAAACATTGGCGTAGATATACCTTTTGAGCAGTTGAGTAATGAGTTTGATGCCGTTTTCCTAGCATTGGGAACTTACACCGATATGACTGGCGGATTTGATAATGAAAACGCTAACGGTGTATACAGCGCGTTAGACTTTCTGATCGGCAATACCCAACACATCATGGGTTTGACCAACAACGTAAAACCATATGTATCAATGGCGAACAAACAAGTTGTAGTACTTGGCGGTGGAGATACAGCAATGGATTGTGTTAGAACATCTATTCGTCAGGACGCAACCAACGTAACCTGCGCCTACCGTCGTGATAAAGCCAACATGCCGGGTTCGCAACGAGAAGTAAAAAATGCGGAAGAAGAAGGCGTAAACTTCGAATTTAATGTGCAACCGCTGGATATTGAAGTTAATGAACAACAGCAAGTGACGGGGGTCAGATTCGTCCGAACTGAACTCGGCAAAGCCGATCAAAATGGGCGTAGACAACCGCAGCCAGTTCCCGGTTCTGAATTTGTCATGCCCGCTGATGCGGTAGTAATCGCATTCGGTTTTCTACCGAGTCCTCCCCAATGGATGATAGATGCAGGCGTGAAACTAGACGATAGAGGGCGAGTTATTGCGAGCGAGCATTCGAGCTTTGCCATGCAGACCTCGAAACAAAATGTATTTGCAGGTGGCGATATGGTACTAGGCTCTGATCTTGTGGTCACCGCCATCGACCAAGGTAGAAAAGCGGCATTAGGTATTCTTGACTTTGTACTCCAAGAACAAGCAATAGCTGTTAGCTAGTTTTCACCGTCGTAACGTAATAAAAAAGTGGCAACTGCCACTTTTTTTCATTTTATAGGCTACTTTTTAGTCCAATTCATGTAGAATCCGCCATTCAGTTTTGCTGACATGGATAAAAGTCATCGTTTTTTGAGTTTTTGGGTGTTATGAAGCCGATTAGATTGCGTTCTCGCCGCGAATTTTCGACATTACTACTTTTAATATTTTCCCTGCTATTCTGTGCAGCTAGCACTGCTGACCACCGTACCGTCAAAGTTGTCACTGAGTATTTAGAGCCATATCAAATTAAAGCCGACGATGGCAGTTTAGATGGATATTGTGTCGAAGTTGTAAGAGCGCTTTTTGACATCACACACGACCACGCCGACATACGAGCGCTTCCTTGGGCTCGCGCTTACGAAATAGCGAAAAGTGAACCCAATATAATGATATTTTCAATGGCACGTACACCAACGCGAGAACAACTATTTCAGTGGGTAGGTAGCCTTAAAAATGAGCGACTCTATTTTTGGGGCCTAAAAGACAGGTTTGAAGGACCAGTAGAGAGCTATCAAGCACTGCAACGCTATAGAGTCGCAGCATCCAGATATTCCAACGTGGCGGAGTTTCTAGAGCACGAAGAATTTTCTAATATTCACCACTTGATTAAGGAAGATCAAAACATGCTGATGCTATATCGTGGACGTGTCGATTTAGTTGTTGCTACGCAACTGACACTTGAAACCCGAGCAAAGAAACTCGGCTTAAACTTCGCAAAACTCATCAAATTAAAAGAAGTACCAGAATTAAATAATGATTTGAGCATTGCATTTAACTTGCAATCGTCACCCGAGCTTGTCCAACGTTATCAATCTGCATATCGCAAATTAGTCGCCTCAGGTAAGTTAGAAGAAATCAAACAAAAATGGCAAATGGCACCCGCGACGCAATAGCTCTTTCTTGTTGGGCTACACACAATATAAATCCAATAAAAGCACAACATCCATAAATACTTTACGATTCAACATGATAACAAAGCAATGCCGTTAACTACATTTCAACGGTCTTGAGCATTTGTCTATGAGTTGCTAATTAATAGATTCGGAACTCATTAGGCAAAGGAAGCCCAAATGCCACCTCTTTTTAGGCAACAAGCTGTAAAAGCACAACAACAAAAATTAACAGGTGATGTGATACTTACTCAACCACTGTCACTGTCTACCTGCGTTCTTCTCATTGCCGCGTGTGCGACAATCATTGCATTGTTAGTTTGTAATTCTCAATACACCCGAAAAGAAACAGTGCAAGGTATACTTCAACCCGATAAAGGTGCTTTGAAGGTATACGCCGGAAGGCGAGGTGTTTTGGAGGAAATCTTAGTTAAAGAAGGCGACGTTGTTCAAGCGGGTCAAATAATAGCCCGAGTTTTGTACCAGTCGCCCAATATAAACGGCAAGAGCCTGTTAGCCGAAAAAGTTGTGCACATTGAAGAGCAACTGGGGCTAGTCGAGAGTAATATTCAGCAAAGCTTCCAACAAGAAGGTGCCGAAAAACAACGCCTAGCGCTAATGCTCACTAAATTGCAAAATACGGCATACGCAACAGCGCAGATAGGCGACATCTTGCAAGAGAAACTCGCTTTATTTGAACAACGACATTTACGCATTACACAGTTAGCCAAAAATGGACACGTTTCGCGTGATACAGTACAAGAGTTCGAACAAGCGCACTTACAAATTAAACAAGAATTTAAACAAAATCGTTCAACTTTAAGTAACATCACAGACGAAGTAAGTCTAGTACAACACCAGCAACAGCAGGTTGAAAATGATTTCACCGTTAAGCGACGAGAACTAAAGGCACAAAAGGTTAGTCTGAACACACAATTGGCGGAAGTTAAGGCAAGTAAAGACAATGTCATAAAGGCACATCAAAGTGGGAAAGTGACTGCGATTCATCGTCATGCAGGTAATACAATTGAAGCAAGCCAGCCAATTCTGACAATGGTACCTAAAGGCGCACAACTGGTTGCTGAAATATTATTGCCGACGCGCTCCGCAGGGTTTATCACGACAGGTAAACACGCCAAATTGAGATTTGATGCTTTTCCTCACCAACGCTTTGGCTTTATTAACAGTACTATTACACATATTGAAAAGACAGTAATTACTGCACAAGAGAGTAGCCTTCCCATAAGTATAAGAGAACCTATGTACCGCATTAGAGCAGTGTTAGATGAACAGTCGGTAAACGCCTACGGTGAGCACTTTCCACTGCGAAGCGGCATGTATTTTCAGGCCGATATTCATTTAGATAGTCGAAGCCTGCTCGATTGGATTTTTGACCCGATATACAGCTTAAAAGGAGAATTTAGTTGATTGTTACTTCGACTTTAACTATTAGTGCTTTTGTGTGATGAAACAATAAGGATTGCGATATAAAAAAACCACGTTTAACACTGCAAACGTGGTTTTTCTGGCTTATATAGCTAATGATTAGCTGTACTAGCTCATATCTTCAAATGGGTTGTTCGTAGGTAAGTCAATCGCATGGGTAAAACCAGGAAGTTGAATTGCTTCTTGGCTGATGCTGATTTCGTTTTCATCTACCAAGCCATCACCAAATTTGTAGATAATATCAAACTGCCCATTATTTGCGCGCTCACGATAGTCTTCTTGCGCAGCTTTTACTGATACTAACTTATCGTTGTACGATGCCATGTCACTTTCGCTGTAACGTTTTGCCAGCATAGTTAGCGTGACAGTAGGTGAAAACAAAGTAGCTGTTGCATTGTTGCCACCAAAGCCCTTCGAATTAATGAATGCAACGTCCATTTCAGGACAATGCCAATGCTCTGTCGCAATATTTAGACGTTCATCGTAAACATCATCTGCAACTTTATCTATGGTTGTTATACCTGGCATTATGTTATGGGCAAACACCCCTAATGCCATAGCCACCTGATCACCACTTGCAGGTCCAATAGTATGACCAACATAGGCTTTAGGTGCAGCAACTGGCCACTCATTAATATTGAAGCTCTCTGCTACTTTGTCATATATCAACGACTCTGTAACACGGTTTGCAGGAGTACTAGAACCATGCGCAAGAATAAAGCTTCTTTTTTGAACCGCTTCTTCGCCTAAGATGTTCTTAGCCAACGCTACCGACTTAGCCATTGTGATGTAGTTACCTGGTCCTGGAGCTGTAATCGATTTTTTAATGCCATCAGCGTTAGTATAGACGTCAGCAATCGAACCAAGAACATTAGCGCCCATTTCAATCGCTAACTTATCATCCATTAACATGATAAATTGCGCAGCTTCACCAATGGTAAAGCCACAGTTTTCACCGAATGGACGACTTGTTCTACGATGATCTGCGGTGTCGGTACCATCTAATTTCTTCAGACCTTCTTCATTGGCAAGAGCACTCATGTTGCCAAAACCTTCAACGACTTCAGGTGTAATCGCACAATCATTGCTCCCCACAATCGCCACGCGAATACGTCCGGCCTGTATATCGTTAACTGCAGCTTTTAGATTATACAAGAAAGTCGCGCAGGCACCTGAAGAAGTAAATGTAGTACCTACACTGCCCGTCACATAAGCATTGATAAAGTCTGTTGACATTGTGTTCAAGCCAAGCGCTAAATTCTTGGTAGTTACACGATCACCGTTTAATCGGTTTTTCATCATGCCACCAAAGCCTTCTGCTTGCATTTGTCCAAAAACAGACGCCGAGTACGTACCCACTTGATCTGGTGTCACGTGAGTCATAATCTGTTCCCACGCAAAGCCTGACGAGTGGATTGCGTCTGCAGCACCAAAGATAGTTGCTTGCAGTCCTCGTGGTTGATAACGGCTGTTATACAATATTGCAGGATCGAATCCAGTAGGAAACTGGCCCGCCGCTTTTATTGGATTGTCTCTAAATGCTTCATGCTTGACTTCAAGCTGATCAAAAATTTCAACACGAACGCGTTTATCTTCAAGTTCGGTTACTTGCCACGCTCTTGGCAAGGGTACTGGTAAGTCACGAGCACGCGTCTCGAAACAAATGCCCTTTTCAGTTGATTGCATCGTAAATTTCTGGTGCCAAGGGGTAGCATCAGGATCGAAGTGATTATCTTCGATTTTTCGAATGAGCGTACCATCAAGAATTTGCTGACCAAATTTTTGTTCAACTTCATGACGAGCTACTACATTGCCTTCGCCATCGACAAGTTGATCATCTTTAATTGACAACAAATTCATCATAGTGGCTAAACCAACAAACGTTTCCTGACGTGTTTCTTGCGAAAGCTTGTCGAGTACAATTCTTCTAAAACCTTGATGAAATGATGTACGGCCGGCAGCGTTCACGCCTCCCATACCGACAATAATGGGTAATGCTGTCATAGATATCTCAATTACTAATCTCTTTAATAGCTCATATTCTAGAGAGGTTAACCAGAAAAAATATGCATAACAGGCCAAAAACCATGTTAATATAGCCAAATCGGCAATTATTCGATTATTTTATCTATGGCTAACAAGGATTCCACAATACGCATTGCAATTTTGGTCTATGAAGAGGTGTTGGCAACCAGCATTACCCTGCCAATTGAAATGCTGAAAGCAGGCGAGGCCTTTGGACGTAGTCATCTAGAACACGCTCTCCCAATGGAAATATCTTTGTATGCATGCACGAAGTCGACCATCGCCTCTCGTTCAGGAATCAAACTCCAGCCTGATAAAGTCATCTCAGCAAAACACAAAGTGCCTGACTTTATTATTGTACCCAGTCTATGGCGCAACCCTCGCCCAGTACTCAAACGTAACATTTCAGCTGTTGACTGGTTACATCGAAGTTGGCATAAAGGTGCCACGATAATAGGTGTGGGTACAGGTGTTTGTTTTTTGGCGGAATCCGGATTATTAGACGGTCATAGTGCAACCACTCACTGGCACTATGTTGAACAATTTAAACGCAGCTATCCCAATGTAATATTAAAACCCGATTTTTTTATTACGCAATCTGAGCGAATTTACAGTGCGGCCAGCCTCAATGCCCTCGCTGATATTATTGTTCATGTTATTGCGCAATTATATGGTAGAGCGGCAGCGCAACATGTAGAACGCAATTTCTCACATGAAATTCGCAAACCCTACGAAGAGCAACGTTACTTGGAAGGTGCTGTTGACAAACACCCTGACGAGCTTATTGCACAAATTCAGTTTTGGATGCAAAACAATTTATCATCAACTTCCAGTATTGAGGAAATCGCAATAATGTTTGGCATAAGTCACCGTTCACTTACTAGACGTTTCAAGCAAGCAACAGGCATATCAGCTCAACAATTTTGGCAAAATGCCAGAATTGAAACAGCCAAAGATCTACTAGCTTCAAGTAACCTTTCTATACAAGAAATCGCGTTTGAAGTGAGCTATCAAGACCAAAGTCATCTTGCCAGACTATTTAAAAAGCACCTCAATATGACGCCCAGAGAATATCGTACAATGGTTCGCAAAAAGTTATTCAGCCAATAAACTGAGTAATTCTCACTAGCTAGCTTGCTACGTGCTATTTTTCGCAAATGATTCGAGGTTACGGGACTTGTTACTTTAGCTGTGCTACGGCACACTATAGCTTTTAAGAAATACCTCAAAGATACAGAGCCAGAAATGAGTCAATTATCAACTGCTGTTAACCAAATCAGCCAAATGCTAGAAATGCAAAATGCCATGAACCTGCGTGTCAGTGAAACATGGCGCGAGAATAACTATGAATGGTATCGCGCAATTTGGGTCGAATGTGCCGAAATGCTAGATCATTACGGCTGGAAATGGTGGAAACATCAGGAAGTTGACGTTGCCCAAGTACAACTCGAGCTTGTAGACGCCTCTCAAGACCTAAAATTGTAGATGTAGAATCATAAAGTTCACCGCCTATTAAATTCAAAGGGATTCGCCACTTTTCTTCTTTAAAATCAATCTACGATTTCCAATCTATGATTTTTTCAGCTTTTTCCTAAAATATTTGTGATTCTACACGTACAATTTTAACCATATTTAATGACACTAATTCGGAGCATTTCATGAAACAAGTCGAAGTAAAAATTTTAAACCCAAAGGTAGGAAATGAAATTCCATTACCTACATACGCAACAGATGGTTCAGCTGGAGTAGATCTTCGTGCATGCATTGATGAGCCATTAACATTAGAGCCTGGCCAAACAGAGTTAATCCCAACAGGCATTGCTATTCATATGAAGAGCAAAGATATGGCGGCAACAATTTTACCTCGTTCAGGTTTGGGTCATAAGCATGGCATTGTATTAGGCAACCTAGTTGGCTTAATTGACTCTGATTATCAAGGGCAGCTATTCATTTCTTGCTGGAACCGTGGCAATGACACATTTACAATTGAACCAGCAGATAGAATTGCACAACTGATGTTCATTCCAGTTATCCAACCTGAGTTCCAGTTGGTTGAAGAATTTGATGAGAGTGAGCGTGGCGAAGGTGGTTTTGGGCATTCAGGTCGCAAATAATTAAACTTAAATAATACAGTTAATTAACCGCATACGGGCTAATTAACTGTATTAAGTTAACTTAAAACTCTATAAAGCCAAGTGTTTTCAAAGTACTAATTTCATGTTCAGTAAGTTTTTTGTAATTATCATTATCAGGTCTCCAGCTATCGTAAAAAACATAAATTGAGTCAGGTACAGGGAGCCGGCATAAAAACAACACCCATGAATACATAAATTCCTCTGCAATCCATAACGGTAAAGATAGTGAAGCACATGCTTTTAACACTTTATTCTCATCATAATCTACAAGAACAAATTCTCGTGTGAAATAGCAGGTACCAATGTATGGGGCTCCTCTAGTTGCAATAGTCATTACAATATCTTTCATACTCATATTAATATTTTGAAGTTCGTTCATATACTGCCTCAGTTGTTTGTGTGCCTTACTTATTGGAATATAGTGAATTTTTTTCTAACGCATTAGGAATAAATTAAAATAAAGTAACTCATCCTCAACTGAGCTACTTCTTCAATAAATTTAATGCTTAATTATCTTATTTGAGTATTAAACCAGAGCTGAAAAACGCTTGCATTTGCTTAGGTTTATAAACGTTGCAATCGCCATATTCTTGGTAAACAGAATTAACATGATCTAGGTAGAAGGCTTTATTTGCTGACTCACTTAAGTTCGCGCTACAGTTTTTGTGTAAGAGATAAGACTTACCTTTTTTTTCATTCCAAATGTAGTAATGCTCAAATTCTTTAACTTCTGAAGGCTCAAGAATACCTTTCGATAGTTCATAGCTTTCAAAATGAACCCAATTAGCAAAAAGCTTATATATCTTAGGTGTAATTGTTGTTGCTGGAATTACTGAAATCACCCATCGATCTGGTACTAAGTGATTGACTAATTTGGTCGGGGTTTTAGATGCTTCATAATTTTGAGTGACATCTTTGCCAGATAGCAGATGTTCAAGCCCCTCTTTTCCTAGTTTGTATACTGTTGCTTTACAATATTCAAAGCACTGCTTTACATTAACTGAGCCATTAAAGCATTCACCATTGTGTTCACTTAAACTACTTTCAATCCCTTTAAATGCCTTAACCCCCATTTCCATATTAATTATTATTTGTTGGGCACCGAACCTTGCTAACTCTACGAATGCACGATCTTTTCTTTGTATAAAAACCATTTACATCTCCTGATGTTATTTCACTTATTTTACTGTTAAACTTCCGGCACTAAATTAGTTCCGGTAAGAACAATATAGTGAGGCACTATTCTAGTGCCAACTTATTTTTTAAAGAAAATTAAGATAATGATTAAGCATATAAATGATCCGCGCTACAAAGCGTTAATTGAGTGGCTTAAATCCACTCGAATTGAGAAAGGTTTAAGTGTACGTGACTTAGGCAAGTTACTGGATGAACCCCATCAGTTTGTCGTTAAGATAGAGACATACGAAAGGAAATTGAACGTACTAGAATACGTTCAATATTGTGAGTCTCTTAAAGTAATTCCTTCCGATGGATTAGCCCTAATAACAAATCGTGCTTAGCTTATGGTGATGTTGGAGTAACTGCTTTATTTTTTTGAGGTGGTTTAACAGGAGATACTACTTTTTGGGGTGTAACTTTGGCTTTGGGACTTTTTGTGTTGGTTGGAGCTATCATTTTATCGGCTTCAAAAACTTTATTTGCGATCCCAAAAGATAAAATTAAACATACTAATAAACCAACCCACCAAGAAGCATACCTTTTCAGCTGCCCTGTTAAATAAACTTTATTTTTGGTTATCACAGGATCAACAATATCATTAATTTCTGACTCCATGATGATTTTGTCATAGTTAAGAATTAGAATATCTTTTATTGTCGATGAAGCGCTTTCAAATCGCTTAATGGTTTCTTTATATGACATAGTAAGCCATAAAGCCGAAATCAAAGATAAAATCAGCACAATAGCAAAATAGCCGTCAGAAAATACGGTTTGATATCCGTTATCTTTCAATCCATTTACTAATACAACAGTTAGTAAAAAAGTTAACAATACAAGAACATTATTTTTAAGTGACTCTAACAGGTCATCTGCCATATTGTATGTCTTAGCTGTTGCATCAATAATAAATTCACCAATTTTATTTTTTACTTCCAAATAACTTTGAAGGTTATCTTTCAAATAAACTTGGTAATTAGATCGAATGGCTTCCCATGCCTCATTATCAAACTTGATATTCCCATCTTCATTGAGGTGAATAGACAGTACATTTCGAACTAAACCTAATTTATCTACACTATTTCCACCTTCATATGTCCAAGCATAAATTTTATGAAGTAAGTCATTAGCAGAGGATAATTTATCTAAAGTGTTTCCTTCACAATAAATTGTTTTGTAGCCATTAATTTTATATGAAAGTGAATTATCAGCATTAAACTCTGAAAAGTTTGCGATGAATATTAAGCTTAATGCACCTGAAATTTTATCAAATAAGCTGTTTATTTCTCCTATATCCGAATCGACTAACAGGTAAAAATCGCTAGGAAGCACTTTTAAGTCAATATTACCTAATGCACTATTTTCATGAAACATCTGCAAATTGGCTTGGCGTTTTTTAGGAAGTAACTCTTTAAAAGAGTCAGGGTAATGTCCTGATTGATAAAAAAGAATTCCATTTGAATAAAAAGCATTTATTGTTGAAAAAACTTCAAATACTATTTTGTTTTCTAATTTTTTTGAAAATGTAGTAATAAGGTTTAAAGGCTTCTCTTTACTTAAATACTTAGCAAAGCGCTCTAAAAAATAAATTGAAATTTCAGAATCATTTTTACTTTTAGTTATTTTAAGATCGATATCAAACGTATCTTCATCGTCATTATCATTTATATGCTCAGACAGCAGATCGTAACTTTGCCTTGATGTGTTCGATACGCTTACATGATTGCCACATATATCAAGAAATAATTCAAACTTATCCCTTCCGGAAATAGTTTTAAGTTCATCAAACAACTTAAAGGTAAAATCAGATATTTGACAATCTGGCTTCCCTTTAATTGTTAAGTTATCCAATGTTTCATTAATTTCGACAGAAGACACATTAGAGTTAGTTTTAAAGAACTCGGCTAACATGTTTATAACTCTCTAGTTTTTTCGCTAAATCTATCAAAGCCTTCGGCAGACTCTATCACGACTAATTTTCGACCACATGCGGTTTGTTCTGACCAAACTTTATCGCTAATATTTTCAATGCCATCTTCAATAGTAATTGATATCTCTTTGGATAAATCATATTTAGTTTTTCTAAATGGAACCTCTGAAGGGACTAAATTAAAGTGGGTATCAAATCCTTTTTTCTCAGGGAGCTCTTTTAATTTATTTACTAAGTCAGGTAACTTATCTTTTAAATTAGCATCTACAGGCTCATAGTTGGTTAAGTTTTCATCAATAAACTCATCGTATTTTAGCTCTCCTTTTTGCTTAAATGATGAGATTGCTGAATTTCTTATAATAGTATGATCAGCTGGATGTTCAGCTTTGATCTTATTAATCACTTTCAACACTTCTTTTGAAGCAACCCGAGTATTATGAGCATCGTTTCTAAGCTCTTTTAATTCTAAAAACTCGCTCCACCAGTATGTTGATGGTTTAGAGTTTGTATCAAATACAAATACTGTAGCTGGTTGATTATTTTCATCAAATGTTACTTTACATGCTTTATAAACTTTATTAGCTATTGAGATACCTATTTTCTTTTTGAAATCAATCTCATCTAAGAATGTTTGATGTTCTATTTTTACTCCTAAATATGAGATAGAGCCGTTATCTCGATACAAAAACTGTAAAAAGCTTCCTTTTTTTACATGGCCATCACCTGATGGACTTAAGTGACCATATTTATCATCTGTACTTATTTCTTTATCAAGCAGCCTTTGTGCAAGATTAGATGAAATGGTATTACTCTGAAGATTTTGATTTTGAGTATATGACGTTAGAGCTGTGAAAAACTCAGTTGTTTCTCTTAAGAAGCCATAAGCTCGCTTCTGTTCTTTATTCTGAATTTCTTTTAGAAGGTCATCAAGGTAGCCTTCTAAGTCAGTCTGCTGCCCTGACATTGGAATAGCTGTTAGTGTTTTTGACTCGACATCTATTTGGTGTAAAACAGTACTGACTATTCTCCCGTCAGTGTTTAGTGACTCCTGCATTGCAACTGCTTCCATTAATTACTCCTTGTTATTTTTCTCTTTGATTTTTTGCTTCCTGCATACTAAATGCAGCATGTTTTACTATTTATGAGTGATAAAACTCATTTCCAAATATAAGTTCATACTATAATCCACACCCTAATAAAAATAGTTTTTTATCGAAAACGATTCTGTTTATTTTACCTATTCTTTATCTCTGCCAAATACATCCCTTCGGCCATCATTGATGTTGAAGTTATTTCACCTTCAGGTGTTAAAACATTATCAGGTTTATAATCCCCGTTTTCATGCATCTCCCATTCTGCAATTAATAGTTTCTCATCAAAATAATCTAAATTTAAATTAAGCCAATTTATTAACTGCTGGAAATTATCGGCTGTTTTGCTCCCTTGATGTTCTTTAAGGTGCGTTTCAAGGTCGATAGGATAATGTTTCTTTTGGGCAAATATTATTGCTTTTCTAGCTGTAGCTAATAATTGTTGCCCTACAAACTTAAATGAAAAATCTAGCAAGTCGTGACGCAAGCCATATTTAATTCTTATTTTTTTAGTGTGGGCCCAATAGCGGTCGTCTATTCTAGTTAACCTTTTCAAATAAGAGTTCAGGATTTTATGCTCAACAAATGCGACAGTTTCTTCTTTTAATTCCTCAAAGGTTTTTAACTTTATATTTGTGCTTTTAGCAGCCTCAATAGCACCTGATTGAAAACCACTTTTAGATATTATAAATCCGCGATCAACACCTAAGTCGTCAGCAATCGTTCTTAAAGCTAAAACTTTTTCTTTAGGTACTTTAGTATTCCAACATTTCGCCTCAATGATCCAGGTTATGTCATCACCCAAAAACTTAGTTTTAACTACAACATCAATATCATGAGGAGTTCTCACTCCTTGCATCGTTACGTTGGTTTCTGCATCAGCACCAATTGATAAAAAGTGTTCCTTTATTTCTTCTTGAAACTTGTACCATTCTGGTTGTTTGTTGTTTTCCTCAGCCATTACATCCCACCATAAAACGTATTAACAAAGCCTTTTAGCTTTTCAGCTAACCTCGGTATTACTTTCTTGCGTTGTAATACACTAGGTGGCTTTTCCATGGTGGCTACTATGTCTTCACGCAGTGGTTCTTGGTTGCTGAATATCATGCGCTCAACAAGATCTTTTACGTTTTCAGGTATTAAATGTTCTTCGTCAGCCATTGCTTGGGTAGCTTTTTCTTTTTCAACTTCCCAGTAGGCGGCAAAGGCATCGTCAACTTCTTCGGCTGATTGCACATCGGGCAGGTTTTCTTGAATGAATTTATCAATCAGTTCTTGCTTACTACGCAGTTCAGGATCACCACCAATGGTTTGCATTAGTGCTTTATACTGCTGCTGGTACTCTTCATCAGAGTCAGATTGTTTAAGCTTGCTCAGTAGCTTTAAGATGTAAGCAACATTCACTTCGTCCATCGCTAGCAGCTCAAGTTCAAAGTCTATTTCTTCTAATATCGACTCTTTTTCAGGGGCGGTATTGGTTTTAACTTTGTCGTATAAATCTAAGTACTTACTTTTATAGTCTTCATATTCTTGTTCTTGAATACTAACATCATCAAACTTAAAATCAGCGAAGGTAGAAAGCACATTGCGTAAACGCATTAACTCCCTGAATGCCTTGATAAATTCAAGTTCAGCGTTTTCATCTTCAAGGCTATCAACACTTGCCGTGTCAGGTGCGATGGTTTGCATTTGGTCTAACGCTTGGTTAAACATCTTAATGAATTCTTCATACGGCGGCATGATCACCGTATCTTTTGCATCCTTATTTGAAAACAGCGCTAAGGCATCGTCTGTGCGCTTTTTCAAGTTACGGAAGCTAATGATATTACCTTGCGACTTTTGCTCGTTTAAAATGCGATTGGTGCGTGAATACGCTTGTATTAACCCGTGATATTTAAGGTTCTTATCAACATACAGAGTATTTAAGGTTTTACTATCAAACCCTGTTAAAAACATATTTACCACAAGCAAAATATCAACTTTTCGCTCACGCACTTTTTTAGAAATATCGTTGTAGTAGTTGTAGTAAGACTCGCTATCTTTAGTGGTATAGCTACTGCCAAACATTTTATTATAGTCACCAATAAACTCTTCAAGTCTGTCTCGGCTATGGCTGGCTATACCTTCATACTGGGCTTGAGGCTCTGCAACTTTATCTAATACAACTTCGTCTAAACCATCAGCATCTGGGTCTTCTTCGTTAGAGGCATACGAGAAAATAGTGGCTATTTTAAGGTTATGTTTACCTTCCGTTTTTTTCTGTGAAAATAACTCGTAATACTTAATTAATGCAGGCACGCTTGAAACACAAAACATGCCAGTAAAGGCTTTGCTATGAGTTTTACGATTATGCTGAGCAATAATGTAATCGGTTATTTTTTCTAACCGAACGTCAGATTCCATTAGCTCTTTGGTGTCGATACCTTCAACGTCAATATCAACTTCATTGGCGCTGTCTTTTTTCTTATAACGTCCTACATATTCAACATTAAACTTAAGTACGTTTTCGTCTTTAATCGCATCAACAATAGTGTATTTGTGTAATGGTTTGTGGAATAAGTCACTGGTGGTGTATTTGCGAGAAAACTTAGACACCGCATTTTCTGCAAAAATAGGTGTACCAGTAAAACCAAACATTTGATGATTCGTAAAAAACTGACTAATGCGTTGATGAGTATCACCAAACTGACTGCGATGACATTCATCAAAAATAAATACCACGTTTTTGTCTTTTACAGGTTCCATTCGGCTTGAATAACGTTTATTGCTAATCGCGTTATTAAGCTTTTGAATGGTGGTTACAATCAGCTTTTCATTACGGCGAGTATTAACTTTACCGCCTTTGGCTTTAGTTGATGACTGTTGCTCACCGTCTTTCTCAAGGTAATACACATCTTTACCGGTGAACTGGTCAACTAACACTTTGGTTTTGTCAGTTCCGTCTACACAGCCTTTAATGAAGCTATTAAATTCTTTTGCGGTTTGATAATCCAAATCTTTACGGTCAACCACAAACACCACTTTGTGAATGGCGCTATCACCCGTAAGTAACTGGGCGGTTTTAAATGAGGTAAGGGTTTTGCCAGAGCCAGTGGTATGCCAAATATAGCCATTTTGTTTTTCAATTGATTGGTTGCTAGCTTTTAAGGCTTCACGTTCAGCTACTCGGTCAATAATCGCTTCGGTGGCATAGATTTGATAAGGACGCATTACCATTAATATGCGGTCTGTTTCATTCAGTACCACGTATTTAGTGATCATATCGGTTAAATGAATAGGCGTTAAAAACACCTTAGCGAATTGGCTTAACTCAGTATAACGGTCGTTATTTTCTTTTGCCCAAAAGAAGGTTTGTTTAAAGCTTTGCTTGCGGTTATTGGCGTAGTATTTGGTATTTACACCATTGGAAATAACAAACACCTGCACATACTGGAATAAACCATCTTCAGCCCAGTAAGAATGGCGCTGATAACGATTAATTTGATTAAACGCTTCTTTAAGCTCTAAGCCTCGGCGCTTTAATTCTATTTGCACTAGCGGTAAACCGTTAACCAAAATGGTTACGTCATAGCGGTTTTTATAACGACCCTCTACGGTAACTTGTTGGGTAACTTGAAAGTGGTTTTTGCTAACATCGTTATCAATAAAACGGATATAACCTGCGGTGCCATCGTCTTTATTTATTTGGAGCTTATCACGCAGTATTTTCGCTTTATCAAATACATTACCTTTAACTAAAGCATTACGAATTTGTTTAAGCTCATTGTCACTTATATCAAAGCCATTAAGCTTTGAAAGTTGCTTTTTCAAGTTAGCTCTAAGTGAGTCAATATCGGTGATATGGACCTTTTCAAACTGCTGCCTGCCATCAACTTTTTTAGCAAGCTGAGCAACTAAGTTGTCTTCTAATTCTTGTTCTGACTGATAGGCCACTTTAACTCCTTGTAATTATTCCCTTAAACGAACATTTGCTGCAACAAACCTTTTTTAAAGGTGTGCGTTAATTCGATTTGTTCATTTACTGCATCCAACTTATTATCAAGAGTATCCAGAAAATCAGCTATTTTTTCTTGCTCTTTGACCGAAGGTAATTCCCACTTAAGTTTTAAGAATTCAGACTTACTTAATACCCTGTTTCGACCAGCACCACCAGGGGAAATCAAATCCAACATATGTTTAAAACGCTTCAATTGAATAATGTGCTTGAAATATCGATGTGTTGCATCATTCTTCTTGAAGGTATATGTTGGGAAACGGTGAGATACAAGACCTCCGTCATCTTCAGCTTTGGCAATAGCAATAGCCCCTTCCCAAGCAAATGTAATATTTACAACTAAGTCATTTGGTCTTACAACAAATAATTTATCCATCGCAATTGCTTCAGGATCAGAGTCTGCTTTTTGAAAAGTACCTTTCATGTGGCTTCTAATCCCTAATGCTAAATACTTATCCTTCGGTTTTACTATTTCTCTAACCTCTGGAGTTAGCACTTGTCCCATTGCTTTCTCTTGCCAGTCAGGAAAGGCATTACCATTTTCATCTTTAAAACGGATGTCTTGCTTAAACAGTTTTTGCATCACACCTTTTTTGTATTGAGTGAGCAAAATATGCTTTTCTTTAAGAAGGCTAATTTTTGTATCTACTGAAGAAAGAAAGTCTGCTATTTTGTTTTGTTCTTCTCTATCGGTTGTTGATAAGGGATAGTCAAAAAGATCTTTAACAGCTATGTTGGATTGATTAGCATTACCACGCTGAATTGAAGTTATAAAATCAATATACCTAGGGCTATTTAAATGACGAAAAATAAAGTTGCTCACAGCACCTTCTTCAAATTCTAATTTCAAAAGGTTTTGGTTTAGTAAATGTCCTTCACTTTTGTTCACAAATATAGCTCTACCTACCGCAGACTCTTTTAAGTGTGGCCTAGAGCCAACAGTTGTAATGATAATCTCACCAACATTGATCTCGTATTTCTCATACTTCTCCGCTTCTTTTTGATCAATAAATCTTTTTTCGTTATTACGCTTTATTGAATCGGAAGCTAGATCTGATACTCGTATGATTCTTGCGCCAGAAGTCCTGTAATCTACAGATTTAAATGCAAAACCTTTTTGATAATCACATACATCTTTCAGCTTTACTTTTTTCCAATCACCATTGTAATTTGGGAACCGTAATTTAGGAGTTAACATTGTTCTCATTGGTTACTTCCTGTTGGTGACGAAATCTCTAACTCATTACAAAAATTGTTTATATCTTTATCAATGCTAGTTATACGGTTTTCAGTTCTATTGATTTTTTCAGTAATAAAAGAAATATCAATTTCAGCTTCTTCTTCATATGTATCTACATATCTTGAAATATTAAGATTAAAATCATTTTCAGATTCAACTTCATCTATGGGTGCTATATACGAGTATTTATCTTTAAAACCTCGCTTTAAAACAGCATCAATAATTCTTTCTAAATCTTCATCTCGCAAATAATTTTGTGTTGTTGCTTTTCCGAAGTGTTGGCTAGCATCAATAAACAAAATATTGTCTTTATCTTGTCGGTTTTTTTTAAGAATTAAGATACAGGTAGGAATAGCTGTACCGTAAAAAATATTTGTTGGTAAACCTATAACAGCATCTAAGTAGTTTTTATCTTTTATTAAATGCTTACGAATGTGGCCTTCTGTCCCAGCCCGAAATAACACGCCGTGAGGCAATACTACCGCCATAGTGCCGTTTTCATCTAACTGATGGATCATGTGCTGGACAAAGGCGAAGTCAGCTTTACTCTTTGGAGCTAGTTTACCGTAATCTTGAAAACGTTCATCTGTTAAAAAGCCCGCTGAGGCACTCCAGCCTGCTGAAAATGGTGGGTTCGCCACTACCGCTTCAAAGCGTTTTTCAACATGGTGCGGCTGTTCTAAGGTATCGTCTTGCTGAATATCAAAATTACGGTAATGCACACCATGTAAAATCATATTCATACGAGCTAGGTTGTACGTACTTGGGTTAGATTCTTGACCAAAGTAGCCACCAACCTCGCCGCCTTTGCGTTTAATTTCTTTTGATACTTTTAAAAGTAGTGAGCCTGAACCACAAGTTGGGTCGTAAACACTTTTAAGCTTATCTTTACCCTGAGTAACTAGTTTGGCAAGTAAGGTTGAAACCATAGGTGGGGTATAGAATTCACCGGCTTTTTTACCTGCACCTGAGGCAAACTGACCAATGAGGTATTCGTAGGCGTCACCTAGTACATCAATGTCAGTTTCATGATGAAGAAAATCAATATCATCAAGGTGAGTTAGTACTTTTGAAATAAGCTCGTTTTTAGCGTTTTCGGTTTTACCTAGTTTGTTTGAGGTTAAGTCTAGGTCATCAAACAAACCGTTAAAGTCATCTTCTGCGGCTGTACCCATCGTGCTTTGTTCAATATGGTTAAGCACTTCAGATAAGTCTTCTAAAATAAACTCACCGTTTTCACCTTTTTGCGCCAATACATGAAATAGCTCGTTAGGCTTTAAGAAGTAACCTAAATGGTCGATTGTTTCTTCTTTAATCGCTTCTAAGTATTCTTTGCCTTCGTCTGTGTTTTCATCAATAGCGTCAAACTTAATACCATCTTCTTTTAACAGCTCATCAGCATACAAATCCATACGTTCAGATAAATACTTGTAGAAGATAAACCCTAAAATATAATCACGAAACTCATCGGCACTCATGTTGCCACGTAAGGTATTGGCAATGTTCCAGAGTTGTTTTTCTAATGCTTTTTTGTGTTGTTCAACCATGTTGGTTAACTTCCTTTTTAAATTCTTTAATGAGTGTTTAGCTATGCTGATAGCCAGGTGCAATTGCGAGATTTTCTGCACCGTATAATGTTTGAATGTTGTTCAAATAGAGCTGGTATTCTGGCCCTGAAAGTGAGCCACTTTCAGAACAATCCACGTTCCAACGTCTTAATAAATATCCTGCCATTGCGGCACGCACGTTTACTTCTAACATGCCTTTCTCCATACCAAAATCGAGCTTTATGGCGGTTGGATGCTTAACGTTATTTGGGTGCGGAATAATTTGTAATGGCACCATACGCATCCATTGATGATCTTCTAACTTATCTTCTTCAGGGGATGGTGTCTGTGCTTGAATTGTAACTTTGGTAATACGAGTTAACACAAAGTCTCTAAATGACTTTGATTTGCGATCATACGCTCTTATATGCCAACGTAAGCCGTTATCTACGATTGAATGAGGCACTAACTCTCTTGCACCTGAACCGCTACTTAAAGACGTATATATAACGCTAATAGGCTTATGGTTGATAATTGCTTGAGATAGCTTAGCTATAATATCAATATCAGGCACGTTTAACGGCCTTGGTGATTCAATAGGGAATGAAGTATCCCCAATAGAATCAAAACCATCGCTAATGTTGTTCGCTAACTTAATAAGCGTGCGGCGAGCATCATGTTTAAATATGGGATTGAATTGCGTTGTGATGAAGTATTTTTTTTCTACATTATCATACGCCATATTCTCAGGTGCATTGTCTTTGTAGAACTTTAAATCTCTTGTTGCTGCGGCAAGACCTAATTCGAAATGACTGACTATTTCACTGCGAGTTACCATTCCAGTAAAATAAAGTTTAAAATCGATATAAGCTAGGCGCTGCTTCTGTGCAAAACTAAATTCGTCCATTAGATAAATCTGATTCTATTGACATTTTCTATTCGAGTTGAAATAGTATGTCTCATTATGAGTTAGACAGCAAATAGATTTTATGCTTTAGTGTTGATACAGATCATCACTACTTAAAAGCTCAAATTTATGTCTCATCAAAACGCTAAAACTTCTGTAGAAAAACATACTAATTTAACTGAACTAGAGCTTTTAAAGGTTAAGCATCTTGATATTTATCAGGAGTTGATGAACCAATTTAAATTTGATGATCGGGTGTGCCAAGAATGGCTAACTCAGCCCAAGCGCCCGTTGCAAGGTAAGTCACCATTTGAACAGCTAACAATTAATGCTGATGAAGTGATGGATATGCTAGTTCGCATGAGAACGGGTGACTTTTCATGAAGGGTAAGAGCAAGTGAATATTCTCTTTTTATGCACTAGTAATATACAACGAAGCAAAACAGCTGAAGAGTTGTTTCGTGCTGCCAATAACAACCATCAGTACAAATCCGCTGGTCTTAGCGAAAAATATGTAAAGAAAGCTAACTCGACACTTTGCACAATAGAATTACTAATATGGGCTGATCAAATTTACGTATTTGAACAGCAACATATTGAACGTATTCAAAAGCATACTGGCGAAGCTTTCTTGCCGAAAATAATCAATCTACACATTCCTGATGATTATCAATATTTTCAGAGGGAACTTGTTTTATTGATACTAGAACGTTGCACACTGGAAGTGATATGAAGATTAAAATTGCACCTTCACGCTCTAACTTGTACTAAGCCTATTATAAAATAACAGTGAGATACAATGAAAATTAATCAGCCTTTATCCCAAGAAGATGTGAATAATGCTATCAGAGAATGGACTAAAAATGACAGTAGCTCCCCTAGTTTACTTATCTCTCAAGATGATGGCTCTTATCACCTTGGGTACTACGCTGGCATGGGTAACTCAGACAGTACGCCAATTGAGAAGTTTGAACCACTATTTAAAAAAACAATTAATCAACTTTACCAATCTGGTGAACTTAAAGCTTCAGGAAAAGAATTTACTCAGTATCCCGGTAGCGATTTTTTTAAGAAATTAGAATTTGTTGAATAACTCTAATCTGAGCTAATTCCTAACTCAATCTCTTTAGCGCATGGTTATTTAGCTTTTGATAGAGCTGGCCTACATAATTCTCTAAAATTGCAAACATAGATAGACCACCTAATGGTGGTCTATCTCCTTAAATAAGGTTGAGCTTTCTCCTATCTGGCAATGGCATCAACTCGATCATTAATGTTAAAAGTTCTTTATTTTTTCGCTGTTCTAATGCTTCAAACTCTTTTTTGTAATCCCTAACCGTTTCTATTAACTGATCTTTATTTTGATTAGGTAAACCATTTTTTTTCAGCTTTGCCTCTTTTTTATTATTCAGCTCTTCGTTTTTATCTTCGAAATATTTATTAATTCCGACTTTGAAAGTTTCATTATCAAAAATAGTTGAAGAATCAGATTCTAAGTTGCGTGCAATATGGCTCATAAAAATTTGCCAGTTCTTTTTAGCTGTAAAATCTTCTTTCTTTGAGTGTCGCTTTATGTATTTGGACTTTTCTTCGAATTGTTTATTTATTTCAATAAATGCTCTTTTTGAAATATTTTCATCACTTACCCAAGCTGGAAATTTAGATTTACTTTTTTGCTTATCTTCCTCTTGCATAACTAGCTGATTTAAAATGTCCATTAAGCCACCTCCTTTTGTAGTGGCATAGTTAATTTGGCCACCTGATTAGAGGTGTTAATATACACCTTATGAACTTACAGGTGAAACAATGACTAAAAGAACCAGACGTACATTTAGCGCAGAATTCAAACTAGAAGCTGCC
>NZ_JBQRUN010000017.1:0-67721 GCF_053485835.1 Thalassotalea fusca
TTTATAAGAGAGCTGAGCCCGATGAGCTAAGCAAACGTTTAAAGATTGGAACAATTTAAGATCAATATCTAAAAAAGGGAGGTAATAAAAATAGAATTTCTCAAGAATTGGTTGCGGGAGCCGGATTTGAACCGACGACCTTCGGGTTATGAGCCCGACGAGCTACCAGGCTGCTCCATCCCGCGTCCGAATGGTTCAATGCAAAGTGCATTAAACAAGCCTAAGAAGTTTTAATTCATTCTTAAAGAATTGGTTGCGAGAGCTAGATTTTAACCGTCACCTTCGCTTAAACGTGTCTTTACAAATAGTAAAAGTTGGTTGCGGGAGCCGGATTTGAACCGACGACCTTCGGGTTATGAGCCCGACGAGCTACCAGGCTGCTCCATCCCGCGTCCGATGTACTTCTTTAGCAAGTACCACATTGTATTCACGGCTACGATTAGCCAATTCGTTAAACCATATTAGCTATGGGAAGAATTGGTTGCGGGAGCCGGATTTGAACCGACGACCTTCGGGTTATGAGCCCGACGAGCTACCAGGCTGCTCCATCCCGCGTCCGTGAAAACGAGGCGTATCTTAAGGATACTCGTTCCATAATGCAACAGGTTTTATCAATTAATTGTTTGTTGGCTTAAATCTTAGCCATATTGATTCATATTTCTACGTAATACGTTCAATAGTTTAAGTATAGCTGTTAAACAGTGAGTTTTGATGTAATAGAGTTTATGTCCTTCGCTAGTTTGTATATAATCGCGGCATCATAAAGTTCGGATACATACAATGCTGCAATTTCTTGCATTAACTTCTCCTGGGATTGAAATCCTGCTCGCTGAAGAGCTCCAAAAATTAGGTGCTTCAGATATTACGCAAAAGCCGGAAGGTGTTTATTTTTCTGCTGAATTGAACAGTGCATATAAGATCTGTTTATGGACGCGTTTGGCTAGCCGCATATTGTTGAAAATAGAACAGTTTGATTGCGACTCAGTTAAAGCGCTACAAATAGCTGCTTCATCAGTAGAGTGGTCGAACTGGTTCAACAGTGATAGTTATTTCGCTGTAGATTTTGTTGGTAAGAGTAGTGATATTCGAAACAGTCAGTTTGGCGCATTAACAGTGAAAGACGCGATTGTTGATCATTTTCGCGACGCTGGCCTTGAACGTCCAAATGTAGATAAAGTTAATCCAGATATCCGTATTCAAGCACGTTTGTTAAAAAACATGGTGTCTTTCTATTTGGATTTTTCAGGACGAGCTTTATTTCAGCGTGGATACCGACAGCATAGTGGCGCGGCACCACTTAAGGAAAATTTGGCGGCTGCGCTAGTAATGCGTAGTGGTTGGTTGCTAGACACATCTAAACCGTTAGTTGACCCTATGTGTGGTTCAGGTACTTTATTGATTGAAGCTGTATCAATGGCTTCAGGTATCGCACCTGGTATAGAAAGAGAAAAGTGGGGCTTTGAAAAATGGCTGAATCACGATGAGTCCACTTGGCAGGATGTTTTAAAAACCACAATCACTGAATCAAATGAAAACTTAGCCAATGCCAAAGTTAAAGTATTTGGTATTGATATTGATAGTCGTGTTATTAAAACTGCTCAACAGAATGCGCGCATGGCGGGTATTCAACAATTCATTGAGTTTAAGTGCAATGATACCAATAAGATGAATAATCAGTTTGGTCAGCAAGGTACTATATTGTTTAACCCGCCTTACGGGGAGCGAATTGGAGAAATTCCTGAACTAGTAGAAAGCTTCGTTATACTAGGGCAAAAGCTTAAGCAACAGTTTAATGAATGGCGGGTAGCAATTTTTACGGCAAACATTGAATTGTTGTCGATGCTAAAGTTAGCAAGCTTTAAACGCTATAAATTTAAGAATGGTCCTCTGGATTGCCAACTTGCGCTTTATAATATAGATGAAAAACAAAGTCAAAAAGATGCACTGGCCCCTGAAACTCACTTTGATGAATCTCAATCTTCGTTTGCGAACAGAGTAAAGAAAAATATTAAAACGCTCAAAAGTTGGGTCAAAAAAGAAAATATTGAATGTTATCGCTTATATGATGCAGATATTCCGGAGTACAACGTTGCTATAGATATATATGGCGAATATGTTGTTATACAAGAATATGCGGCGCCAGGAACGGTCGACCAGGAAAAAGCAGCGAAGCGTTTGCAGGAAGTTATATATTTCACGCCGAAAGTTTTGGATATACCAACGAGCAAAGTTGTCCTAAAGACCAGAGCAAAGCAACGCGGGGCGAATCAGTATCAAAAAGTAGACAAAAGCCAACGTGAGATTATCGTCCATGAGTACGGCGCAAAGCTAAAGGTTAATTTGTGGGATTATTTAGATACAGGCCTATTTTTAGATCATCGTAAGACGCGTCAGATTGTTGCTGGCAAGTCGAATGGAAAATCTGTACTTAACCTTTTTGCATACACGGGGTCAGTCTCTTTACATGCAGCACTTCACGGTGCATCTTCTGTAACTACGGTTGATATGTCTAAAACGTATTTATCATGGGCAGAAGATAATTTCAGATTGAATAATTTGGTTGGTCATAAGTATCAATTCATACAAGCTGATTGCTTACAATGGCTAAAACAAAACACAGACAAATACGATGTAGTGTTTATTGATCCCCCCACGTTTTCAAATTCAAAGCGAATGGAAGAAAGTAGCTTTGATGTTCAACGCGACCATGTAGCATTGATTAGCGATGGCCTTGCTTCGCTAGCTGAAGGTGGTGAATTGATATTTACCAACAACAAACGCAATTTTAAAATGGATTTTGATGCGATGGAATCGTTGGGTGCTACCGTTAAGCCGATAAGTGAACTTACACGAGATAAAGACTTCCAACGTAACAAACATATTCATAATAGTTGGCTTATTAAAAAGAAATGATAAAACAGTTTATTTTATACGGGAGCGAGGGATGCCATCTTTGTGAATTGGCTGACGAGATATGCTCTCCAATTATTAAAGACGGATTGGCACATATAGATATTGTCTCTGATGACAAACTTGTTGAGCAATATGGCGTTCACATTCCGGTATTAAAGCACATAGCAAGTACAAGCGAGTTATACTGGCCATTTACGGCAGAAGAAGTTGAGGTTTTTGTAACACAATGGAATTAATTAGGATTACAAACGCGGAATTAGCTTTTGGCGAAGATAAGATTCTCGACAATACCGATTTACGCATCAACAGTGGAGAACGTGTTTGTCTTGTAGGTCGTAATGGTGCTGGAAAGTCGTCGTTATTGAAAGTTTTGATGGGTATACAACACCTAGATGACGGCCAATTCATAATTTCAAATGATGTAAGACTCGGCATGTTGGAGCAAGATCCACCCGAGTCGTGCGATCTTTCTGTTTTTGAATTTGTTGCTCAAGGTGTTAAGGCAAATGCGGAGCTAATTAGCCGTTATCATCAGTTGGTGCATAAAGTAACCGAAGATCCAAGTGAGACAAATCTGCAACTTTTGGCGGATGTTCAGCAGCAACTTGAACAGGCAAATGCCTGGCAAGATGAACAACGCATTGAACAAGTAATGAGTAAATTGCATTTAGATCCAGATAAATCTGTATCGGATCTATCTGGTGGCTGGCTAAGAAAACTAGCATTAGCTAAGGCGTTAGTGACTGATCCTGATGTGTTACTGCTAGATGAACCCACTAACCACTTAGATATTGACAGCGTTCTTTGGCTAGAACAATTCTTGAAAGACTTTTCTGGAACGATTGTTTTCATCAGTCATGACAGGGCATTTATCAGAGGGTTATCAACACGTATTGTTGATCTAGATAGAGGTCGACTGACTAGCTACCCGGGAGATTACGATGTTTACGTTGATCAAAAGCAGCACGATCTACAAGTAGAATCAACGCAGAACGCGCTATTTGATAAAAGGCTTGCTGAGGAAGAAACGTGGATCCGACAAGGCATCAAGGCTCGCCGTACACGTAACGAAGGGCGAGTAAGAGCGCTTGAAAAGCTACGTGTTGAGCGCCAGCAAAGACGAGATATCAAGAGACAAGGGGATATTAATATCTCGCACGGAGACCGCTCTGGAAAACTTGTTTTTGAATCAGAAAATCTCTGTATGCACTTTGGTGACAAACGAGTAATCGACAATTTAGATTTGCTTATTACTCGCGGTGATCGCTTAGCGTTGATTGGCGCAAACGGTACAGGTAAATCAACTTTAATTAAACTACTGATGGAACAAATACAACCAACCAGTGGCAAAATGCGTGTTGGTGTTAACTTGGATATTGCCTATTTTGACCAACATAGAGAGCAACTAGATCCGAACAAAACGGTACAAGACACTGTCGCTGAAGGCAAACAGGAAGTTACGGTAAACGGGCGTACGCGTCATGTGCTTGGTTACCTGCAGGACTTTTTATTTAGCCCCAAACGTGCAAGAACGCCCGTGCGAGCTTTATCTGGTGGAGAAAAAAACCGTTTATTGTTAGCGCGTTTGTTCTTAAGGCCGAGTAATTTGCTCATTCTCGATGAACCAACGAACGATTTGGATATCGAAACACTCGAATTGTTAGAAGAAGTCGTTGCAAATTACAGTGGAACCGTTATTTTAGTGAGCCACGATCGTGATTTTGTAAATAATTGTATTAGCACTTGCCTTTACTTTGATGGAAGTGGTCAAATAAATCAGATTGTTGGTGGTTATGATGACGTCGATAGTTATTTAGCTGAAAAGGCATTGCAGCGTGAAAAATCAGCTGCGCCGGTAAAACAAGCGAAGAAAGAAACTAAAAAAGAAAGTAGTGTAACGTCAGCGCCTGCTAAACGGAAATTGTCGTATAAAGAAACGCGTGAATTAGAGTCACTTCCTCAAGAAATCGAATTATTGGAAGAAGAAATCGCTAATCTGCAAGAAAGCGTTAATCAACCAGACTTCTTTAGTCAAGAATCTGAAGTAACCGCTAAAATTTTGAACCAGTTACAAGAAAAAGAGTCAAAGCTCGAGTCCTGCTATCAACGATGGCAAGAATTGGACGAAATATAAAAAGATTAAGAGAAAAGTAGTTTCATGAATAAATTTGTAAAGTCTTTATTGGCTATTGGAGTTACCACGGCTTTAACAACAGGATTTGTTAACGCGGCAACATATAAGGTCATCGATAAGGGAGCGGCAGAGCGATTTAAATATACCTACGCTCAGCAAGAAAATAACAGTGGTGAGATGGCAATCTCTGGCACAAATGTATATAACTTTCCTGTTCAATATCAATATTTCGACGAGGGCGACTACGACAACATTGTCCGTTTAGCCGACCAGCAGCATGAAAATGTTCATGAACTTGAAAATATTCAAGATGAAAATGCGCTTAGGCAAGGCAACCCAACAGCGAATGATTTAGCATGGGTAGTTAGATACCTTGAAGGGATCACATCTTCTTTATATCAAAAAGTTGGCGATGTAGTTGCCATGACCAATAGCGGAGGTGAAACACAAGACTTTCATGTGTTTGACCAAAAATTGGCAGGTACAGAGCTATACACCCGCTCGACCACTGACTACATAAATGGTATCACTAACCAAGGCTGGGTTTATGGTAATGGTTCTGCACCTTATATGCCAATGGACTTTACGGAAAGTGATGGCGATGAAGTAACGCATTGGGTGCGTGATTTTAAAACGCGTGGTTTCTTCTCTCCTGATAATGGTCAGACGATTATCGAACTCTTGCCTCCAGAGCACGAACATGGTGGTGAGTCTGCGATTCTTGATATAAGCGAGAATGGAATTGCAGTCGGTTATGCAAGTACCAGTGTCGACCAAGATGCTGTAGACGTAATAAATGATGATACTGGGGGCTGTTCAGACCCTAATGTACTTGATGACTTGCCTTTAGAGGTATGTATTCAAAATATCCGTGATGGAATGTATAACTCAGAAGCATTCAAGTGGATAATTGATGAAACAGGTGAAGTAGAGTCTGAAGCATTAGGTTATCTTGTAACACCTCATGCAGATGATAGGCGCGAATATGTAAGCTTTGCGCAGGCAGTTAACGTTCATGGTGTCGCCGTAGGTTATGCACATGGCTGGTGGGATGAAAACGAGACATCTCCTGAAAACAATGAACCTCGCAGTATTTACGCGGTAGTGTTTAAAGACGGTACAGTTGTTGATTATACAGACGATCACAGTAAATACTTTGACTCGAGAGCATACGATATCAACGATAACGGTATAGCTGTCGGCCATGTAACAACTTATGTTAATGGTCGTTTGCGCACCAAGTTTTATTATGTTGATACCAACCAAGAAAATATGCAGATGGTTTTCCCTAAAGATTTCTTTAATGGTTCATCTAGTACGGCGCGATCAATCAACCAAGCAGGGTTTGTTGTTGGTGAGGGTGAAATAGAAACGCATAATGATAGCTCAACTAATCCACGTAGAACCCACGGCTTCCTATATGATATGTCTACAGATACGTTTACTAATCTAAATGACTTCTTACCATGTGAATCTGAATATACCATTATAGAAGCACGCCATATCAATGATAATAATGAAATTTCAGCAACCGCTTTGATCAAGGTACCTCGTAGAGATGCTAAAGGTGAGCTGATGCTTGATACGGACGGCACTCAATTGCAGGAAGATGTTGTACGTGCAGTTAAGCTTTCGCCAATAGATGGTGAAGTTGAAGACTGTTCAGCCGTTGAAGAGAAAGTTGAACGCCAAGGAGCAGGGTTCGGTTTTGGCCTACTGTTATCTATGCTCACGTTTGGCTTTGGGCGTCGTTTTCTAAAGGCCTGATAGGATAAACGAAACGAAAAAAGCTCAGCTATTTAGCTGAGCTTTTTTTATCTTAGTTCATGCTGAAAACTAGAATGCAGACGTATCAGTGAATAGACCAACTTTTAGGTCAGTTGCCTTGTAGATTTCCTTACCATCAACAGATACTGTACCATCAGCAATACCCATAAATAGTTTACGCTTAATCACTCGTTTAAGTGTGATTTTGTACGTTACCTTTTTCGCAGTAGGTAGAATTTGTCCCGTGAATTTAACTTCACCTACACCTAATGCACGTCCTCGTCCAGGGCCACCTGACCACGCAAGATAAAAGCCAACTAACTGCCACATAGCGTCAAGACCTAGGCAACCAGGCATTACAGGGTCACCTTTAAAGTGACAATCGAAAAACCATAGGTCTGGGTTAATATCGAGTTCTGCGATAATTTCACCTTTGCCATACTCACCACCATCATCGGTAATACTGATAATGCGGTCAAGCATAAGCATGTTATCCGAAGGTAGCTGACTATTACCTTCGCCAAACATTTCTCCTGTACCGGCTTTGATTAGATCTTCTTTTGAGAACGAATTTTTTTGGCTCATAACTCTTCTGTTTCATGTTAAGGAATTTAATTCAGGCGCTACTTTAGCGAACACCTGTACACTAAACAACTCTGAGCAGTTAATTTTTTTAATAATTTCTTTGATAGCTATCGTTTTTCCGATAAACTTCGGTTATGCGTAACTCTAATATAAATATGAAAAATGACAGATAAGTTACAGAAAGATAATAAGAAAAAAGCGCTAACGAATGCTGAAAAGCAAAAACGCTATAGAGAACGGCAAAAAACAAAAGGTAAGCAGGAAGTTCGTGGTTATTTAACGCCAGAAGCTTTAGAGTGTTATAAGCTGATAGCGGAACAAACCAATTGGACCGATTCGAACATTTTGAGTAATGCAGTTAGACTGACATATGCAGCTTATAAAAATGGCCAAATTGGACTATTAAATAATTGGCTGAATAAAAATAACCTATAATTGTTTAAAACATAAACACATCTAAATGTTATTCCATATTTAATGTTATGTTTATGTATAAATATCGTTGTTTTGCAGGATGATTAACTATATTCTTATTCGCTCAGTAGTAGAAGGTTAAAAAATTATAAGGTGCTACGCTCTTGATAAATGTTTTGTTAGTCGACGATCATGAATTGGTTCGTACGGGCATAAAAAAAATACTTGATGAAGTTAAAGGCCTAAAAGTAATCGGTGAAGCGCAAACCGGAGAAGATGCCGTTCAGTTTTGTCGTAAATCTCAACCAGACGTCGTGTTGATGGACATGAACATGCCTGGAATCGGTGGTTTAGAGGCTACCAAAAAAATATTGAGATATGCACCAGATGTTAAGGTTATTGTGCTTACTGTTTATTGCGAAGATCCTATTCCCACTAAAGTTATGCAAATTGGTGCCGCTGGTTATTTAACAAAAGGTGCTGGGCCTGATGAAATGGTGAACGCAATTCGTGCTGTTAATAGTGGTCAGCGCTATATTACACCTGAAATTGCTCAACAAATGGCATTAAGCCAGTTTAAGTCTGCAGATGAAAATCCATTTAATTGTTTGTCTGAGCGTGAATTGCAAATCATGTTTATGATTACACGTGGTGAAAAGGTGCCAGATATATCTGAACAATTAGTATTAAGCACAAAAACAATCAACAGCTATCGTTATCGAATGTTTGAAAAACTAAATGTAAGTAACGACGTTGAATTGACTCATCTTGCCATCCGCCATGGGATGTTAAAAACTGAAAAGTTTTAGTATTGTCTAACGAAAGCTCAACACTACAATTTGATGCGAAAGCCTTTCTTGCTTCAGTAACTGAGCAAGCAGGGGTTTATCGCATGTATGACAGTGAGCAAACTGTTATATATGTTGGAAAGGCAAAAGATCTAAAAAAAAGACTCAGTAGTTATTTTAGGAAGGATGTTGGCAGTACAAAAACCAAAGCCTTAGTTAAGCAAATATGTGCAATAGATGTAACCGTTACACATACTGAAAGTGAGGCGCTGATTCTTGAAAATAATTACATCAAAAAGTATCAGCCTAAATATAATATCCTTCTTCGTGATGACAAATCATACCCCTATATTCTAATTTCGTCCCACAAACATCCTCGTCTATCTGCCCATCGCGGCGGTAAGAAAGTAAAAGGCGAGTATTTTGGCCCTTATCCAACGGTTGGTGCGGTATGGGAAAGTTTACGCTTGATGCAGAAGCTTTTTCCTATTCGGCAATGTGAAGATAGCTATTATCGCGCGAGAAGTCGTCCTTGTTTGCAGTATCAATTAAAAAGATGCTCCGCACCTTGTGTTAATAAAATTTCCGATAATGATTATGAACAACAAGTAGAACTAGCGAAGCTATTTTTAAAAGGCAAAAATTCAGAAGTCATCGAAATGCTGGTCGAAAAAATGGAGCATGCAAGTGAATCATTGGCGTTTGAAAAAGCGGCTAAATATCGAGATCAAATCGCAACACTTAGAAAAGTACAACAGCAACAGTTTGTTAGCGGGATTGCATCTGAAATGGATGTGATAGGTTTATACCAACAAAAGTCACAAGCAAGTATTCATGTCTTATTTGTACGCGATCACAAAATACTCGGTAGTAAGAGCTTTTTTCCATCTTTGCCTGCCGAAACTCAACCTTCCGAAATCGTGCAAGCATTTATTAGTCAGCATTATTTAGGTAATGAAGTAGGGGGCATGGCCATACCTAAAGAATTGGTTGTACCTGTAGCGTTGGAAGATCAGCGAGAATTAGCAAAGCTATTATCGACGCAAGCTGAATATGAAGTGAAAATTTCGCATAACGTTAAAACGGAACGTGCTCAATATTTAAAGCTCGCGACAACCAACGCCGAAAATGCGCTTGTCACGCGAAATAGCCACAGAGAATCTATGCTAAGTAGATTTTCAGCGCTTAACGACGTGTTTGAGTTAAATAGCAACATCTCACGTATAGAATGTTTTGATATTAGCCACACGATGGGACAGCAAACCGTCGCCTCCAATGTCGTATTCGACCAAGAGGGACCGTTAAAGAGTAATTATCGTCGTTATAATGTTCATGGTATAACGCCAGGCGACGATTATGCGGCAATGGCTTTTGCCTTAAATAAACGTTTTGCTAAAGTTGAACAGTCGGACAATGTACCAGATATCGTGTTTATTGACGGTGGTAAAGGGCAACTCGCTCGCGCTGAAGAGGTAATCGCCTCATTAAACTTGCCTAGTACTCCATTACTCGTTGGAGTTGCAAAAGGAGAATCTCGAAAGCCGGGACTTGAAACGCTTATTTTGGCTGGTAGTCATCAACTTATTAATTTACCAGGCACTTCTCCAGCACTTCACCTAATTCAACACATAAGGGATGAATCGCATCGATTCGCTATTTCAGGACATCGCGCTAAACGTCAAAAAGAAGCAAAACGATCCACGCTAGAAGAGATTCCAGGAATAGGAGCCAAAAAGCGTCAAGCACTACTAAAGTTTTTGGGTGGGATGCAGGAAGTAAAAAAGGCAGATGTGAGTACTTTAGAGAAGGTTCCGGGTATCAGTAAGACGTTAGCAAAAACTATTTATGATAGCTTGCATGACAATTAGCCTCATATCTGTGTAGAATGAACAAAAAAGCTTATTGCCAAATCAAAATTAACGTTGAAATGGTAATGACGTAGAAAAGCTAGTGAATGTAAATATGTGGACAATCCCTAATCAAATAACTTTATTTCGTATCATCCTAATACCTATTTTTATAATTGTTTTTTATCTTCCAATTTCTTGGAATAATTTTGGTGCGTTTGCCGTCTTTTGGTTGGCAGCGGTAAGTGATGCGTTAGATGGTTACTTAGCGCGTAAGTTGAACCAATCATCTGCATTCGGTGCGTTTATTGATCCTGTAGCTGATAAACTCATGGTTGCTGCTGCGTTGATAATGATAGCGGAAGATTTTGGTGTCTGGTGGATATCGGTACCTGCGATGATAATGATCGCAAGAGAGATATTCATTAGTGCGCTGAGAGAATTCATGTCTTCTAAAGGAAAGCGTGATGTTGTTGCGGTGTCGACGCTAGGAAAATACAAAACAGCGGCACAAATGTTAGGTATTATGGGACTAATTTGGCAACCAGATTATGACATCCCTTTAATTATTTTTGATTTCCCGCATGAAATTTTAATGTTTGCTGCATACGCCTTTTATTATGTTGCTACAATTTTAACCATTTGGACTATGATTATATACTTCAAAGCGGCGTGGCCAGAACTTAAAGGCGAGTAAATCACAAGTTTTTGTTAAAAAAAGCATCATTTTAGACGCTTTTTAACCAGTTGAAACAAAATTGAAATTTAAGGGTTGACTCGCAATAAATTCAATGTAGAATGCGTCTCCAGTTGACAGGGAGTCAATCAATAAAGCGGCTGTAGCTCAGTTGGTAGAGCATCACGTTGCCAACGTGAATGTCACGAGTTCGAGTCTCGTTAGCCGCTCCAATTTTTCTAAGGAATGCTACCTACTGTAGTTGATGAAACGGCGGGTTGGCAGAGTGGCTATGCAGCGGATTGCAAATCCGTGGACCTCGGTTCGACTCCGGGACCCGCCTCCACTTTGCCCGGGTGGTGGAATTGGTAGACACAAGGGATTTAAAATCCCTCGCTGGTAACAGCGTGCCGGTTCAAGTCCGGCCCCGGGTACCATTTCATCATGTACAGTGTAGTAATAGAAAACACAGGAAGTGATAGTGTAGTTTTATAAAGCGGCTGTAGCTCAGTTGGTAGAGCATCACGTTGCCAACGTGAATGTCACGAGTTCGAGTCTCGTTAGCCGCTCCAAACACACACAAGAAAGTTATTTATGCGGCTGTAGCTCAGTTGGTAGAGCATCACGTTGCCAACGTGAATGTCACGAGTTCGAGTCTCGTTAGCCGCTCCAACTTTTGCTTGTAATGAGCACAGTAGGGCACCAATCCTTACTATAAAAATATTACCCAAAATGCCCGGGTGGTGGAATTGGTAGACACAAGGGATTTAAAATCCCTCGCTGGTAACAGCGTGCCGGTTCAAGTCCGGCCCCGGGTACCATTTTGGTAATCACTCTATCTATGCGGCTGTAGCTCAGTTGGTAGAGCATCACGTTGCCAACGTGAATGTCACGAGTTCGAGTCTCGTTAGCCGCTCCAATTTCCTCTCATAAAGACTAATGTTTGTATCAAAACAGGCAGAAAAAGCTTTGTTAGAGAAGTAGGGTACCAATCCTTACTATAAAAATATTACCCAAAATGCCCGGGTGGTGGAATTGGTAGACGACGTGCAGGATGCACTAGTGTCACGAGAGGCAGGACGCCGGAAGTGACCACAAGGATTAGTCCGAAGGACTAACAAAAAGTAGGGTACCAATCCTTACTATAAAAATATTACCCAAAATGCCCGGGTGGTGGAATTGGTAGACGACGTGCAGGATGCACTAGTGTCACGAGAGGCAGGACGCCGGAAGTGACCACAAGGATTAGTCCGAAGGACTAACAAAAAGTAGGGTACCAATCCTTACTATAAAAATATTACCCAAAATGCCCGGGTGGTGGAATTGGTAGACACAAGGGATTTAAAATCCCTCGCTGGTAACAGCGTGCCGGTTCAAGTCCGGCCCCGGGTACCATTCTTAGATATTCATTAATTTCCCAACACTTGATTAAAATTTAATTTGCAGTGGTTAAGTTATTTAGAATCACAAGAATTTAAATCCTGGTCTACCATTGGTAGACGCAAATACAAGACCGATTTAAAATCCCTCGCTGGTAACAGCGTGCCGGTTCAAGTCCGGCCCCGGGTACCATTCTTAGATATTCATTAATTTCCCATCACTTGATTAAAATTTAATTTGCAGTGGTTAAGTTATTTAGAATCAAAAGAATTTAAATCCTGGTCTACCATTGGTAGACGCAAATACAAGATCGATTTAAAATCCCTCGCTGGTAACAGCGTGCCGGTTCAAGTCCGGCCCCGGTACCATTCTTGGACTTTCAGAAATATCTTAACATTCGATAGAAGTTTAACTATCTATACACAATGTATTAAGATTCAAAAAAATTTAAATCTCTGTCATCCCGTTAGTTAATTAGCGTTCTTTGTCTTTTCCTGTTCGAAACAAATCGTCAATTAGGTTTAAAGGTAATGGAAATAGAATAGTTGAATTCTTCTCTCCAGCTATTTCAGTGAGGGTTTGTAAGTATCTCAGCATCAATGCGTTTGGTTGTGCACTTAGTTCACTTGCTGCTTCCCCTAATTTTTCAGCGGCTTCTTTCTCACCTAATGCGTGTATAACTTTTGCTCGACGAGTTCGTTCTGCTTCAGCTTGTTTTGCTATGGCACGAACCATCGACTCGTTGAGATCAACATGCTTTATCTCTACATTAGACACTTTGATTCCCCAGCCCTCCGCTCTGGCATCCAAAATTTCCTGAATGTCTTTATTTAACGTTTCTCTACTCGAAAGCATTTCGTCCAAATCATGCTGACCTAAAACGGATCGCAGTGTTGTTTGTGCGAGCTGAGATGTAGCTGCCAAATAATCTTCTACGTTGATGATCGCTTTTTGTGCATCGATTGCACGGAAGTAAATAACGGCATTAACTCGAACAGAAACGTTGTCTTTGCTAATTACATCTTGGCTTGGTACATCCATAACTACAGTGCGCAAATCTACTTTAACGATTTGTTGAATAAAAGGGATGACAATTATTAAGCCAGGGCCTTTGATTTTGTAGAAACGACCTAAAAGAAAAATTACACCGCGTTCATATTCTCTTAGAATGCGAAATGCACTAAATAATAGTGCGATAAACAGTATGACAACAAATCCTTGAAACATTTGTAAATTACTAAGTAGTTGTTCCATTTGATGATTCCTCAGTTACGATAGGCGATGTAGTAAGTACTAATCCTTCAATGGCATTTATTTTTACATACTGCCCTTTGTTAACAGGTTGGCTAAATGTTGCTGCCCACCTTTCTCCGTTAAATAGGACGAATCCTGAATCGACGTAATTACCTTCTGCTATAGCAAGCGCGCCAATTAGTTCTTCTGGTCCAGATACAACTTTTGCTTTTCGTTTTCGCCATATAAGGCCTAACGAGAAAACAATAAAAGCAAATGAAACAAAAGCGAATGCGGCGATCAAAGGTAACGAAACAACAAATTCTGGTTGTTCGGTGTCAATCAAGAAGATCGACCCCAACACAAATGCAATAATGCCTCCGATGCCCCAAATACCAAAACTTGGCATTAAAGATTCAACGACTAGTAATGCAATACCAAGTAAAAGTAGTGCAATACCGGAATAGTTCAATGGTAAAAGCTGTAACGCATATAGGGCGATCAGTAATGAAATGGCGCCTGTGATACCTGCAACGCCGATACCTGGGCTATAAAACTCTAGAATTAGCCCGTATATACCTATCATCAGCAATATGTAAGCAATGTTAGGATCGGTAATGGTTGAAATAAACTGGTTACGCCAATCTGGTAAAATATTGTTCAAACGTGTATTACTTACCGTGATTACTTTATCGCTACTTGATAGCTCTCCGCTTTGAATTATCGTATTAAGAAGTTGTGATGGGTTATCTGCTAAATAATTGATCACGTTTTTTTCAAAGGCTTCCTGCGCAGTTAATGTTGCCGCTTCCGATACTGCCAATTCCGCCCATTCTTCATTTCTATTGCGAAGCTGCGCAAGTGAACGCATGTAAGCTATCGCATCGTTGAGTACTTTTTTCTCCATTGCAGACGCTGACGGTGGTTTTTCTTGTTGAGATGGGGCGGTAGGTGAGGCCATGTTAACGGGGGTCGCAGCGCCTAACGTAGTAGCTGGTGCCATAGCTGCAAAATGACACGCATATAAGATATAAGTTCCAGCACTCGCCGCACGAGCTCCCTGAGGATGTACTAGGCAAGCGATTGGCTTAGATGAGCTTAATATTACCTGATTGATTTGCCGTAAACTTGAACTTAAGCCTCCTGGAGTATCAATAGTTATGATTATTAAAGGTACATAAGGAGAGATTTGTGCTTTCTCGATTTCGGAAACTAAATATTCACTCACCGCTGGGCCAATAGCGCCGTCAATCGATAATACTGGAACACTATATGTTGCACTATTCATTGAAAGCGCGTCATCAGTTTGAGCACTAATAGTGTGCGAGACCAGTAATACAATAATTGCAATAGCTTTTCGCCATAAGGACATAGTTATTTCCATCTAGGCACTTAGTCTTAGTATAGTTGACTGGCAGATAACTATATGCCGGTGAAAACATTTTAGTCCGCGCGTTTTATTAATTTATATTTTGTATAGGCTATTGGTGAAAATAAATAAGAATGTTGTAGGCCATGATTTATCTTTACTTATTGTCTAACGTATTGATTTTCTGTATGATTCCATATATTTTCAACGAATTTTTGTAGAGATGATCAAACAAGTTTTTAAAAAGAATGGTGAACAACTTTTCATCGAAATTTTCACCATTGTGATTGGTATTTTGTTGGCACTAACCATTGATGAATGGGTAACTGATTATAAATACAGAAGCTTTAATGAAAAATTAATCAATGAAATGTACATTGATTTAAATAATGACATTAAAAACACTGAAGAAACTATCAGCCGATTAGCACGTAGTGTATCTGAACTGAAAGAACATATCAGCGACATAACTGACGATCCTAGCACGCCCAATAAAAGCGTTGAAACCCATATTCTATATGAGCGCAACTTGTTTTGGGATATATCTTCGACTAAAGCCGATTTTAGTTTACTGCAATCACAATCAGAAGATTTAGTAGATAGTGTATATGAAATAAACACAATGCAAGATGCGATTCAAGAACATTACAAATTGATGCGCCAGTTTTTACTTACTGTTTGTGAATTTAACGACGACATGCGAATCAAGTGTTTAGAAAAAAGCTTAAAGCAACGAGAATACTTAGTTAAATTGTTAGAGACACAGAAAAAAGCTTATTTTGAATTCAAAAAGCATTATGAGGAATTCATCAAAAACTCATAGTTTCATTCGCCTTTTTTCTTCTAGCATTAAAAACAAATTAACATTTATATTGACACTCAAATGATAATCGTTATCATTTGAGTGTTTTTGTTTTCTTGTATCTGAAGATGTATAGATTATTTGCTTTGTTTTTTCTGTTTTTTCATCAAATTGTAATGTCACAAGTGCATATAGTTAAGCTTTTGAGTTCAAACGAAAGTGGGCATCCCATGGTTATGGAACCAGGTTTTATTAGAATATCGGCAGGTGATACGGTTAAGTTTATTCCCTCTGACATTACGCATAATGCGCAATCTATAATTTTGCCAGATGGTGCTAATTCATTTACAACAGAACTTGGTGAAGCACAAAGCATCACTTTTCCAGTTGAAGGGGCGTATTTATATAAGTGTACTCCCCATTTTGCTTTAGGCATGGTAGGGGTCATCCAAGTTGGTAACGCAAACAATCATGATGCGTTTATTAGAGAATGGGAAGGAATTAAAGAAAATGTTGTGCTTAATCAGTCCCGCGTGGAATCGCTTATTAAGCAAATAAATTAATTAGATTAAGGATCTAGAATGGAATCACTTAACCATTGGCAATCCCTATTAGAAAAAGGAAACACGTGTTTTGCTGCAAACCAGTTATTGCAGGCAGAGTTTTACTATAAAGAAGCTGTAGAGTTTTTAGAAAAAGCTTGGCGAAATGATTTAACAAATGTAGAACTGCTAATGGCTTGGATATGCGCAGCACATAATCTTTCAACATTATTTGAAAAACAGCGAGATTTTGATGTTTCACTCCAATATTTACTGCTTCCACACCATCGATTGCTAACGATTATAAGCGATCCTGAGTGTCAGGAAGATATTCAATTAATAGCGATAAGTGCTATTAAACTTACATTTAAGCCAATTCAAGCGTTTTCTAAAAGACATCCAGTATGTAACGAATGTGCGCAAGCAATAACGGCTTTTGGTGAGGCACTTAACGATCAACAACCACAACTTCATTAGATGGATTAAGAGGTCTATGAAAAAATTAGTCTTTTTCTTAACGCTATTCTCATTCTATTCTTCATCGGTTTTGGCGCATGGAGGGCATGATCACAATGATCCTAACGCACATTTTGTTCACTTTTTTTGGCTTGCTCCCATTTTAGTTGCCTTCATTATTGTCAATTCCAATATCAAAAAGCGAAAACACTTTAAAAGTTTTGAAACGACTAAGGTGGCGCGACAATTAGAGGATAAGTAATACCAATTGAATTAAATATTTGATCATTCAGAGAGAATTAAAATGCTTCGCGGCACAGCTTCTGAGACCTGCTCACGCTAAGTGAGTAATTTCTTATGCAGATTGGTATAGAGCGCAGATTTTAGGTCGTGTGATTGAGGTATTCAAGTTTGGACGGTAGTGCTGAAAAACGACAAGTTGGTGGTGAAAGCGGTTCAATCTAACGACTAAGTGAACAGCAAATAGCTTGAATTTATTCGCTGTTCACGTTTACTGATACGCTATTCGTTGTCAATTAATCCAGATAGTCCATTTTTAACAAAGTTTGGTAAAGCAAATGCTGCGCTATGCAATGGCGCATTGTAATATTCGAATGTTAAACCTGAATCTTCTACACGTTTAGCTTCGAAATCTTTAACTGGGTGATAGTGCTTAGAAGCAAATGTAAAGCTCCATAGGCCACCAGGGTAGGTAAGATTGCTAAAGCTATACAGATAAGTGTTTTCGAAAACACTGTTCAATACAGATAATAATGAACGTTGAATTTCCATCGCATACCACGAAGATTCGCCTTGGGAAACAACAATGCCGTCATCAGTTAAGCAGTTGTACACATCTTGGTAGAACTCTTTGCCAAATAAAGGTTGTGCAGGCCCAATTGGATCGGTGCTATCAACAATAATCACGTCAAACTTTTCATTCGTTTCTTTAACGAATTTCACACCGTCGCCAATTATTAGGTTGATTCGATCGTCATCTAAAGCTGCCGATGTTTGAGGGATGTGCTGTTTACAGGCATCAACAACCATAGCGTCAATTTCAACCATAGTGCATTTTTCCACACTTGGGTGACGAATCACTTCACGTGCTGTGCCACCATCGCCACCGCCAATCACAAGTACATTTTTGGGCGCTGGATGTACAAAAAGAGGCACGTGGGTAATCATATCATGATAAGCAAACTCGTCTCGCTCAGTAACCATGATGAGCCCATCGTTTAACAGCATCTTACCGTGACCCTTGGTTTCTACTACGTCAACGGTTTGGAATTCACTTTTACCAGAAAAAAGGACTTTCTCTACTTTTATTCGTAAACCTAAAAAGTCTTCAAATTTTTCTTCAATCCACAGATCAGAGTGCATTATTTTCTCCAAGAATATCGATAGCAGTCGCCACTGTCTTGTCGTCTGCGGGTAAAATATAAGTATTAAAGTTTACAAGATAGCCATTTGCTAACGGTTGTTCTACGCGAGTTTGGCAGACGTAATGATTAGGTACTTGCTTTGCACATTCGTCATGGGCAAATTCGTTAAACGTTAATACGTCAAATGAATTTGGTTGCAAAATCTCGATCAGTGTAGGTAGCAATTCAAATAAATTGATATTTGCTTCAAAGCTTACGTAACTACTATCGAGTTGCGGCGTTATATGTATAGTTAGATATTTGTCACCATTGATGGCATTAACAGAATAACCGTATGGATCAAATACAAAGTCATCAAACACAAAGCCAGGGAGTAACTTTTCTAAATGCAGATAATCTCTAATCTGTTTAGATTTTAAGCCTGGTGATGTTAGGTGCAATGAGGCGTCTTTGCCGATTTGATAGGCTAATAACTCATAGGTTTTATCTGCAGGTTCACATTTAAAGTCATTGTCTTGATGAAACACATAATTATGATGCGCATCCAATGGCCCATAACGCAATGCAACACCTGAAATATGGTTTGACAGTAATTTTATGTCGTCACCAAACGATGTAAGTTGCTGTTGTGCAAAATACTCGTTCTTGCGTTGATATATAACCTGTTCAACATGATCTTTGTTGATACGCGAAAGTACATACTCGACTGACTTAACTAATCGAGTTGTGCCACAGGTTAGAATAAGTATGCGATCGTGCCAGACGAATAGACTAGACTCAGAAAGCAAATATGCTGTGCAGTAATCATTAGAAATAGATGACAGTATCTTAGCATGACATGCATCGACCATTTCTTCCCAAAAACTTTGATCAAAGTCGTTTAAAAACGACATTTTTTCGCTATTTATAATGATTTCTGCTTTTTTTTCAGAACCTTCAAATAACAATGCTGAAACCCTCAGTAAAGATGCGCGGTATACGCATTTTTAGCACCAAAAAAAGTGGCGACATTTTACAAATTAATTATGTATTTTCAATAGAAAAATACTAAATTTGACGATTAATACGTATTTTTCTATGTCTTTTGCAATAATCTTTGTAGACTTTTTTAAAATAATTTGCATAATTGCGCAAATTTTTTCGACTAATTATCCTTAGTCCCGTTAGTTTAAGAACGAATAATTCGTTAATTTTTTAGTGTAAGAATTTACTATGGTTCAAGTTTCATCAACTTTCAACATGCCAGAGTGCAGATATGAATGGTCACAGTGTGCCGATAATATTAGTGCTGATGGTATTTATATATTAGGATTTGAGTTCGACGGTACAGCTTGCTTTCGTAAGGGGACAGTCGAAGGACCAAATGCTTTGCGCGCTGTATCAGATGGGATTGAATCTTATTCTCCATACCTAGATGCAGACCTAGAAGATGTTACTTTTTATGACATTGGTAATTTGCCGACGGAAATTATCGCAACAGGTAATGACCATGCTGATATTGAAGCGCGCTGGCAATTGGCAACAGATACATTTTTTGCGCAATTTTCATCTGTCGATCTTAAATCTGACAATATTCGTGTGATTACACTTGGAGGCGAACATTCAATTTCATACGCCCCCATTGTTACTTATCTTAAACAGTTTAAGGACTTAGTTGTAGTGCACTTAGATGCGCACGCCGACTTACGTGATGGATATCTTGGTCATCACTTTTCGCATGCTTCCATTATCCGTAGGGTCGTAGACCATTTTGGCGATGATCATCAGTTAATCCAATACGGTATTCGTTCGGGTACTAAAGATGAATATGACTGGATGCGTTTGCATAATTCATTGGCAATTAGTAGACGGGAATTTTTAGATAAAATTGCCGCGATACCAAAAGATCAACCAATTTATCTAACATTGGATTTAGATTATTTTGATCCGAGCTTTTTCCCTGGAACTGGCACGCCAGAACCAGGTGGAGAAGATTTTCATTCTTTCGTTAGCCTTTGTAAGCTGCTAAAAGAGAAAAATTTTGTTGGCTGTGATGTCGTAGAGCTTTCACCATCAATTGATCCTACGGGAAATAGCGATGTATTTGCAGCTAAAGTAGTAAGAGAATTGTTGTTGTGCTTAGCGCATCAACCAGATGGAGAAAACGCCAATGACTGATGCAGCAAATTGGTCTATAGAGCAATCTGAAGACATATATCACGTAAAAAAGTGGGGCGCAGGGTATTTTGATATCGACGTGTCCGGCGATATTCATGTAATACCACAAACGGATAATCCGACATTAAGAATTAACTTAAAAGAAGTTATCAAAGACATGCAATCGTCTGGCATCGAATTTCCGGCAGTGATTCGATTTCACGACATTTTGCGTGCACAGGTTGAAAAGTTAAATCGCACATTTCGTGACGTAATTGAAAGCGAAAACTACGAAGGTAAATACTTTGGTGTTTATCCCGTTAAAGTTAATCAAATGCGCGAAGTCATCGAAGAAATTGTGAATGCGGGCAAGCGTTATAACTATGGCTTAGAAGCAGGCTCCAAGCCTGAACTTATAGCCGCGTTGGCACATAACACCAATCGTTCTGCGTTAACGATTCTAAACGGCTACAAAGATGAAGAATATCTGAAACTTGCCTTACTCGGTACTAAGATTAAGCGCAATATGGTTGTGGTCATTGAAAAATTTACCGAGTTGCGGAATCTGGTTACGCTAGCTAAAAAGTATGAAGTGAAACCTATAATTGGCCTTCGCGTAAAGATGATGGTTAAAGGGCGTGGTAAATGGGAAAGCTCGAGTGGTGAGCGTGCAAAATTTGGTTTAAGTATTGCTGAAATAATTAATGCAATTGACTACCTTGAAAAGCAAGACATGCTCGAATGTGTTGAACTTTTGCATTTTCATATTGGTAGCCAGTTAACAGATATTAGAGCGGTAAAAGAAGCGATTCAAGAAGCTGCACAAGTTTACTGCAAGCTTTATCAAAAGGGCGTACCTTTACGTTACCTAGACGTTGGTGGCGGTTTAGCGGTCGACTATGATGGTTCTCAATCAACCAACGATTCGTCATGTAACTATCACATGCATGAGTACGTAGAAGACATAATTTACGGACTTAAACAACAATGTGATATTGATGAAGTACCACACCCACATATTGTTAGCGAAAGTGGTAGGGCAATTACAGCGCATCATTCTTGTGTAGTAACTAAAGTAGTGGGCGAAGTAACTACACTGGGGAAAGGCGTCAACACCAAAAGAGAAACTGGCGAACACATTATTGTTGCTAACATTCGCGATACAGAAAAAGACATCGACTTGGAAAGTTGTCAGGTTGCGTATAACGATTTAACTCAACTAAAAGAGCAAGCGTTAAGTGCATTTAAGTTGGGCGTGCTAACACTTGATGAATTTGCAAAAGCAGAAACAATGTTTTGGCGTGGGTTAGAAAAGATTAATACGTTGGCGCATTCGCTTGAAGAAATGCCCGAAGGGTTAAAAGATATTGACCTGTTATTGTCTTCTCAATATTTGGCGAATTTTTCTGTATTCCAGTCAACCGCAGATTCGTGGGCAATAGATCAGATTTTACCGATTGTGCCGATATCACGTTTAAATGAAAAACCTACGAAGCTATGCAGCTTGGTCGATATTACTTGCGATAGCGATGGAAAAATTGACAAGTTTATTGGTGAAGACTCGGTAGTCGCAAACAGTATACCATTGCATACGCTAAACAAGGGCGAGGACTACTTCATTGGGATCTTCTTAACGGGAGCTTACCAAGATGTAATGGGGGATATGCACAACTTATTCGGTCGATTAAACGAAGTTCATATTGTGAGTTATGATGACGATCCTCGTGATTTCTATATTGAGGAATATGTACACGGGAATTCGATTGAGAGTGTACTGTCAACTATGCAATATACACCAGCAATTTTGGCGCAAACGATCAAAAAGGAAGTTGATGGACAAATTCAGCGGGGTAAAATTAAGCCGCGTGATGGTGTAGATTGGGTTGATTTCTACGAAGATTGTTTAAAGTCTTATACATACCTAAAAGCGTAGCGCTTTAATTCATATTTTTTGTGAAATATAAAAAAGCAGCAATTGATAGGTTTCAATGCTGCTTTTTATTTAAGTTTGCAATCGACTAAATTTGAGATTGTAAGTAATTTTCTAAGCCAATTTTATCGATTAGCCCGAGTTGTTGCTCCAACCAAAAGGCATGATCTACTTCTGTGTCGTCGATTAATGTTTGCAGAATATTACGCGATACAAAATCCTGTTTTTCTTCGCATAATGCCATTGCTGCTTTTAGGGCATTGTCTACTGCGTATTCTACCTTTAGATCATTCGCTAGCATTTCAGGCACGGTTTTTCCGATGCATAGCCCATCGCGCGTGACCATATCGGGTGTTCCTTCTAGAAACAAAATACGCTGAATCAGCGCAGATGCGTGGCCTTTTTCATCGTCAAATTCATGATCAATTCGCTCAAATAACTTGTTAAGCCCCCAATCTTCATACATTCTGGAGTGTATAAAGTATTGATCCATGGCAGCAAGTTCGAAAGCCAACAGACCGTTCAACGCATTGATTACTTCGTTGTTACCTTTCATGATTTAGTCTCCGTCATCTAGTTGCGCTTGCAGGTAGTTGGCGATGCCCATTTCTCCAATTTGGTAAACTTGTGCTTCAAGCCAGTCCATGTGCTCCTCTTCGCCAGTGAGAATGTCCACTAAAATTTCTCTACTTACAAAATCTTGTTCAGTTTCGCATAGTGCGATCATCGATTTCATTGCGTCTATTTGCTCTTGTTGAAACGCGATATCGCAATCGATCATTTCCTGAGGAGATTCACCTATGGCAAGTGCGCCTAGCTGTTGAAGGTTAGGTAATCCTTCAAGAAACAATATACGTTCAATTAGGTCATCCGCTTGCTTCATATCGAGAATAGATTTTTTGTAGTTTTTTTCATTAAGGTTCTCGAAACCCCAATTTTTGTTCATTCTTGCATGTAAGAAGTAGCGATTGATTGATGTTAATTCGATAGTTAAAAGCTTGTTAAGCATAGTAATTATCGCTTGCTTACTTTTCATATATCACCCGTAAAAATTTTACTCGCATGAAAAGTATAGAAGAGGCTGAGATAAAGACAAATTAAACTTATATTTCAATCATTTAGTAATAGAAATGATAACTATTTTGTTTCGTTATTTAGATGGGGCAAATAGCAATGTAAAGGTAAGAATTAGGGGGGGTAAAAGCAGAAAAGCGCTAAATAACTTCTTTGAATAGACTTTCGTCAATAATGGTATTGTCGATGATTTTTTGTGTAAGTTTGGTGCAGGTGCCGCATTGGCTTGCGATATCAAGGTGTTTTTTGAGTTCACGGATATTACCAACGCCATTAGATACGACTAACTCTTTGATATCTTTATCAGTAATATTTTTACAAATACAAACAAACACAATAATAATCTACTTCTTAGTTAAAACGGAAATGATAATAATTGTTATTAGCGCTAATGTCAACTTCAGATTGCTTAAATTAACGCAGGTGAATCCTTACTTTTAAGGATGTGAATTGAGTTAAAACAAGTGTTTTATACATTCATTTAAAAAATGTCGAATATCACCGAAACTGTATTAGTGAAATCGATGCCCATCGATTAACTTGGAACAGTGTTAGATAAATTTTTTAAAGTTTACTCCTGAAAATTTTCACTCAGAGGACTAATGTTATGCATAACCGTGTTGAAACTCCACCTAACGGCCAGGCAATTACTATTGAGCATGGCAACCTTATTGTTCCTAACAATCCAATAATTCCATACATTGAAGGCGATGGTATAGGAATTGACGTTACGCCTGCAATGTTGACTGTGGTAAATGCTGCAGTAAATAGGGCGTACGGGGGGGATAGAAAAATTCATTGGATGGAAGTGTATGCCGGCGAAAAAGCAACGCAAGTCTATGATAGTGAAACCTGGCTACCAGAAGAAACTTTAGATATTTTTAGAACGTATAAAGTGGGTATAAAAGGGCCACTAACAACGCCCGTCGGTGGTGGTATGCGCTCGCTAAATGTGGCTATTCGCCAACTACTGGATTTATATGTTTGTCAACGACCAGTGCAGTGGTTTGAAGGGGTACCAAGCCCAGTTAAAAAGCCATGCGAAGTTGATATGGTGATTTTTCGTGAAAACTCTGAAGATATCTATGCAGGCATAGAGTACAAAGGTGGAAGTGAACAAGCGGAAAAACTTATCCAATTTCTACAACATGAGATGGGGGCTGCTAGCATACGTTTCACCGAGGATTGTGGCATTGGTATAAAGCCTGTCTCAAAAGAAGGCTCACAAAGACTCGTAAGAAAAGCGATTCAATATGCCATTGATCATGATCGTTCGTCGGTTACACTCGTACACAAAGGTAATATTATGAAATATACCGAAGGTGCGTTTAAAGAATGGGGCTATGAAGTTGCTAGGCAAGAATATGATGCTGAACTCATTGCAGGTGGACCTTGGTGTAAAATAACAAACCCAAATAATGGCAAGGAAATTGTCGTTAAAGACGTAATTGCTGATGCCATGTTGCAACAAGTCTTATTGCGACCAGCTGAATACAGTGTAATTGCAACGTTAAACCTTAATGGTGATTATTTGTCTGATGCCTTGGCTGCACAAGTAGGCGGCATAGGAATAGCTCCAGGTGCAAATTTAAACGACGATATTGCAATATTCGAAGCTACTCATGGCACAGCCCCTAAATATGCTGGGCTTAATAAAGTAAATCCAGGATCCGTTATATTATCTGCTGAAATGATGCTTCGTCATATTGGTTGGAAAGATGCCGCTGATCTTGTTATAAAAGGTATGTCGGGAGCTATTAGCGCTAAAACAGTGACCTACGATTTTGAAAGGCTTATGGATGGTGCAACGTTAGTGACATGTTCACAATTTGCTGAATGTATCATTGAGCACATGTAGTTTACTTAGTAAGCCTTTGATGCTGCAAAAATAAAAAACACAGCATATGCTGTGTTTTTTTTCTGTGTTCAATCAGCTAACACTACTCGATAGAATCAATATCCTTTGGAGTAATACTGGCAGCATGGTGACCTTTCGGACCAGCGTTTAATTCGTAATCTACGTCTTGACCAGCTTTCAACGTGCGGTAACCATCCATTTGAATAGTTGAATAATGTGCGAAAATGTCTTCACCACCATCATCTGGACGAATGAAACCAAACCCTTTAGCGTTGTTAAACCATTTGACTTTACCGTGAGCCATACTTCAACTTCCTTCTATATTCATCGGTATTTAGGTATGCTTCCCCAAAAGCATATTTACATATACGTAAGTGACTAATTTTTCGTCACTGATTTAAATCGTAGATAATAAATTTAAATAGTCAAGTCAAAAACAACGTTTTTTATTATAAATTAAGCAATTTTTTTTCATTTTGGCACAGCAAAATGATCAGCTAGAGACTAATATAGAATTATGAGTAAGTGGAAAGAATTAACGGATAACCAAGAGGTCCTTGAAGAAGAAACCATTGAATCTTTTAAAAGGCCCCCTATGTATAATGTTATGCTATTAAATGATGATTATACCCCGATGGATTTTGTAATAGAGGTATTGTGTAAGTTTTTTAGCATGACTTCTGAAAAGGCAACGGACATAATGCTAGATATACACTATAAGGGAAAGGCTAAGTGTGGCACATATTCTGCAGAAATCGCAGAGACGAAAGTGAGTCAAGTTAGTAATTATGCGATTGAACATCAACATCCACTTAAATGTATGATGGAAAAAGCTTGATTGGCAAATATGTATTTGTTGGAGTAGCGTATGCTTAACAAAGATTTAGAAATTTCACTTAATATGGCGTTTCGCCAGGCCAAAGAGTCTCGCCATGAATTCATGACCGTTGAACATCTATTGTTGGCGCTTTTAGATAACCCTTCATCCATTGATGCCTTAAAAGCATGTGGCGCTGACATGAGTAAGCTTAGAAAAGAGCTTATTGATTTTATTGGAGAAACGACTCCTGTTATTCCAGATGGGGAAGAGGATCGTGAAACACAACCTACATTGGGTTTTCAGCGGGTCCTACAACGTGCTGTTTTTCACGTACAATCATCGGGTAAGAGCGAAGTTAATGGCTCAAACGTTCTTGTGGCTATTTTTAGTGAGCAGGAGTCTCAAGCGGCTTACTTTTTAAAGAAATCTGATATTACCCGCCTAGATATTGTCAATTATATTTCTCATGGCATTGCAAAAGTTGATCATAAAGAAAATGGCCATCATATTGAAGATCAAACAGTTGTTCAGGAAGAAGAACCTAGAACGATTGACAATTTTGCTACCAACTTAAATGACGAAGCATTAGCCGGCAAAATCGATCCGCTTATAGGTCGTGACGATGAAATGGAACGTACGCTTCAAGTATTAAGCCGTCGCCGTAAAAACAACCCGTTATATGTTGGTGAGGCAGGTGTCGGTAAAACGGCAATTGCTGAAGGACTTGCTAGTTTAATTATTTCCGATAAAGCGCCAGAGTTTTTAAAAGAAGCGACAATTTACTCGTTAGATATGGGAGCACTCCTTGCTGGTACTAAGTATCGTGGAGACTTTGAGAAGCGCTTTAAGGCACTTTTAAAAGAGCTTGAGCAAGACGGCAATACAATATTGTTTATTGATGAAATTCATACCATCATCGGCGCTGGTGCTGCATCTGGCGGTATGATGGACGCCTCGAATTTGATTAAACCCTTACTGTCTTCAGGTAAGTTGCGTTGTCTAGGTTCAACAACATATCAAGAATATCAAAGTATCTTTGAGAAAGATCGCGCATTAGCACGTCGTTTCCAAAAAATTGATGTCGTTGAGCCGAGTGTTGACGACACTACCAAAATTCTACAAGGCCTAAAAGATAAGTACGAATCACACCATGGTATTCGATATACCAATAAAGCGCTTCGTGCAGCGGCACAATTGTCGGCCAAATATATCAATGAAAGATTTCTGCCTGACAAAGCGATTGACGTTATAGATGAAGCGGGTGCGAAACAACAGTTACTTGTACCATCTAAACGCAAGAAAGTGATAAATAATACCGATATCGAGAGCATTGTGGCAAAAATGGCTCGTATACCGGAAAAGTCTGTCTCTTCTACGGAAAAAGATAGCCTTAAGAATTTAGATCGTAACTTGAAACTAGTGGTGTTTGGTCAAGATCACGCCATTGACGAATTAACTTCAGTTGTTCGATTGTCCCGAGCTGGTCTAGGTAGCGAAGAAAAACCTGTTGGCTCATTTTTGTTTGCTGGTCCAACGGGTGTAGGTAAAACTGAAGTAACTCAACAACTCGCTAAAACTTTGGGTGTTGAGTTGTTACGTTATGACATGTCAGAGTATATGGAAAAACATGCGGTTAGCCGCTTGATCGGTGCACCTCCTGGTTACGTCGGTTACGAGCAAGGTGGATTGTTAACTGACGCCGTAATTAAGCATCCACACGCGGTTGTTCTATTAGATGAAATAGAGAAAGCGCACCCTGATGTGTATAACATCTTATTGCAAGTTATGGATCATGGTACGTTAACCGACAACAATGGTCGCAAAGCCGATTTTCGTAATATTACGTTGGTCTTAACAACTAATGCGGGTGTTACTGAAACAACGCGTCAATCAATTGGTTTTAAACAACAAGATCACAGTTTTGATGCAATGGATGAAATTAACAAAGTGTTTTCGCCAGAGTTCAGAAACCGTTTAGACAATATTATTTGGTTTAATCACTTAACAGATGAAGTCATTCAACAAGTGGTAGATAAATTTATTGTTGAGTTGCAAGCACAACTTGATGACAAAGGTGTGTCACTAGAACTTACCAAGGAAGCGAAAAAGTGGATGGCGGTTCACGGTTACGACAAGGCGATGGGAGCAAGACCAATGTCTCGTCTGATTCAAGAACACTTGAAGAAACCACTTGCTAATGAATTACTTTTTGGTGATTTAGCGCAAGGTGGAATTGCTAAAGTCAGTGTTAAGAAAGACAAGTTAATGATTCAATGTGAATCAAAGAAGGAACTGGTAGAGCAATAGTCATACCCAGTGACTTTTGCTTAACATATAAAAAAGCCCCTTAATAAAGGGGCTTTTTAATGAAGTCTGATTTTTTATCTTGCACGGAAAATAATGCGACCCTTAGATAAATCATACGGCGTAAGTTCTACCGTAACTTTATCACCGGTTAATATACGTATGTAGTTCTTACGCATTTTACCTGAAATATGAGCTGTCACAACGTGACCATTTTCTAATTCAACGCGGAACATAGTATTAGGTAAAGTCTCTAAGACTGTCCCTTGCATTTCAATATTTTCTTCTTTCGCCATTGGGCGTCAAACCTCTAATCTTGTGCGTAAATAAAAAGCTGCGCAGATAATGCCGAAATCAACGGCTAATGTAAAGGCATAGTGCTATTTATTTCTCAATTGCCACGAATTTTGGTACAAAATCTCGTGTGGATAGAACTGATTCTTGTAATTCATCTTTTGGCAACGATCAATTTGATAGCCCAAGTATAGATAATCCTTGCCAATTTGCTTGGTGATTTCAATCTGACTAAGTATAGAAAACATGCCCAAACTATTTTTTCGATAATCAGGGTGATAAAACGTATATACAGCGGATAGCGCTTGCTCGAGCACATCGGTAACGGCAACAGAAATAAGTTCAGTTTCATCATATATTTCGATGAATATTTGTTCAAACGAGTAAGTCTTTAGGAAACTTTTATATTGTTCTGGCGACGGGGGATACATGGCGCCATCGGTATGAATTTCACTAATGTAGCGTTCATATAGCGCGTAATAATCATTCTTAAGCTCATTTGAAACGATGATGCTAAAAGCTTGATTCTTTTTTATTATTCGTTTTTGACTCTTGCTTGGTTTAAATTGTTTAGCCAACACGCGTAAAGATTGGCATGCATTACAATGCTGACAATGGGGGCGGTAAATTTGATCGCCACTTCGCCTAAAACCTTGTGACATAAGCCACGAATAGTGTTCTTTGTCGTGCAATCTTGGATCGGTTGCAACTAATAAACGTTCTTGTTGATTTGGCAAATAACTACAAGGAAATTCCTGCGTAATGCCTAACTGAAAATTCATACCCATACTTTCATTATAGCGTACGTGGTTCCCAAAGCGTTGATGGTACTTGAAGATTTAACATGCTTGTTTGCAATCTTTGAAATTCGGCTAGTGCGACATCCTTACACCCCATTGATGCGAGAAAAGGATTCAAAATTTGGCAGTCAATAAAATCAACATTGGCATCGGCAAGCATGTTACACAAGCCAACTAACGCAAACTTAGATGCGTTAGCTTTTTGATAGAACATAGATTCGCCAGAAAAGTAACCATTGATTGCAATGCCGTAGAGCCCCCCAACGAGCTCACTATCTTGCCAAACTTCTACTGAATGTGCATAGCCTTCATAATGTAATTGGATATAAGCCAGTTGCATTGCTTTAGTTATCCAAGTCTCTTCACCACGAAAGGGAGCGTTTGAACACTTGTCAATCGTTTCGACAAAAGCTTTGTTCACAGAAATAGTGTAGGGCGTGCGCTTAAGGTGTTTTCTAAGCGTTTTATTTATGTATAAATCGTCAAATTTAAGAATAGCGCGCGGGCTTGGGTACCACCAAAGAATTGGTTCACCGTCATTGTACCAAGGAAATATTCCTTGCTTGTAGGCTTCAATGATTCGTTGAGGTGAAAGATCCCCTCCAATAGCGAGTAAGCCGTTTGGCTCGGCGAGTGCGCTATCTAAAGGAGGGAATTGTGTATTACCAGTATCTAACCACTGAAAAGGTTTTAGCATACGGCCTTATTTAGCATCCAAATATTTTTCTGCATCAAGTGCTGCCATACAGCCAGCGCCTGCAGAAGTAATTGCTTGACGATAAACGTGATCAGCCACGTCACCAGCAGCAAATACACCTTCGATACTTGTTTGAGTCGCATTACCACTTGTGCCACTTTGAATCGTTAAATAACCGTCTTTCATGTCCAACTGACCATCAAAAATGCCCGTATTAGGCTTGTGGCCAATCGCAATGAATACACCAGCGACATCAAACTCTTCAGTTGCGTCTGAGTTTGTGTCTTTCAAACGAACGCCAGTAACACCCATGTTGTCGCCTAGCACTTCATCTAAAGTACGATCTAAATGAAGCACAATATTGCCGTTTTCTACTTTATCCATAAGACGTTTTGTTAAGATCTTTTCTGAACGGAACGTATCGCGACGGTGAACTAAGTGTACTTCAGAAGCAATATTTGACAGGTAAAGCGCTTCTTCTACTGCGGTGTTACCACCACCAACAACAGCAACTTTTTGATTGCGATAGAAAAAGCCGTCACATGTCGCACATGCAGATACACCTTTACCCATAAAGGCTTCTTCAGATGGTAAGCCTAGGTATTGTGCTGACGCACCAGTAGCAATGATCAAAGCGTCACACGTATATTCGCCGGTATCACCTTTTAATTTAAACGGGCGTTGTGTCAATTCAACTTCGTTAATGTGGTCGAAGATGATTTCTGTATCAAACTTTTCTGCATGTTTTTGCATGCGTTCCATTAATGCAGGACCAGTTAGATCATCAGCGTCGCCAGGCCAGTTTTCTACTTCTGTCGTCGTAGTTAGTTGACCACCTTGTTGAAGGCCCGTAATCATAACAGGGTTAAGGTTTGCACGTGCTGCATAAACAGCGGCGGTATATCCAGCAGGGCCTGAACCCAATATGAGTAATGGACAATGTCTCACTTCGCTCATGAACTACTCCAAATTATTTGTAAAACGAACTATGTTCTAATTGATTGGGATTCTATGGAAATATCTCAAGGGCGTAAAATAACTTTTGTTGATTAATTTTTGTCGCTTTGCGCGATTTGCACCATTTTTTTTACGCTTTACTGATTTTCATCAACGTTTAATTAACACAACCAATTGAGGTGTTGAATGAAAATGTATTACCGGGAGATATAAAAACAATGCACGTAGAGTACATATAGAAAAGCCAGTTAGATTGCTAACTGGCTTTATCGTATTTGCTTAAATTGTTCGCTTAAGCATTTAATGCTGTTGCTGGCGCAACAAATTCAAAGCCTAAGTTTTCAGCAACTTCTTTAACTGTTACTTTGCCATCAATAACATTCAAACCATTTAACAGGTGCTTGTTATCGTTTAATGCTTGCTTGTAGCCTTTATTCGCTAATTGAATAATGTAAGGTAAAGTAGCATTGTTCAACGCAAATGTTGATGTACGCGGTACAGCACCTGGCATGTTTGCAACACAGTAATGAACTACGTCGTCAACAATGAATGTTGGTTCTGCGTGAGTAGTTGCTACTGAAGTTTCGATACAACCACCTTGGTCAATCGCAACGTCAACGATTGCTGAACCAGGCTTCATGTTTTTAATGTGTTCTTTTGTTACAAGTTTAGGGGCTGCAGCACCAGGGATTAACACACCGCCAATCACTAAGTCAGCTTCTAAAACATGCTTTTCTAACGCATCAGCAGTTGAGTATACTGCTTTGATTTTATTACCGTATAAGTCATCTAAACGGCGAAGTACATTAGTGTTACGGTCAAGTACTACAACGTCTGCACCCATGCCTACTGCCATTTTAGCTGCGTTATTACCAACCATGCCGCCGCCAATAATCACAACTTTTGCAGGTTCAACGCCTGGTACACCACCTAATAACATGCCGCGTCCAGCATTAGACTTCTCAAGTGCTTGTGCACCTGCTTGAATTGACATACGGCCAGCTACTTCAGACATAGGCGCTAGCAATGGTAGGCCGCCGTTGTCGTCAGTTACTGTTTCATAAGCGATACAAATTGCTTTGCTCGCTACTAAATCTTGGGTTTGAGGCAAGTCTGGTGCTAAGTGTAGGTATGTGAAAAGAATTTGTCCTTCACGTAACATAGCTCTTTCTACAGCTTGCGGCTCTTTTACTTTTACAATCATCTCAGCTTCAGCAAAAACTTCGCTTGCTGAAGATAAAATTGAAGCGCCTGCATCAACATAGTCTTGATCGGTAAAACCGATGCCGATACCTGCATTTGTTTCAACTAATACTTTGTGGCCGTGTCCGATTAATTCTCTAACGCTCGCCGGAACCATGCCTACACGATATTCGTGGTTTTTAATTTCTTTTGGTACACCAATTATCATATTTATATACTCGCTGTTGAAATATGTGGCTAGTATAATGCGCTTTGATTGAAATAACCTGTCGAAAATTTTCGAGTTGCAGTATATAATCCTGCAAAAGTCGCATAAAAAAGTTTTTTATAAATAGCAAAATGGACGAAATACGTAAAATTGATCGTATCGATAGAAACATTTTAGTCGAACTTCAGAAAAACGGTAGATTATCAAATGTTGAACTATCTAAAAGGGTAGGGCTCAGCCCAACACCTTGTTTAGAACGCGTAAAACGACTTGAAGCAGATGGTGTGATACTTGGCTATCAAGCGCGATTGAACCCAGAGAAACTTTCTGCCGCACTATTAGTATTTGTAGAGATTACTCTCACTAAAACCAGCCCTGACGTATTTGATGAGTTTTCAAAAGCGGCGAACGAACTCGAAGACATATTAGAATGTCATTTGGTTTCCGGAAATTTTGATTTTTTACTAAAAACGCGTGTTTCCGACATGGCTGCCTATCGTCAATTGTTAGGGGACACCTTACTTAGACTGCCGGCAGTAAGTGAAAGTAGAACTTATGTGGTGATGGAAGAAGTAAAATCGTCCAATATCATACCAATTAAACGATGACGTATTTAACAATTACACTTAGTTTGTTATTTTAACGTCATATATTTGTATTTCCTTAATGGAACGAAACACTTTGTCTGATAATTCTCCAAAATTAAATGGTATACAACGGCTGCTTGAAGCAGGTCTGTTAGTTACCTGTGTATTTGCAATGTTTATGATGCTGGCGCTATTCAGTTTTGATCCAGCAGATCCCGGTTGGTCTCAAACGGGTTATGAATCTCCTATCCGTAATTTAGGTGGTGCGGTTGGCGCATATATATCTGACTTACTATTAAATTTGTTTGGCATTGTTGCTTATAGCTTACCTTTTGTAATTGCGATAACAGGTTGGTTGTTATTTCAAAAATACTATCGATTAATTCAACTCGATTATTTGACGCTAGGATTAAAATTAATCGGTTTCATTATGTTATATATAGGTGTCACGTCTATTGCGAGTATGAATTTTGATGACATTTTCTATTTTTCAGCGGGTGGCATTTTAGGTGACGTGCTCAGTAGCTCTTTTCTACCTTACTTATCTTTTGTTGGCACCACACTATTATTCTTAATGTTGATCGCCAGTGGTTTCGTTTTACTAACAGGTATTTCATTAATACGTGTGATAGATGCTATAGGTGAGTACTCAATTAATTCAGCAGTTTATTTAGCTAGGTTACCTGCGATTATTAAAGATAAATTTGGCACTGAACAGCCAGTTAACGATAAGTCGCTAAATAAAGCAGATAAAAAAGAAGTAATTGCTAAAAGCACTAATGAACAGTTCGATTCAGTATCAGAACCTAATATAGGTATGGAAAACGAAGAACCACATATCAACTTTGACAGCTTTGAAGAGCAAGATGATGTAAAGGGAGCTTTTGACCAAATTGGCTTGGATTCTTCAGAGAATATCATTTCGCCGAGCAAAGACGATATTTCATTATCACTTAACAATGACGTTGAACCATTTGTTGAAATTGACGATTTAATGGGTGAGCCATTAGCGATCAATGTGCAAGATCATGTTAGCGATGATGAAATTGCCGCGGCATTTGAATCAGTTGAAAAAATTGAGGTAGATGAAGTTCCAGCCGAGCAAACCTCGAACAAAAAACTAGCGAGTTATGAAGAAATGCCTTCGATTAACTTGTTAGATAGACCAGACAAAGAAGAAAACCCAATCGATCAAGAACAGTTAGATGTGGTTAGTCGTTTGGTAGAAGCCAAGTTGGCTGAATTTGGCGTAAAAGCAGATGTCGTTGCGGTATTCCCGGGCCCTGTGATCACGCGATTTGAATTAGATTTGGCGCCAGGTGTTAAAGTAAGCAAGATTTCAAACTTATCTAAAGATTTAGCGCGTTCATTGTCAGCAAAAAGTGTTCGTGTTGTAGAAGTAATTCCGGGTAAATCGGTCATAGGTCTTGAATTGCCAAATCATCACCGCGAAATAGTGTATTTACGCGATGTATTAGGCTGCGAGAAATTTGAAACGTCGTCTTCATCATTAACAATGGCGATAGGTAAAGACATTGCAGGCGAGCCTGTAGTCGTTGATTTGGCGAAAATGCCACATCTATTGGTTGCGGGTACAACTGGCTCAGGTAAGTCTGTTGCGGTAAATACCATGATTGTCAGCTTGTTATATAAGTCAACACCAGAAGACGTGCGAATGATCATGATTGATCCGAAAATGCTTGAATTGTCTGTGTATGAAGGCATTCCGCATTTGTTAGCTGAAGTTGTGACCGACATGAAAGAGGCCGCAAATGCGCTTCGTTGGTGTGTAGGCGAGATGGAACGTCGTTATAAGCTAATGTCAGCGCTAGGGGTAAGAAACCTTAAGGGTTATAACCTAAAAATTGCCAAAGCAAAAGAGGCCGGCGAACCCATTATCGATCCACTTTGGCAATCGAGTGATGCTTTTGACCAAACGCCACCAGTGCTAGATAAACTACCTAGCATTGTCGTTGTTGTTGATGAATTTGCCGACATGATGATGATTGTGGGGAAAAAAGTTGAAGAGCTTATTGCGAGGATTGCACAAAAAGCACGTGCAGCGGGTATTCATTTGATTCTTGCGACACAACGCCCATCAGTTGATGTTATTACGGGTCTTATTAAAGCGAATATTCCTACACGTATGGCTTTACAAGTGTCATCGCGCATTGACTCCAGAACCATCTTGGATCAACAAGGGGCCGAACAGTTATTGGGCTATGGCGATATGTTTTATTTACCGCCAGGTTCCGGCTTACCAACGCGAGTTCATGGCGCATTTATTGATGATCATGAGGTGCACGCTGTCGTTAGTGATTGGAAATCTCGTGGGGAACCAAATTATATCGACGAAGTCCTATCTGGTGATAGTGAACAAGAAGTGTTGTTACCTGGCGAACAAGCAGAAGGCGAAGAGTCAGAACTTGATGCGCTTTATGATGAAGCATTAGCATTTGTCACGGAAACCCGTCGTGTATCTATTTCAAGTGTTCAACGTAAGTTTAGAATTGGTTACAATCGTGCTGCGCGAATAGTTGAAGATATGGAAATGCAGGGCGTAGTCAGCTCGCCGGGGCACAACGGTGCACGTGAAGTGTTAGCACCTCCACCAATTAAGGATTAAGATGTACCAGAAAAATTTGAAGCGCGTTGCATTTATCATTGCAGTGTCAACGTCTTGTTTTGCAAGTCACGCGGTAAATAGCGTACCTTTCGTTGAAGGTGAATCCTCTGCAATCACGAATGAACAAAAACATACATTACGCGAAAAGCTAAATAAACTAGAGTATTTCAGCGCTTCGTTCGTTCAAACGATTTACGATGAAGATGGTGAAACCCTGCAACGTGCAGAAGGCAGTATTGCAGTAGCTAAACCAAATAAAGTTAATTGGCATACTAAAGTCCCAGATGAAACCCAAATAATCTCTGATGGTAAAACACTATGGTTTTACGATCCGTTCGTCGAACAAGCGACTGCCTTTAATGTAGAAGACTCAATTGCAAATACACCAATTTTGCTCATTACAAACAATGATGCATCTGTATGGCAAAAATTTTCTGTCAGTCAAACAAGCGATGGTGCATATACTGTGCGTAGTAATGATCCTAACAGTCGTGTTGAAATGCTCGTTATTGCATTTGATGAAAGCGATTTAATCAAGCGCTTTGACATAGTTGACTCAACCGGCCAAACGAGCAAAATAGAACTGGCAAATGTAAATGCGAATATTCAGCCGAGTGCTGATAGTTTTCACTTTAACTTACCTGATGGTGTTGTCTTAGATGACCAACGATGACGGCGCAATGCAGTTTGACTTTGGTGATGGTATTGATGTCGCACCATTAGCAGCTCAATTACGCCCAAAAACGCTACAGGATTATGTTGGTCAAAGACATATATTGTCTGCTGATATGCCTTTGCATCAGGCGATTATCAATGGACATTGTCATTCGCTGATTTTGTGGGGACCACCAGGAACTGGCAAGACTACTCTTGCTGAAATCATCGCGACACACGCTAATGCCGAAGTAGAACGTATCTCTGCGGTAACCGCAGGTGTTAAAGATATTAGACAAGCAATCGATAGTGCTAAACAACGCCTGTTAGTAAGTCAGAAACGTACATTGTTGTTTGTTGATGAAGTTCATCGCTTCAATAAAAGTCAGCAAGATGCATTCTTACCACATATTGAAGATGGCACCATTCTGTTTATTGGCGCTACAACCGAAAATCCTGCCTTTGAGCTGAATCGCGCATTGCTGTCTCGCGCGAAGGTATATGTACTCAACGCCTTAAATGAAAATGAATTAAGGAGCGTGGCTGAAAGGGCATTTAGTTTTCTACGCCAAGCAAATCGTTATTTAGTTAGGGTTAGCGAAGAGATTATTGACCACCTAACTAAACTGGCTTGCGGCGATGCAAGAAAACTACTTAATATTATTGATAATGCAGTTAGTTCGCTTAGTGACACCAATCAAGCACTCACGATAGAACACATCGTAAATGTTGCAGGCAGTAATATTGCGTCTTTTGATAAAGGTGGCGACGTCTTTTACGATTTGATTAGTGCGTTTCATAAGTCGGTTAGAGGGTCTGATCCAGACGCAGCTTTGTATTGGTATGCGCGTATTTTAATCGGCGGTGGTGACCCTTTGTATGTCGCTAGACGTTTACTTGCTATTGCCAGTGAAGATATTGGCAATGCCGACCCTAGGGCAATGCAATTAGCGATAAATGCTTGGGATACGTTTCATCGAGTAGGGCCAAGCGAGGGCGAGCGAGCAATTGCACAAGCGGCTGTGTATATGGCGTTAGCGCCAAAAAGTAATGCAGTGTATCAAGCGTTTAATAATGCAATAGAGCTCGCTAAAAATAGTTCTTCGCTAGAAGTGCCAATACATTTACGTAACGCGACCAGCCATATTACTGAATCGTTGGGACATGGGGCTGAATATCGATACGCCCATAATGAAGAAGGCGCTTTTGCGGCAGGAGAATCGTATTTTCCTGAAGTACTTAATAAAACGCGGCTTTATTATCCCAGCGATAGAGGTTTAGAAAAGCAACTTAAAAGTAAATTGGATTATTTACATCAACTAAACGAGCAGGGTCATGAACAACGCTACAAGTAGCTTGACGATATATCTATTAGTTGCGCTTGGCGGTGCATTCGGTGCAAGTTTTCGCTTTTATATTTCACAATTAATGTTAAATTGGCTAGGAAAAGGATTCCCTTTTGCTACTTTGGCAGTTAATATCTCTGGCTCCCTGATTATGGGGATGTTATATGGACTGATAGAACAAGGTGTAATAGAGGTGGGGATTTACCGAACGTTAATAGGTATCGGTTTTCTTGGCGCCTTCACTACTTTTTCTACTTTTTCACTCGATACTTTGCTGTTATTTCAGCAAGGGGAATTTTTCAAAGCGGTGATGAATGTAACGCTTAATGTTGGATTGTGCCTATTGGCTGCCGGCATTGGTATTTATCTCGCAACTTTATTTAATAAATAACAAACAAGTGACAAACCATGCTTGATGCAAAACATTTAAGAACAGATATTGAAACAACGGCAAAAAACTTAGCTAAACGCGGATACACTTTAGACGTCGCAACGTTAACGTCATTAGAAGAGCAACGCAAAGCTATTCAGGTAAAAACTCAAGAATTACAGAGCCAGCGCAATACCCGTTCTAAATCGATAGGCCAAGCTAAAGCGCGTGGTGAAGATATTCAACCATTATTAGCTGAAGTAAGTCAGCTAGGTGATGAGCTTGAAGCGGCCAAAGAAGAACAGAATAAGGTGCTTGAGCAAATCAATGCGATTGCTAGTGCTATTCCAAATCTTATCCATGAGTCTGTGCCAGAAGGTGAAGACGAAAGCGACAATGTTGAAGTGCGTCGTTGGGGCACGCCAAAAACATTTGATTTTGAAGTTAAAGATCATGTCGATCTGGCAACAGCATTAGATAAAGGTTTAGACTTTGAAAGCGGTGCAAAACTTGCGGGTACGCGATTTGCCGTAATGCGTGGCCATATCGCTAAATTACATCGTGCACTTGCTCAGTTCATGCTTGATGTACATAGCCAAGAGAATGGTTATGAAGAAATGTATGTGCCTTATTTAGTTAATCATGACTCTTTATATGGCACCGGCCAATTACCAAAATTTGGTGAAGACTTGTTCCATACTGATTTAGCAAACCGTCAGTTTTCACTTATTCCGACCGCCGAAGTACCACTAACTAACTTAGTTAGAGACGAGATTGTGGATGAGGCAAGTTTGCCAATTAAAATGTGTGCGCACACGCCATGTTTCAGAAGTGAAGCGGGTTCATCTGGACGAGATATTCGTGGATTAATTCGCCAACACCAATTTGACAAAGTGGAAATGGTGCAGGTGGTTAAGCCTGAAACTTCATTTGACGCATTAGAAGAGTTAACGCGTCACGCTGAAGTGATTCTTGAAAAGTTGGAACTGCCTTATCGTACGGTTGTTCTTTGCTCAGGAGACATTGGCTTTTCAGCAACTAAAACGTTCGACATTGAAGTATGGTTACCTGCGCAAAATACATATCGTGAGATTTCTTCATGTTCTAACATGGGCGATTTTCAGGCAAGACGTATGCAAGCGAGATTCCGTAGTAGTGAAACTAACAAGCCTGAATTACTTCATACATTAAACGGATCTGGTTTAGCAGTTGGCCGTACGCTAGTTGCAATTTTAGAGAACTATCAGCAAGCTGATGGTTCAATTGAGGTTCCAAGCGTCTTACAGCCATATATGAATGGTTTGACGGTAATTGGTAAAGCCTAGTATTTGATAAAATTAAAGTTAGATAAATAAAATCCGAAGCTTGTCTTCGGATTTTTTTTGAAAGATGTTTTTGAAATTCAGGTCTGTGTTAATAGGTTCACGTACTTAAGGTATTACATTGTTTAGAAGTTTAATTATTCAGATTCTTGCGTTTTTTCTAATTTTTCAGCTAATTTCTTGGTTTAAAACATCTAGTATGTTGGCTGATGATGAGCTCTCACATGTACAAGAAACTGTATTACCGACTATTCACGATGAGGTTGTTGATTTATATGCAGGTAAGTCCAAAAAAATCATTTATTTTTTTGCTCCTTGGTGTGAAATTTGCCATGCAAGCATCGGCAATTTACAAGCGATTTATGAAAAAAATAGTGACATAGACGTTGTTGCGATTGCACTTGACTATCGCTCAAAACAAGAGGTTTTAACTTTTACTTCAAAGCATCAATTAACCTTTCCGGTAGCTTATGGAAATGAAATTGTCAAAAAATCATTTAAAATTCAAGGGTACCCAAGTTACTACGTTTTAGATGAAGAAAATAAAATTCAGGCAAAATCAATAGGGTACAGTACAGAGTTAGGAATATTGTTAAGATCATTTTAACACTTCTGATCTGATTGCTGATTGTGTACACTATGGGTTTCATCAGTCAAATTAAGCTAGAGCTAACCTATGCAAATTTCAGCTAATTTCGATAGCGGTAATATTCGCGTTATCGAAGCAAACTCGCCTGATAACATTCGTCTGGAAATTATCAAAGACAACGATTCTGAGTTTTATCAATGGTTCCATTTCAAACTCCACAATAACGAAAGACAAGAACACGTCATGCACATCGTCAACGCAGGGCAATCTGCCTATGTTGAAGGTTGGCATGATTATCAGGCTGTAGCATCTTACGATAGAGAACATTGGTTCAGAGTGCCTACTGCGTTTGACGGACAAAACCTTACTATTACGTATACACCAGAGCATGATTCAGTTTATTTTGCCTATTTTGCACCTTATAGCTATGAGCGTCATCAAGATCTGATTCATAACGCTCAACTTGATATTGATTGCCAGTTGCAAGTATTAGGACAAACACTTGATGGCCGAGATATGAGCTTGCTAAAAATTGGCGAAGAAGGTGAAGGTAAAAAGGTCGTTTGGTTAACGGCGCGACAACACCCCGGCGAGTCAATGGCTGAGTGGTTTATGGAAGGCTTTATCGATAGATTGCTAGACGAAGACGATGGTGTAGCTCGTTCGTTGTTAAACAGTGCTGTTTTCTACCTTGTACCTAATATGAACCCTGATGGTTCAGTAAGAGGTCACTTAAGAACAAATGCTGCAGGTGTTAACTTGAATCGAGAGTGGCAAGAACCTTCAATGGAGCGTAGCCCTGAAGTTTATCTTGTTCGTGAAAAAATGTTAGAAACAGGTGTCGATATGCACTTGGATATTCATGGCGATGAAGCATTACCGTATAACTTCGTTGCTGGCTGCGAAGGAATCCCTTCGTATGATAGTCGTCATCAGCAATTAGAAGAAAAATTCAAGCAAGTTTTGTTAGCAATTACACCAGAATTTCAAGATGACAAAGGATATGACAAAGACGAACCGGGTAAAGCCAACTTAACAGTTGGGTCTAATTGGGTAGGTGAACAATTTAAGTGTTTAGCTTATACCGTGGAAATGCCGTTTAAAGACAACATATTGTTGCCTGATCATAGCGTTGGATGGTCTGATGCTAGAAGTAGCTTGTTTGGTCGTGATTTTTTAACTGCGATTTATCACATCGTTGATGATTTAAGATAATCTCCTTCGATAGAAGGATAAAATAATAATAATTTCAGGAGTATAGTGTGCAAGAACTTGTTAATAGTTTGAATGGGGTCATTTGGAGCCCAGCGCTAATTTATTTATGTTTAGGGGCCGGTGTATTTTTCTCAATAATTACACGTTTTGTTCAAGTTCGTCAGTTTAAAGAAATGTGCCGACTGCTTTTATCAGGTAAGAGTTCGGAAAGCGGTATTTCGTCATTTCAGGCATTGGCAGTGTCATTGTCGGGACGTGTAGGTACGGGTAATATTGCGGGTGTGGCAGCAGCCATTGGTTTTGGTGGCCCAGGTGCAGTGTTTTGGATGTGGGTAGTAGCGTTTTTTGGCGCGGCAACTGCTTATATCGAATCAACCAACGCTCAGATTTATAAAGAGCGTCAGGAAGGCATATACCGTGGTGGCCCAGCTTACTACATTGAAAAAGCGCTCGGCCAAAAATGGTATGCGTGGATTTTTGCTATTGCAACGATTATAGCCACTGGTGCTTTATTACCTACAGTGCAATCAAACAGTATAGGTGAAGCCGTTACTATGGTGTTTGGCACTGGTGAAATGCTAAATACGGCATTCGGTGAAATTTCTACGACTAAACTGTACACAGCTGTATTCATTGTGATGATGTTAGGCTTCATTATTTTTGGTGGCGTTAAACGTATCGCAAACTTCACTCAGGTAGTCGTGCCATTCATGGCACTGGCGTACATTATTATTGCCTGTGTTATCATTGCACTACACATCGATAAGTTACCAGCAGTATTTACGCTGATAGTTACAGATGCTTTTTCACCTATGGCAGGTGTTGGTGCCGCGATAGGTTGGGGCGTAAAACGCGGTGTTTACTCAAATGAAGCTGGCCAAGGTACGGGTCCTCACGCAGCAGCAAGTGCTGAAGTTGACCATCCTGCGCAACAAGGTTTAGTACAAGCGTTTTCAGTGTATATTGATACATTGTTTGTTTGTTCGGCGACTGCGTTTATGATTCTTATTACACAGTCTTATAATGTGCAACTTGAAGGTTCATCTTCTTTTATCGTGCAAAATATTGCAGGCGATATCGCTGCGAATAGTCCGGCATATACACAAATTGCGGTCGACGGAATGCTTGAAGGCGTAGGCAAGCCATTTATAGCATTAGCTTTATTCTTCTTTGCATTCACTACTATTTTAGCTTACTACTTTATCGCTGATAACAATGTGTCGTATATCAAACGCACCTTTAAAGCACCAATGTTATCTTTTGCGTTAAAATTACTAATTATGGTGGCCACTTTCTACGGTACAGTGAAAGCTGCCGATGTCGCATGGGGAATGGGTGACGTTGGTGTTGGCTTAATGGCTTGGTTAAACATTATCGGTATCATTATTATATTTTTTGTTGCTAAACCAGCGGTTAAGGCTTTGAAAGACTATGAGTCTCAGCAAAAAGAAGGCGTAGATGAATACACCTTTGACCCTGAAAAATTAGGGATTAAGAACGCTGATTTCTGGGTTGAGCGTAATAAAAAATAGAAATTTATGTGATTCGCTAAATTAGACGTAAAAAAACGCCCATAAGGGCGTTTTTTTTTGTAAAATATTGGCGAATTAATCTAAAGAGGTGATTATGGCGTTAATAGATTGTCCCAGCTGTCGAAAAAAAATATCCGATAAGGCAAAGTCCTGCTCTCATTGTTCAATAGATCTTGAAAATATGGATGAGGAAAAATTAGCTACGCTTCGAAAAATCAACCTTATCAATGAATCTCAACGGTTGATGTCTTTTTCATTTGTAGCAGTATTAATGTTTTGTGCCGGAATACTCGTACTTAATTGGTATAACGCGCAACCGGGTTCTTGGGAATACTTAGCGGCGTTAACTAGTTCAATCCTTGGCTTTGTCATCTATATTATTATTCGAGTAAAAATATTGATCTTAAAACGTGGTAAAAAAGCATAATGGATATAATATCAACAGTTAAACACATGTCTGAGGATATGTATCTTCGTATGAAGCACGCTGCGGAAACAGGGAAATGGCCAGAAGGTACGCCCGTTGAACAGGAACAACGGGATATGGCGCTACAAATTTCAATGGCTTATCAGGCGATACATCTAGACTCTAATGAAATGCTGACTATCGGCGCGAACGGAGAGATGGTGCATAAATCAAAACGCGAGATTAAAGCAGAGTTCGTTAACGAAGAAAAGGCTGATAGCCAAGATATTGCCAGGTTTACTCATTTATGATTTTTGACAAGTTATTCAAGCCTAAATGGCAACATAAAGATAGTAGCGTACGAATTGAAGCGATTGAAACGTTGCTCAGTGTTGATCAACAAGACAATGTTGAAACTCTAAAATGGTTGGTTGAAAATGATGAAGTAGACCTTGTAAGAAGAGCAGCACTTATAAAACTTAATGCATTTGAAGAGTGGCTAAATGCTGCGCAGTTCAATTCGTGCCAAAAGACAAAAGCGTTTGCGGAAAAAAAGGTCGAAAACATTGTATTTGGCCAAGATAAATCAATTACATTAAGTGTTCAGCAAAAATTTACCTTATTAGATAATGCGCTAAAGCCTAGTTTCATTGAGGCATGGCTTAACGTAGAAGATGATCCCAATTTGATCATTACACTTTATGAAAAACTTGAAAAACCACAATACAAGCTAAGAACATTCGCGGAAAAAGCGACTCCCGCAGTACAGAGTTACTTGGTAGAAGCAACAGATGACGTTGCTACGCTCGAAAAAATGTTAAAAAAAGCATGTGCTGACGACGTGGCGAGCTTAATTCAACAAAGAATAACGGCCATATTAGAAGAGGCAAATAAGCCTAAAGTTTTGACGAAAAAAACACAGCTTACTTTATCTAAGTTACTGGCCTTAAGAGAAGAATCTGACTATGAAGTTATGCTGGCTAAGCGAGCGAATTTAGAGAAAGAATGGTTAAGTTTAGTCTCTGATTTTGACTGTTTAGATAATGCTAATGAATTTGAAGCAAAGTATAGCGATATTAACGCACAGCTAGATAAGGTTTTCTCGCATAAAGCTGAAGCATACGAACAAGAAAAAATAGCCAAACAATTAGCTAAACAAAAGCAACAGCAATATAACGAATTCTTGCAAAAGCTAGAACACATTCAAAGCAGCATCACTGATGCAATTTTTGAAAATGTAACGCTAGATAACGTTGAAGTAAAACAACAGCTTGGGATGCTAAGTCAAAGCGTTAAATCATCTTCGATTGATCAGGAAAAGCAAGAGCAACTTATTGAATTGGCTGATTCGTTGGTTTCCAAGCTCGACAATTTATCTGAAATCGCTGCTTCGGTAACGCAAGCAACTCATTTAATTGCCAAAGCTAGTCAGCTTTCTCATGCAAACGAATTGTCAGAATTTAATGAAAAGTTTGCGCAATATTCTCAATGGCAAAAACAATGGCAGTCAGTAGTAGAAGTGGCAGAGGGCTATTTGCCGCAAGCTGTATTAGACGCTCATAAACAAATTGCAGCAGATTGGCAGAGTAAGTCTGAACCATTTCGAAAAGAACAACAAAAACTGTTTCATGTTGTTAAAAAGAAATTTGCCGATATTAATCGTTTAATTAATTCCGGCAAGTTCAACGCGGTCTTTGGTATTTTTAAAAAAGCATCGCGTCAATATTCGTTACTTAGCGAGCGACATCAGCAATCATTGAAAAAAGAACTCGACAAATTTAGCGAAAAAATTGACGAATTAAGTGATTGGGAACATTACGTTGCTACGCCTAAGAAACAAAAATTGCTAGAAGATGTCATTGCACTAGCCGAAACACCACTAGACAACCCTGTCAGTCAGTCTAATAAAGTCAAAGAGTATCGAAAGCTTTGGAATAGCTTTGGACACGCAGAAGACGACCTTGAAAATGAGCTTAACGACGCATTTAATCAAGCTTGCGAAAAGGCATTTGAACCGTGTCGTAAATATTTTGCAGAACAAGAAAAAATCCGTGAAAAAAATCTTGCTGTTAAACAAGCGATCATTGAAGAGGCACAAGTTCTAGCAAAGGAATTAGCTGACGAAGAAGATAAAGCGCTCGATACTAAATTGAATAAGTTAAAGCAACGTTGGCGTCAAAGTGGTGATATAGATCGCAAGCGTTATTTAGAGTGCAAAACAAGCTTTGAGCAAGCTATAGCGCCAATAAAATCTAAGGTGTATCAATACCATCAAGATAACGCGACTGCAAAACAAGCCTTAATTGCACAGGCGAAGCAAGCATTGGCTATGGACGATGTTTTTGAAGCGACGAACATAGTTAAGGGATTGCAAAAAGCGTGGGCTTCGGTCGGTTATAGTGGCGTTAAATTTGAAAATGACCTATGGCATTCGTTTCGTCAAGTAAATGACCAAGTGTTTGCCAAGCGAGATATCCAAAAGCAACAAGATGCCAGTTTACTGCAAACACAAGTAAACGATTGGCAAGCTCAGTTAGATGAACTCCTAAACATTGCACGTGAGCCAAGTATTAAAGTGTTTGATGAATCGCTTGAGCAGTTAAACGATTTACTTTACGCAGTTAAATCTAACAAGCATTCTGACAAGCAGTTGATTAATAAAATTTATGATGCGATAGAACAATTTAAATCTGAGCGAAAGAAAATTAAGTCAGCGCAACAAAAGTTACATTGGCAAACACTATTTGGTTTACTTGCCGATACCAGCAATGCATCGACGATGATTGATGAAAATGAGCGATTCGAACAGTTACCGACAACGTGGCAAAAAAAGTTACTGCAGGCAAACAAAAAAGTAGACGCCATGTCTTCAGATAATGAATCTCGTCAGGATAAATTGCTTAAGCTTGAAGTATTAGCGGGTGTAGAGTCGCCTAAAGCGTTGCATGAAAACCGAATGAAAGTGCAAGTGGCACTTATGCAGGAACAAATGACATCAGGAAGTACTGTAGATTTAACACAATTATTATTTGATTGGTTAACATATGTTGATTTTTCAACGATAAAGCCTGATGAAATCGAGCGTTTACAAAAAATTTATGTAAACAAGTAATTGCCGAATTAAGTGCTAATTAGCAAGTGTTTTAGGTGAACCTTTTGCCTAAAGCACTTGCCTTAATACTTCAGAAATTACCGGAATGACTGATGCAATAAGTAAGGTTGCCATCGTATAGTTAAACCAAGCCCTATGCGCTTTATTCTTTAATAAGTCTCTCAGAATATTGCCAAAGATCATCCAAACGCCCACACAGGGAAATGATACGACAAAAAAAGCGAGAGCAATGACGATAAACTGGTAACTTAAGTCTTCTCCTGCTGTACTAAACGTTGCAATTGCACCTGTTGCTACGATCCATGCTTTAGCATTTATCCACTGAAACAATGCACCGTTCATAAATGTTAGTGGTTTAACATCTGCGTTTGTAGATATATCGCTACTTGAATTGGCGATCATCCAAGCTAAATAGAGTAAATATGCTATTCCTATACACTTTATGATTAAATGTAATTCAGGAAATAGCGTAAACAACTGCGCAAATCCTAGCCCTACGAGCAACAACATAACCGTAAAGCCTACACATATCCCCGTTAATAATGGCAAGCTTCGTTTTATGCCAAAATTTACGGTAGAAGTCATCACCATAATGTTATTTGGACCCGGTGTAATAGACGAAGAAATAGCGAACAATGATACTGCGAGTATGTATTCCATATAAATTAGCATTGTTGTGTACAAGAATTAGCTGATGCTAACTGGCTTTTTGTTAAGGTTAAAGGTTTTTAGTTGATTATTTTGTGCTTGAAAAGTAACGAACTACTACTGAGCTTAACGAATAGCTCAACTAAAACTACGAGTTAAACATAGATTCATTGCTATAGTTATACCAATCCGCATAAGAAATTGCTCACTTAGCGAGAATTTAAAGGTTTAGAGACAAGGCATTGATTGCAAAGAGTGGTTGTTCTCGGCAACTGCGTCCTGCGTTGCCCTAATGTCCCACATCCATGTGGGAGCCTTGTTAAAATCAATAACGCAGCATATAAGCCTTTATAACTCGCCCTTTAGGAGTTCTTTATGCGGGTTGGTATTACATCGTGTCTTGGGAGGTAGTATGAGATTAATCTTTTTACTTTGGTGGTTTTCATTATCTGCGTTAGCTACGCCATTAAAAGTAACCCTTGTAAATCCCTCCATACCCGGTACACCATTTTGGGATCGGGTTACGGCAATTGCGTATGCCGCTGCCAATGATTTGAATATCGAATTGAGCGTAGTCTACGGTAGAGACAATCGTATCTTTAATCACAAGACAATCGAACAGCTTGCTTTCTTAGAGCAAAAACCTGATTACGTCGTACTCATGCCTTATGGGGGAAATGCTAAAGTTTCTTTTGATGTTTTGGAAAAGGCAAAGGTTTCATTTATAACGATGGAGCGAACTTTACATTACGACGAACAAACTGTTGTAGGATTTCCTCAAGAAAATTATCAATACTGGCTAGGTGAAGTTTACCACGACAACACACATGCTGGCTTACTTCTCGCTAATACGCTAATTACCAAAGCGAGTCATTTATTAGATAAAGATTCTTTAACAGCAATAGGTATTTCGGGCAGTTTTAGTGGCGAATCTGAACAACGAGTAGGTGGTTTCATTAAAAGCTTATCGCAATATCCAGATGTAGAACTATTGCAAGTAGTTCCAGGGGGATGGAGCAGGGAACGCAGTCGAGATATTATCCATCAACTTGCTAGTAGATATGGCGAAATCGACATCGCTTGGACCGCGTCAGATGGTATGGCGCTTGGCGTACTTGATTCTGCTTCAAGTTTACATAGTCCAATAAAAAATCGCATCATTACTGGTGGAATTGATTGGACGAGTGAAGCTGTACAAAAAATTAAGTCTGGCCAAATGACAGCATCAGTTGGAGGGCACATTATGCAAGCAGCGTGGGCTTTGATAAAAATACATGATCATCATGGCGGCCAGCCTGTGTTTATTAAAGGTGACGGAACGCCCCCATATTATTTGGAAGTGATTACGGCAGATAATATCGATTCATATGATTTTTTAGCCCAACAGGTTGATTGGAGCTTAGTAGATTTTAAAAAATTCTCATTATTACACCCACCAAAGAAAACAGCTCATCGCTTCAAATTTTCTTTGGTGGTTGAGCAAATCAACGCTATTACCGAGCAAAAAAGATAACGAAGTAAACGATGAATGCTATGAAAGCTCACCACGTAAATTTTGTTTTATTAATTCACGTACTTTATCAACGGTGTAATTTTGGCTTAGCAAATAATGTAATTTGGTTAAGGTGGCTTCAAGCGTCATATCACCACCACTAATGACACCACATTTACTCAAGGAAGCGCCAGTTGCGTAGCCACTCATATTAACCGTTCCTTTGATACACTGACTACAATTTACGATAACAATGCCGTTGTCATGCGCCTTCTTTAAACATGCAAGTAGTTGTTCATCTTGAGGTGCATTACCAACGCCATAACTGCGTATAATTAACGCCTTTACTGGTTGCTGAATAATGTTTTCAATAACTTGGACACTGATACCAGGGTATAAATGAACAACACCAATAGGTTGAGGTGTAATATTGAGCACTTCGCAAGGCGCTTCTCTTTGTTCGTTTAATGTACCTTCAACCAATTTAATGTTGATCCCAGCTTCCAACAAAGGTGGTAAGTTAGGGGAATCAAACGCATTAAAGCCATCCGCGTACGCTTTTATTGAGCGATTACCTCTAAACAGTTTATTGTTAAAGAACAAACTTACTTCATTAATTGGGAATTTATCCGCTATGTACAGAGAGTTTAATAAATTAACCTGTCCATCTGAGCGTAATTGACTAAAGGGGATTTGAGACCCTGTAACTATGATAGGCTTAGATAAATTCTTGAACATAAATGACAAAGCGGACGCTGTGTATGACATGGTATCTGTACCATGCAAAACAACAAAACCATCGTAGTCATCATATTTTTGATAAATATCGTCAGCAATACGTTGCCAATCACTAGGCGTCATATTGGATGAATCTATTAACGGACGGTATTCATTAATTGTAAAGTCTGGCATTTCTTCGCGATGAAAGTCTGGCATCGCGTTGATTGAGTCGGAAAGGTGCCCTTTAATTGGGATATAACCGTCTTCACTTGCCATCATACCGATTGTTCCGCCTGTATATGCGACGTATATTTTCTTTTTCATATGGTTCAACTAATAAAAAGCCCCGAATTTCGGGGCATAAGATAGTTAATTTATTTCACATGTCAAACATAATGAGTAAATGCCTTGGGGATCATTAAACTTATCAAGATGATTGAGTTCTTGTTGAAGTTGAAGTAATAATCCTTGAATAGGGCCTGTAGTCGTTAGTTCTTCTTGAGGGAAATAACTTTCAGCGGTATTAAATAGCTGTCTTAAAAATGCATCAGTCGATGACATTTCTTTTTCTACCAGCCAAGTATCATAATGTTTAAGTCCGGCCAAGTTTGCAGCAGCGTCAACGGCGTCATCAATATTACCGAGTTTATCGACAAGTCCTAACTCAACGGCTTTTTTGCCTGTCCACACACGCCCTTGTGCAATACTGTCAGCTTGCTCCAGTGTCATGTTGCGGTTAGTGGCGACTAGGGTAATAAAATCTCTATAACCCTTATTGATGTTCATTTGGATGATGCTACCAATACCGTCAGGAAGAGGGCGCGTAATGCCAAAACCAGCCATCTCAGTCGTGCCCACACCGTCAGTATAGATGCCTAACTTACTTAAGACATTTTCGAATGTCATGAACATGCCGAATATGCCAATAGAGCCCGTAATAGTTGTTGGCGAAGCATAAATTTCATTTGCAGATGCTGAAATCCAATATCCGCCAGATGCAGCATATGTACCCATTGATGCAACCACTGGCTTGCCAGCTTTTTTCAGTAATTCAACTTCCTGACGTATAATTTCAGAGGCATAAGCGCTACCACCAGGGCTATCAACTCGTAAAACAACTGCCTTTACTTGGTCGTCGTTACGGGCTTTACGTAAGAGCTTGGCTGTACTGTCTCCACCTATATTACCCGGTTTTTGTGTACCGTTTAATATCGTGCCTTTTGCAACGACAATAGCAACTTTATCACCTGGCGCTTTTGGTAATGGGAAAGGGGGTTTAATTGTGCGTAAATAGTCGTTAAACCCAATATGGCTGTACGTGTCTGCATTCTTTGATTGCCCCACCTCATCCACTAGGCTGTCAATTATTTGCTCACGTGTCTTAAGTTGGTCGACCCAGCCATTGTCTAATGCGTATTTAGCTACATCTCCACCGGTAGCTTCTAGCTTCTTAACAATAGCCTCAGTTGTTTCGTCGAAATTAGACTCAGGAAACTCACGCTGCTGTGCAACATCTACTTTATATTGTTGCCATAGTTCATTTAACCACGCCTGATTAGCTTCTTTCGCTTCTTCTGACATGCTGTCACGCATATAGGGTTCTACAGCAGACTTATAAGTACCTACGCGGAATATATGTTGGCTAATATCAAGTTTTTCGATGGCTGATTTGAAATAAAGTTGATATCGCCCGTAGCCGTCTAATAATAACCAACCATTTGGATTCATCCAGACTTCGTCGGCGTAACTTGCAAGGTAATACTGGTTCTGTGAAAACTGATCGCCAATAGCGATAACTTTTTTTCCTGATGTTTTAAAATCTTGTAGTGCTTCGGCAACTATTTTTAGTTTAGTAAGACCGCTACGTCGCATGCCATCAAGTTTTAATACGATGAGTGGGATTCTGTCGTCATTCTTAGCATGTTCGATAACATCGACAATATCTTCCAGAAGTACTTCAACCCGTTCAGGTTTTTGATCGAGTGCTTCCGACATGATGCTGTCTAATGGATCAATTTCATACTTTTGCTCTACAACGTCACCTTTAATATTTAATACCAATGCTGCGCTGTTAGGAACAACAACAGCTTCTTCTTCAACACTTATGGCTATCACAAATAACAATAAGATTGTGAAAAATACAAAATTAATGATGACTTTTCTTAGCGTATTCAACAAACTAAATAATCTTGCCATAAGTCCTTTTGGCTTTACTTCAATTTCACTCATATACTATTACAACTATTCCGCGGTTATACATATAGACAAGTATATGCTACTGAATATTGCCACGAGAAAGTAGATAAAATTGTAAATAAATACATATTTTCAACGATAATGAAATTATGTTGCTCGAATCGGGTTCTTATCTTTCATATTTTATGAGAAATAGACGTTTATGAAGTTATTTAATATTTACCATTCGCTAGCCAACCGTTCTTTTCATGTTAAATCGATATCGGCAACATTATTACGCCTATATCTTGCGCCAATATTTATTATTGCTGGTTACAGCAAAATGAATATGTCCAACCCAGATGTTGGTGGATTTAACCAGTTGTTTGCCAGTCAAGACATCGTCAATTGGTTTGGCAATAGTGAGTGGGGGTTGGGGTTACCTTTTCCAGAACTTTTAGCAAACTTGGCAGCTTGGACTGAGTTTTTTGGCGGTTGGTTACTGTTGGTAGGTTTGTTAACGCGCTTTGTATCGATCCCGTTGTTATTTACGATGGTTGTTGCAGCAACCACTGTCCATTTAGATAAGGGCTGGTTTGCAATTACGCCTACCAATGTTGATGCTAGTCCCGCAAAAGTACTTACTTGGATCGGTATAGACCAAGCTAAAGTTAGCCTTAGCAATAGCGAAGCAACTCGCGTGCGCTTAAACAAAATGAAGGAAATTCTTGACGAAAACGGGAATACTGAATGGCTTTATGAAAATGGCAATATCGTCGTGCTTAATAATGGGATTGAGTTTGCGTCGACTTATTTTATTATGTTGCTGGTTTTAATAGGAATTGGTGGTGGACGATTTACTAGTGTTGACTATTACTTATATAATCATTGGATTCGACCCAAACTAGAGAACAAGTTGTAGTAACTTTCTTGAATTAATGGACATAATTAAATTTTTAACCACGCGACAATCTAATCCGTTATTAACTACGCCAGCGCCTGCGTCAGAACAAATTGAACAGATACTGTCTGCTGGCATGCGCGTTCCAGATCATGCTGGTTTAACGCCTTGGCACTTTGATGTAGTGGCAGGTGCTGGACTTGATAAGTTAAGCTTAATTTTTGGCGAAGCTGTCGAGATTACAGGCGGTGATGACACGAAAATACAAAAAGCTAAAAATATGCCTTATCGTGCACCGTTGATTATCGTGGTTAGTACACGGTATCAACCGCATGACAAAGTGCCTGAAATAGAACAAAGTATAGCGGCGGGCTGTGCAGTACACGCGATGCAGATGGCTGCAACAGCGTTAGGATATGGAGCAATGTGGCGTACTGGCGCAATGAGTTACGATGCTAACGTGAAAATGGCGTTGAACATAGAAGCACATAATGACATTGTTGGATTCCTTTACATCGGCACAATGCAAAAGCAACTTCCAGTAAAGCCAAGTAGGGCATTTGCGCCACATGTGAGTTATTTGCGCTAGCTATTCATAACAAATCCATCAAATTTGTCATTATAACAATGACGGTAGCAAATTTATCGATCAAAAAAGCCCTTTAACTTAAGGGCTTTTCTATCACTGGATTGTTGCGCGTTTTGTTTAATATGCTGCGCTATTCGGTGTTCTTGGGAACGGTATTACATCTCTTACGTTTTGTACACCTGTAGCATAAGCAACAAGACGTTCGAAGCCTAACCCAAACCCTGAATGTGGAACTGTACCGTAACGACGTAAGTCGCGATACCAGCTATAGTCGACAGGATCTAAATTCATTTCTGCTAAACGTTGATCTAAAACATCTAAACGTTCTTCACGTTGGCTACCACCGATAATTTCACCAATACCCGGTGCAAGAATATCCATTGCGGCTACTGTTTTACCATCGTCATTCAAGCGCATATAGAATGACTTGATGTCTTTAGGGTAGTTTTGCAGTACCACTGGTCCACCAACGTGCTCTTCCGCTAAATAGCGTTCGTGCTCTGAGTTAAGATCGATACCCCAAGACACTGGATTTTCGAATTTTTTACCACAGCCTTTCAAAATTTCGATAGCGTCGGTGTAATCCATACGTACGAATTCACTGTTGATAACAGAATTCAAACGGTCAATAACTGTTTTGTCGACACGCTGTTGGAAAAATGCCATATCGTCTGCACGTTCTTCTAATAGTGCTTTAAATACGTATTTCAACATGTCTTCAGCTAAATCAGCGGCATCGGATAAATCAGCAAAGGCGATTTCTGGTTCAATCATCCAGAATTCTGCAAGGTGACGACTCGTGTTTGAGTTTTCTGCGCGGAAAGTAGGGCCAAACGTGTAAACTTTAGATAGGGCACTACAATAGGTTTCAACATTTAGTTGACCAGATACCGTTAAGAAGGTTTCTTTACCAAAAAAATCTTCGTTGTAATCTACATCGCCTTTTTCTGTGCGCGGTAAGTTTTCTAAATCGAGCGTACTCACACGGAACATTTCACCAGCACCTTCACAGTCGCTGCCTGTGATTAATGGAGTGCTTATCCACATGTAGCCACGCTCGTATAAAAAGCGATGTACTGCATGTGCTAGTGTATTTCTTACACGCGTTACTGCACCACCAATATTCGTACGTGGGCGCAAATGCGCATGCTCACGTAAGTATTCCAGAGAGTGGCGTTTAGCTGCCATTGGATAAGTATCAGGGTCTTCAACAAAACCAAGTACTTCTACATTTGACACTTGAATTTCGAATGATTGACCGTCGCCCGGTGATTCTACCAGGAGGCCTGTTACTTTTACCGATGCACCAGCGGTTAACTTAAGGACTTCGGATTGATAATTATCTAACTCATTAGGAACGATTGCTTGAATTGCGTCAAAACATGATCCGTCATGGATAGCTAAAAATGAAATACCCGCTTTTGAATCACGACGTGTTCTGATCCAGCCGTGTACGGTTATTTCTTCATTTACAGGGTACTTTCCTGCAAGTACATCAGTAATTGCGATAACTGACATTTATCAACCTCTTTGTCATTAAGTGTTATTCTAAATTTAGGGCTTGATATGTTACCTCGACAATTACGTTTAACAAGTAAAAGTTAATAAAATAAGGTAATTTGAAGGTAAAATATAAACTAACCAGTGTAATTTAAGTAGTTTAACAAATGTTGAATCGCAGAAAACGTGAAAATTTAGATTACCTAGTGCTGATAATGAAGGCACTCGCACTAACGGGCTGGCTGTTGTTCGTTATAGGCTTGGTTGTGTCTTTTTACGCTGCACCTGACGATGATTTTGGTTTATTGCGTCATCATGACATTGAGATTCGTTCTTACTGGCTAACGCCGCTAACCGGGTATCTCTATGTGATACTATGGTTTAGTGCGTTGCTCAGTTATTTAAGTATCACCATCAATCATTTTAGGTCTCGGCGGAAAGACGACAACCAACACTATAACTATTTGTTATTATTTACGATTGTTGTGTGTTGGATAATATACATCGCAAGAGATTTCACTTAGTTAATCCCCATCCAGCGAATTGGTGTTAGCTAAAACACTGTGGTATCGCCAATGCACTTTCAATACTTTCTACCAAATGTTTGATTTGCACATCGTTGATAATAAGCGGTGGCATAATATAAATCAGTTTGCCAAACGGCCTAATCCAAACACCTTGCTCAACGAAGTGCTTTTGTATTTCAGCAACATTTACGGCGGTTGTGGTTTCAACAACGCCTATTGAACCTAAAACGCGTGTTGAAGCAACACGTTCATGTTTATCTAAAGGTAGCAATGTGTTTTTCAACACAGATTCGATATGTTTAACTGTTGATTGCCATTCAGAACTAATAAGTAACTCGATGCTAGCGTTGGCAACAGCACAGGCAAGTGGATTACCCATGAACGTGGGGCCATGCATGAAGCAACCGGCTTCACTTTGGCTAATGACTTTCGCAACCTCATCGGTACAAAGTGTTGCCGCTAGCGTGAGATAACCGCCGGTGAGTGTTTTTCCTAGGCACATAATGTCAGGAGAAACATTAGCCCACTCGCATGCAAATAATTTACCTGTTCGGCCTAAACCAGTCGCTATCTCATCTGCAATAAACAGCACATCATAGTGTGTACATAATTCTCGTACTTTTTTTAGGTAGTTAGGATGGTAAAAACGCATTCCTCCAGTACCTTGTACGATAGGTTCAATAATAAATGCGGCGAGTTGTTCATGATGCTGGGCAAAATATTGTTCTAGCTCTGCTGTTGCGTCGGGTTGCCACTCTTGATAAAAGTCACAATTAGGGGCTGGAACGAATATGTTCTGCATTAATACTGAATCAAATAACTGATGCATACCAGTCACCGGGTCACAGACTGACATTGCTGCAAACGTGTCACCATGATAGCCATTTCTAACTGTCATCAGTTTATGCTTTTGTTTTTTCCCTTTTGCGTACCAGTATTGAATAGCCATTTTGATCGCTACTTCTACTGCAACTGAGCCACTGTCTGACAAAAACACTTTGTCTAATCCCTTTGGAGTTAGCGAGATCAATTTCTCACATAATGAGATTGCAGGTTGATGGGTTAAACCACCAAACATAACATGTGATACTTTATCTACTTGCGCTAAGAGCGCTTGATTAAGAGCGGGGTGGTTATAGCCGTGTAACACCGACCACCATGAAGACATACCATCAATTAATTTTTCACCTGTCGTTAGATGAATATATACACCACTAGCGGATTCAACCGGATAAGAAGGCAATGGATTTTCCATTGACGTATAAGGGTGCCATATATTTTCACGGTCAAAATCGAGCATTTTTGGTGTTATTTTGTTCATTTGTTAACTTTGGTTGTGTTTGTTTGTTGACATATCTTACGTGCGGCATAGACTACTCTTTTAGTTTTTATGTTTCAATTTTATTTAAAGGGTAAGTTACATGTCTCAATCATCAACAAATCAAGCCGTTGATAATGCCAATGTTCGTCACAATTGGACGACGAAAGAAGTTCAAGCATTATTTGATTTGCCCTTTAACGATCTAATGTTCAAGGCACAAACTGTTCATCGTCAGCATTTTAATGCTAATGAAGTACAGGTGAGCACTTTGCTTTCAATAAAAACAGGTGCTTGTCCGGAAGATTGTAAGTACTGTTCACAAAGCGCTCGTTACAAAACTGATATCGAAAAAGAACGTTTGATGGAAGTTGAAAAGGTACTCGAAGCTGCTCAACAGGCAAAAGCGCAGGGGTCTACACGCTTTTGTATGGGGGCAGCGTGGCGTAATCCCAAAGAGCGTGACATGCCATACGTACTTGAGATGGTTAAAGGTGTTAAATCACTTGGCCTAGAAACTTGTATGACATTGGGCATGTTGTCACCAGATCAAGCAGGACAACTACAAGAAGCAGGCTTAGATTACTATAACCACAACCTTGATACGTCACCTGAACATTATAACCAGATCATTACGACTCGTACTTATCAAGATCGTTTAGATACGCTTGACGCTGTGCGCGGCGCTGGCATGAAAGTATGTAGTGGTGGAATAGTAGGTTTGGGCGAGCAAGCAAATGATCGTGCCTCATTGTTAGTACAACTTGCTAACTTGTCACCGCAGCCAGAAAGTGTACCAATTAATATGCTCGTTAAAATTGATGGTACGCCATTGTCTGATGTTGAAGACTTAGATTCGTTTGATTTTATCCGTTGCATCGCCGTGGCACGCATCATGATGCCAATGAGTCACGTTCGCTTATCTGCTGGCCGTGAAGCTATGAACGAAGAAATGCAGTCTTTATGTTTCTTAGCAGGGGCGAATTCGATATTTTACGGTTGTAAATTATTAACAGCTGCGAACCCTGAAACAAATCAAGACATTCTGCTATTTAAGAAACTTGGTATTAATACCGAGACGATTGATAACAATATTGACGAAGCACAGGAGTCAATGGCGTTAAAAACTGCTATGGTTAATAACCAAAATGCTGATTTGTTTTACGATGCGGCCAACTAGAAATGACAGCATTCGACTGCTCAAGTTTTAGCCACAAAGTACAAAAACAACGTGACTTAAACCTTTATCGCAGTCGACGCAGTGTTGAAAATCAAGATGCACGACACATTATTATCGACGGAAAGCGCTACCTAAACTTTTCGTCAAACGATTATCTAGGATTGAATCAACACCCCTTAATTAACAAGGCGTTAGAGGAAGGTGTGGACAAGTTTGGTGTATGTTCAAGTGCTTCAAGTTTGGTTACGGGTTACCATTTTGCTCACCAACATTTAGAAGAACAGATATGCCAATGGCTAGGAAAGCCTAAATGTTTACTTTTTGGCAGTGGCTTTAGTGCAAATTACGGCGTATTGGAATCGCTAGGTAGCACAAATACCGCTTTTTGTTTGGATAAGTTGTCTCATGCCTCATTGATTGATGGAGCGCTTGCCAGTGGTGCCAACATCAAGCGTTTTCGTCACAACGACGAAGGTCATTTAAATAGCCAGCTGGAAAAACTAGATCAAGACGTTAAGCTAATTGTGTCTGAAGGTGTTTTTAGCATGGACGGTGACGAAGCAAATTATAGTGCGCTCGCAAATGCGGCCAAAAGACACAATGCCGGATTGTACATTGACGATGCGCACGCGATTGGTGTTAAAGGTGATATGGGCCAAGGCAGTGTTGCTAGTGAGCCCAACATTGACATTATTATGGCGACATTCGGTAAAGCTATTGCGACAAGCGGTGCATTCGTTGCGTGTAATGATGAAATTCATGAATATTTAGTGAATTTTTGTCGACATTATATTTATTCTACTGCAATGTCACCGGCGATTGCTTGGGCGACAAGTAAAAGCATAGACATAATACAAAAAGAACAGTGGCGACGTGAGAAAATAGATTATCTGAGCCAATTATTTTCTTCTTCGCTAGATAAGAGTATTAAATTGATACCTTCGCAATCATCAATACATGCAATGGTTTTAGGTGAAGAATCTCTTGCATTGAATGTTGCAGAAAGATTGAGAGAAGAACATGGAATTTGGCTAACAGCAATTAGGCCGCCCACTGTTCCAATTAACACATCTAGGTTACGCGTTACAGTAACGAGCGCGCATAAAGATGAAGATATCAAGCACTTGGTAGAAAGTTTACAAGAGGTTTTACATAAATGCCGGACTTAGTCCATCGCTATAAAATTGCTAAAACATTTGGTTCTGCAAGCCGTTCATATGATGTTTCTGCGCGTTTACAACGATACAGTGGTAAGCATTTAATGCCATGGTTACCTAACAGAAACGATTTAAAAGTATTAGATCTTGGATCTGGTACGGGCTTTTTTACCGATATTTTGGCGACGCGCTATCAGCTCGTTATGGGCCTAGACATTTCAACTAAAATGTTAAAATTTGCCCAGGAAAGCCGAAGCCAGGAAATTTCTTGGTTAGAGGCTGACGCTTTTAAGCTACCATTTCAAACGAATTCTCTTGATTTGATTTATTCTAATTTGGTTATTCAATGGTGTGAGCCGCTAGATTCAGTTTTAGCTGAGATATTCCGTGTATTAAAACCTGGCGGGTTGTTCATATTTACTACATTAGTAGATGGTACCTTGTTTGAGCTTAAATCTTCTTGGGCGCAAGTGGACGATGATAAGCATGTAATCGATTTTAAATCAGAAGTCGACATGGTAAACAAATTCGATTCTACAAATGCCAAACTACTAGAACATAATGTTCAGGACGTAGTGCTTGAATACGAGAATGTTTTACATTTGGTTCATGAGTTAAAAGGGCTAGGTGCTACGCGTGTAGTTAAAAAGCAAAACAAAGGATTGGGCGGGCGTGCTAAGTGGCTGCAGATGACAGAAAGTTATAAAGACTTTTTAGAACCTAACAATATATATCCGGCAACATATCGTGTGTTTTCTGGGATGGCTGTGAAGTTAAACAACTAAGATCTATGAAAAGACTATTTATTACTGCAACGGACACTGATGCAGGCAAAACACATTTTGCTCAAGCTCTTGTGTATAAATTAACACAAACTGGCAATAAAGTAGCGGTATTTAAACCGGTTTCTGCGGGGTGTGAGCTGGTAAATGGAGAGTTGATAAACGAAGACGCAAAACTCTTGATGGATATTGCAAACGCGGAGCAAAGCTATAACAGTATTAATCCCATCGCTTTTGAGCAGCCGATTGCACCGCATATCGCCGCTCAACAACAAGGCGTGTCAATAGAAGTTAATGATTTGATAAAGCACTATCAGCAACTAGTGGCAAAAAATGCAGACGTTATCGTGACTGAAGGCGCTGGTGGTTGGCGCTTGCCTTTAGGAAATAGTCGATACTTGTCAGAGCTTGCGCAGGAAACTCATCAAGCAGTCATTTTGGTTGTTAATATGAAGCTAGGTTGTCTTAATCATGCGCTATTAACTGCAGAGGCAATTCAACGTGATGGTCTATCTATTTGTGGTTGGTTTGCAAATATACAACATGACATGCCTTATTTAGAGGACAATATTGAACAGTTGAGAACATTGTTAGCTTGTCCGTTCATTGGGCGAACGATGTTTGAACCTGACATTAAGAAAGTCGCGGATCAAATTAACACCAGCGTTATACTGTGACGTACACGCGCGTATTTTAATAATAAAAACGGCACTTGTAGTAGGTGCCGTTTTTATTGGGTTTGTAGTTATGATTCCGTTATAGCAAGTGATCAACTACCGAACCACTTTCTACAGTAGTTTTGTTGCCGCCCTTAAATACAAATCCTTGCTCACCACCTATCAGTTTAATTTCCTCGCCAGTGACTTTAAGCGCAGTTCCTTCCACAATACCAATAATAGGCGTTTCACTATTAACCACCATGAATTCTGCTAATCGCTGTTCACGCGTTTCGCCATTAAATCCTGGGGGATTGAAGTCGGTGTAATGTGGATTGAGTTGGACGTTAACCAGTTTGAGCGCATCAAAGCTTGGTGGCTCAATGATTGGCATGTCATTTGTAGTCTTAATGGATAGTCCAGCAATATTAGAACCAGCGCTCCAGCCAATGTATGGCGTTCCCGCATTTACTTGCTCTCTAATTGTATCGACTAACTCATATTTATACAGTTCGTGTAATAGATGAAACGTATTACCTCCACCAACTAGAATTGCACTTGCGTTTTGTATCGCAGAACGCTTGTCCTCAAATTGATGCAAGCCTTTAACCGTAATATCTAGAGGTGATAGGGCGTTCTGTACACGTTCCAAGTACTCATCGTAGCTTATGGTAACACCTGCAAAAGGAACAAATAGTATTTCTTTAATGTTATTTAGATGTTCCGAAATCATTGGCAATGCGTGAGAAAGATATTCAGTACTCCCTACACGCGAACTACTTAGTAATAGTAATTGCTTTTCTGTCATTGTTATAAAACCTATTGTATTGTTTAATTTTTAGCGCACGCTTAAGCTGTGTTCGAATAGTTAATCGTATCAAATTCTTTATGCGGATTGGTATTAAAGCACCACTAATTTTTTCTATTTAATTCATTAAGACATGCGCTGGCAATAAAACCAGAACGAGTTTTGTAGGTTTCGGATTTGCTTACCCGATCATCAATACGTTTAATGAGTAATTCAGGCAGTGTCACATTGATTTTATGGCTCTTACCTAAGTACGGAAGAATATCAAATTCTATCAATGCCCATGTGCAACCATTGGTCATTTGATTATTTAGATAGTTATCAATCGATGATGCGTGAGGAATAGGTTCGCCGTATTCCGCCAATATACTTAAGTGATCGGCGATTGCTTGTTGCGCATTTTTCATCACTTCTTCAACCATACTCCCGGTAGTTTTACAGCCGGGAAGATCAGGAAAAGACAGCTCAAAGTTAGTGCCATTTTCTTGCGTAATTTTTGCGGGATAAATCATCTAACACGCCTCATATTTTAAATAAAACACATGGTAACTCTGATAACTCTGCCAGTCAATAGCTAGACAACTCCGGTAACTCTATTGTTTTGCATTGAAATAACCCTGCTAACCCTGTATCATTCGGTGGTGATAACTCTGACAACTCCATCTGGGTGTGGTGTGAGTATTTACTTATTCTCTTGAGCTCAGTTTTGTGTGGATAAGCGATTAGGGATATCCAACAACATGATCGGCCTTCTAGAGAGTTGTAGTAACTCTATAAGGAGATAAAGATTTGTAAGATGAAAAGGATTAAACGTTGGAAATATACGTTGATTGGTATTCGTTCTGATGAAGTTTAAACCTGAAATGGTTCTCAATATGTTGGCTTGTAATAGCATCACCACGTCGAAAAAGTGGTGATACTATCTGTTGTGAATGTTGTTATTCTACATTGAGCAACACACCTGAAAAATCGCTATAGGCGTGTAGACCAATATGAATTTCTTCACCGACTACGACATTAAGTGTGCAGGTTTCGTTGTTGCCTAATTTGTATGGTCGGCAATCCCAATCATTTTTAGTTGGCTGTACTGTTTTTTTAACATATAAATCACTGTCTCCCGTTCCTCCACTCATATTCACCGTAATCTGAGATTGATTAGCCGGAACTACATAGGTAAACCTAAGCCAGTCACCTTTGTTTGCAGTTAAGTTTGCTTTGGGAAAACCATTGTCGTTACCGACTGTTACATTGGCAGTTAAAGTGACACCACTGAAATCTGTATAACCTATAAGTGATACAAATACCGTATCAGGGTTGTTTACTGTTAACGTGCAGCTTTCGGTATTGCCATTCTTGTATGGGCGACAATCATAGTCTGATTTTGATGGTTCAGTGCCTAATCGAGCATAAAGATCTGCATCTCCCGTTCCTCCATCAATGTTGATTTCTACGATACTATTTGCTTCAGTCGCATTAATGTAGAAGTTTAAGATCTCGTCTTTACTACCAGCAAGGTTTGCAACAGGAACGCCTGATTGCAATTCGTTACTCGAACTACCATCACTCACACTAATGCTTTGTGAGTCAACATTCGTCGCCCCTTCATTGTCGGTAACAGTTAATGAAACATTATATGTTCCAGACGCGGCATATGAATGGTTGGCATTGATTCCAGTCGAACTAGAGCCGTCACCAAAGTTCCATTGGTAACTTGTGATTGTACCATCGGTATCTTGCGAACTACTTCCGTCGAAACTACAGACTAAACCTGAACAGTTGATTGATGCCTGTGCTGATGGAGGTATATTTTGGTTGCCTGAACCACCATCTCCATTAGGGGGCGTACCTCCAAAGTAACTAGATACTTGTGGCCAGATTTTATACATTTGAACACCTTGGTTTTCACAGCCACCAAAGTGATGTAGCGCGATAACTTTGTTTGAACTACTTGCTATTACCGGTGAGCCTGATGAACCGCCAATGGTGTCACAAAAATAGCCTGTATCGGTATTTGTGCCTCTGCCATTTGTCGTAGCGATATCAATCTGACAATGACCATTTGTATTTTGGTCGCTTTCGATTGCAAGTTCTTTAGGGTTACCTGAACCATGTTGTGCGATATAAATAAGCTCGCCTAATGTAGGTAAGCGTGTTTCTATTCCAAAATTGCCAAAGCTTTCGATTGTGTCAAAGTTGTTTACAGAGAATAGGGTGTAATCCAAATCATAGTCTGTTTTGAACAAGTCTTTACCCGTTACTTTTACTGTGCCTGCCTTAGTACTGCCACCGCAAGTTGTATTTTGATAATTAAACCATACTTCTGTATTACTCAATTCGCTCTGTGTTTCGACACAATGGTTGTTAGTAAACATGTAGTTTTCGCTACCTACACGCCAGCCAGTGCACAACCCACTTCCTGACATTAAAAGACGAGCGACAGGTCGCGTACGTTCGTACTCAACTGGGTGGCTCGTTACCCAACAAGCGACATCCTTTCGTTCGTTTACACCGCAGGTTGACTCAGGTGCTGCAACATTCGTTTTATCTATGGGATTAATAGCGGTAGTAAAACCCGCATTAATACGATCGATCTTAATACCGTGCTTCGATTGCCAATTTGCATCTGGCGGCATGATTAATTTGACGATGGCAGTATCACCAAAGATAGACATAGCTGAAAATTGATTTAATCCATTTTCTCCGTCATTTCCACTGAATGTAGCTGAGTCGTGTGCAATACCATCATAGGTATAACTTTCATTTCCTAGTGGATCTGAAACAACAACATAGGCGCCGTCAGGTAAATTAAAGTATTCAAAGTGTACTTTAATAAACGCCGCACCTGCATGAGAAACGACAATTTCATTTGAAGTGTCTTCTCCTTGCACTAGCGATTGAATAGGTGCTAATGAAAGTGACTTATTGATGGTGTCAGCAATTATCACCGGATTATCGTTTACGTTCTTAACTGAAGCATGGCTCATTAAACTAATAATGAGTGATATTAAAATACATCCATATCTAACCATGATTTACCTCCCTTAATGATGTGTGAAATTTGTGATGCTTCCATCACATCCAATGTAAACAAGATGTTTAAATGGTCGCGATAAAAAGGTTAGTACATAAACAATAAAACAACATAATTTTTACAAATATAAATAAAATTCTGTATGAAAAACTTCTGTTCTATCGGTGGATGAGCTTTTAAATCAGCATTAAGTTGTTGTTTAAGTAAGGTAAAACAGCTGTTCCGTGTTCTCACTTTATTCTCTGTAAAATTTTTTCAGATTAATTTGCAATTTCAAATAGCGTGTTCTAGGTTTAATTAAATGTTAATAGTTGTTAACAGGATGTGAGGTACGACTTCGCTTCACAACTGATTTCCTGCAAAGGTAAGTAAGATAGATTTACGCATTACTATCAACATTATGTTCGTACATTTTGGTTTTATTACTGAGTGATTAGCAGCTCGGCAATCACACAGTAATTGGAATTTACGGATGAATTTCAACTGCAGACGTTTATTACACGTCTATAAGAAACATAATTTTAAGGTAGAAAAATGAAACAAAATAAAGCGATCATGATAAGTGCCGTTGCAATGGCTGTTTTATCTGCAACTAGTGCCAACGCTGCGGAACGAAAACTACTTAGTGAACAAAACAATGCGATTGCAACTATTGCTCAAAGTAATCCATCGTTAATATCTGCTGCACCAAGTGACTTGATTCGACTAGAGGCTGGCAGTAGCCTTAAAGAAAAGAGAAAAATTACAATTCGTAATGGTGACCAAACGTTTCGTTATCAACAGCGTTATCATGATCTTCCTGTGATAAATGACGATGCGATTATATCTATTACCAGAAATGGTAAATTTAAACATGCGCATGGCTCAATTCTTGACAAAATCTCACAAGACATTACTACAACAACACCGTCAATCTCAGCTGACAATGCCTTACAGTCTGCTAAAGAACTCAGCCATGGTGCAGCACTTTCTCGAAGCATCGTAGAAATAGCGAATGAATCGTCAGTATTATCAATTTGGCAGGATGAAAATGACGTAGCGAGATTAGTGTACGAAGTGAGTTTTGTTGAATATGGTGACGAACCAGCACGGCCGTACTACATTATTGATGCGCATACTGGCGAAGTGTTGCATCACTTTAACAATCTACAAACAGCAGACGCGACTGGTCCAGGTGGTAACCAAAAAACTGGAAAGTATTTTTACGGTACGGATTATGGCCACCTCGATGTGAATCAGTCCGGTAACAACTGCACAATGACAAATTCAAATGTCAAAACAGTGAACTTGAATCATGGCACCAGTGGCTCTACAGCCTTTAGCTTTACCTGTCCAGAAAACACCACAAAAGAAATTAACGGCGCATACTCACCACTAAACGATGCCCATTATTTTGGCAATGTTGTTTTTAACATGTTTAATGATTGGTTTGGCGCAGCGCCATTAACTTTTCAATTAACCATGCGCGTTCATTATTCAAATAATTATGAAAACGCGTTTTGGGATGGATCTCAAATGACGTTCGGTGATGGGCAAAGTACTTTTTATCCATTAGTAAGCCTAGATGTTTCCGCTCATGAGGTGTCACATGGCTTTACCGAACAAAATTCTGGATTAGTCTATTCAGGAAAATCGGGGGGACTAAACGAGTCGTACTCTGACATGTCAGGTGAAGCGGCTGAATTTTACATGACAGGATCAAACGACTGGAAAGTAGGGGAGCAAATATTCAAAGGCAATGGCGCGCTTCGTTACATGGATGATCCAACACAAGATGGTCGTTCTATCGGCCACCAGTCTGATTACTCTTCAGGTATGGACGTACACTATAGCTCAGGTGTGTTTAATAGAGCGTTTTATTTATTAGCCACTACCTCTGGCTGGAATACTAAAAAAGCATTTGAAGTCATGACAAACGCAAATAAGAGCTACTGGACGTCAAACACTAATTGGGATCAGGCAGGTAACGGTGCTATGGATGCAGCCTGTGATCTTGGTTATGACACTGATGATGTAAAAGCAGCCTTAGCCACAGTAGGGGTAAATTCAAATGTAAGTTCTGGTAGTAGTTGTGGGACGCCAGATACCGTTACTGAATTACAAAATAACGTTCCTGTAACCGGAATCTCGGGTGCGTCAAAAGATCAAATGTTCTATAAATTAGAAGTACCTGCAACGGCTACAAGCCTTAGTTTCACAACAACTGGCGGTAGTGGCGACGCAGACTTGTATGTTAAATATGGTGCTAAACCTACGTTAAACGATTTTGATTGTGACAGTACCAGTTCTACGAGTAATGAAACTTGTGATATCACGTCGATTCAAGCGGGTACTTATTATGTAATGGTAGAAGCGTGGAATGCTATTAGCGGAGTGTCATTAACGGGTAGTTATGCGGAGGGTAGTGTAGATCCCATTGATCGTACGACTAATGATATTTCGATTGAAAGACGTAAGTGGTATAGAGAAACAGTTGATTTGCAAACGGGTTATTCCTCACTCACAGTTACCATTTCTGGTGGCTCAGGTGATGCTGACTTGTATGTGACCCATGGTTCGGAATCAACAACCAGTAACTACGACTGTCGTCCGTACAAATATGGTAACCAAGAAACTTGTACATTTACCAACCCAGCTGCGGGCACTTGGCACGTTGACATTCGAGGATACAGCGCAGCAAGTGGCGTTACACTGAATATCAACGCAAATCCGTAATTCTGCAATTCTAAGGATAAATGAGGGACTTTTGTCCCTCTTTTTCGACGCTACACGTAGTTCAAACACGTCTAGCGAAACTCCGTTCAAATTTACATAGAAGAATCAACATGAAAAAACTATCGATCGGCACACTTGTGATTGGTTTGTCAGTTTCCGTGCCATTATTGGCGCTAAATGCTGATAAACCTTTAGAATCACAGAAAATTAATCAGCAAAAAGTAAATAAGAAAATATCAAGTGATAGTAGCAAGGAGGAAGTGTGGATATCTATTGGCAATGACGCGGTCAGTTTAGTAGACAAAATGACTTCTGTACCGTTTGCCTTCAACAATATTCAACAGATACAACACATTAAACACACAGAATTAGACAACAATTCAGCCTTTTCCGGTCAAGCAGTTAATGTCGTAAGTATTGATAAGTCTGCTTTAGCTAAGTTAAGTGAGTTCATGCATGACAACTTTAAGCGCTGCGGTGGTTTTATCTTTCACAACTCTCTGGCCGAAGCACTAAAATACACAAAAAAAGCCGCTAGCATTTCTGCAACGCAGTCACTAATTAACTACACCATCGATAATCCGCAAGGGGTTAACTCACTACTAAATGAGTTATCTTCAGCAAACTTGGCTACCACCGTTAACACATTAAGTGGTTATCATAATCGTTACTACACTAGCACGACAGGGCAACAAGCTGCGATTTGGTTAAAAGATCATTGGACGTCAATTGCGAATTCGCGAAACGACATTAGTGTTGAGTTATATAACCATTCATGGCAACAATCTTCAGTTGTTGCAACGGTTACGGGGACAACCAATAGTGAAGAAATCGTTATTGTTGGTGGTCATTTGGATTCGATCAATCTTTCAAACCCAGCCGGTGGGCAGGCGCCTGGCGCAGATGATAATGCCTCGGGGATTGCGGTACTAACTGAAACTCTTCGTGCGATAGTTGCGAGCGAATTTAAACCCAAGCGTACCGTCAAATTTATAGGCTATGCTGCGGAAGAAGTTGGCCTAAGAGGTTCCGGTGATATCGCACAAGCTTATAAATCTCAAGGTAAGCAGGTTATAGGCGTCGCACAATTTGATATGTCAGGGTATAAAGGGACTTCTAATAAAGATATTGTGTTTATGACGGATTATACCAATAGTGCACAAAACACATTCATGACGCAATTGATCGATA
>NZ_JBQRUN010000018.1:0-65835 GCF_053485835.1 Thalassotalea fusca
TTACGCTACGCCTAGCCACTTTTAATTGTCTCGCAACCTGAGTGCGGTTTTGGCATTCTAAAAATAAAGAAACCGCTAACAAACGAACACGTTTGTGCGGGTTCTTTTCTCTTTTAGAGAGCTTGAGTAAAGCGTCAGAAGTCAATTGAGTCATAAATCACGATTTGTTATTTTTTGCTGATGCTAATTAGATCATATTTCAAAGAGGATTGGTATAACAAAACCTCTCCGTACGGCCTGAGTAGGAGGTACGACGTATCGAAGGGGTTATCAGTATGGAAGCTAATGTTAGATTTGGGTTCTACTATTTAGCTTTATTAACACCGATAACTACTCTTAGTTGCACAAACGGTTGTAATTGATCAAGCACACTCACAACCTTTTGATATTCAGATTCTTCGTGTGGTCTGAATACAATAGTGTCGGTTGGGGTATTGGCGATAAAGTTTTCTACTCTAGCTGGGATTCTTTCTATATCAACGGGAGTATTGTTGAAGTAAATGATACCGTTGGTATCTAAATGGATCATGATGTTCTTAGCTGGCTTGCTATCGGCTTTTGTTGATTTCACATAATTTGCTATAAAACCTTCCTCTTTTACAAAGGAAGTTGTGACAATAAAGAAAATTAGCAAAATAAATACAATGTCTAGCATTGGCGTCATATCGACACTTGCACCTTCATCTTGCATCACTCTATTCTTACGACGTCTCATTGCTCTGTGCCATATGCACTATTTCCTACGCAAATGCATACTTTAATTATTACCTAAAATAAGAATGTTGCTCTTTTTGGTAGAGTTAGCAGTTAATGAGGATATTTGAATTAGATTTAATTTGGAATTAAGTGGCAAATTATTCAGGTTTGAACTAACAAAATTTAATCTGCGCCTGTGTCGAATATGGCTTATCTATGTCCAAATTCTCAAGAGAAGCGATGGTGTTGAACTGGTTTATCAAATTTGCATTCTAACTGTGTCAGAGCCAAATACAGATTATAGATTTAAACTGTAAATCGGTAACTGACTCTAAAACAGCAGTTATTAAGACAATTAAGGTATTATGATTTACCAATCGAAACAGTTAAGTGGTCAAATAGTTTTACCTTATCGATCACCGCTACAACTTTGTCGTATTTCGCATCATATGCGGGAATTAATATAACACTGTTGGTTTGGTGTTTAGCTAAGAAATTTTCTATTCTGGCTTCTAATCGCTCTATATCAACATCTTTGCCATTAAACGTAATTCTGCCATTCTCGTCTACACGAACTAGCATAGTTGGATCATTATTTGGTTTGTTGGCGCCCTTTTTGGGTTTATTTACTAATAGCGACTCTTCTCTGACAAATGACGTAGTAACGATAAAAAATATTAACAAAATAAATACTATATCAAGCATAGGTGTCATATCTACGTCAGCGTCATTTTTTCCTTCTTTTAATCTAGTTCTTCTCATTATTTTTATCCCTATTTACGATGTTGTTCGTATTAATATGTACGAGTATTGTCGTAGTAGTCAAGTGTTTATTATGTATTCGATAGATTTTGGTAATTGTATTGGTAAATAAAAAACGTTAGGGATGCTGATAAAGGACGTAATTTATCAAACTTTATAGGGGAGATTGATATATAATTTAGCAAGTAGGCTTACTGAAATTGCTGGTATAGCACTTACTTTAACTAACTGTAATAAAAAGGAATTGGTTTAATTCATGTTGAATGAAAATGTTGCTTCCGCAAAACTGAGTAGAAAAGCATTGAAAGCTTGCCTATTTATATTTGCTATATATGTCGTTTTGTTTGCATTAGTTTGGGGCATAAGTTCCCCAGTGATTACATCGCAACTCAATAAACACTTATCTCCCTACAAGCTCACCTTGAGCAATGATAGCCAGCTACAATTCAATCCGTTTATTGCGCGCTTATCCATTAAACAATTAGATCTAGTTAACGAAGACAATCATAGCGTGTTGAAAATTGGTCGTATGATCGTAGATTTAGACGTGTTTTCATTGTTTTCAAGGGAAATTGCATTTGACGATTTTCAACTCAGTGATGCTGTGATTGAAGTTATCAAGGAGAACAATAGACTCTCGGTAATCGGCATTCCATTAGCAAGTAATACAAATGAGGCAGCTGAAGAAGTTAGTGATGTAGCTGAGCCGAATAGTTGGCAAATTGTATTGGCTAACCCCAAGATAAATAATGTCGTTGTAGATTTTCGGGAAGGAAGTATTCATCACCCAATTGTGCTAACTGAAGCAAACCTTACAGAATTGGTGCTAGGACAATCATTACAACAATTCGAGATTGTATCGAATTACCTGTATCACGATGCGCAAGTAGTATTTGATTTTTCAAGTGTTTTACAAAATGGGCTTGGCAAAGTGAATTTTACTGTGAGGATTAACAAGTTAGATCTAACAGACTTTAATGCTTATCTGGGTGATCAGGGTAAGTTTGTAGATGGAATAGCTGGACTAACACTAAAAGGTTACGTGCAAATTGCACAACAAGGCGTAGATCTTAAAATAGACAATTTTATTTTAAATACGACTGATGTTGAGTTTCAACGTGACGAACTTCACATTAAGGTTCAAAGTGTCGAGTTAGCAACTCACTCATTATCGTTAAAGGTAGTGGGAGAAGATATTTCAACGAATTCTAAATTAGCGTTAACACTGGACCAAGTACGTATTGTACAGCCTGCTACTGAGCACCTTATAGCAAGTTTCGATAAGTTAACGTCGGCTGATATTCAATTTACGTTCAATAACGATGACTTAGCCGCTTCGTATGAAAAATTGGTTATCGATAATTTAGTATTTTCAGATAAAAGCTCATCATCTTCACAAAACGAAAATAATACGAGCTTAGTTGCGTTAAACCAATTAGCAATAAACAATGCACAGTTCACGCAAGATTCGATGATACTAGAGCGAGTTTTTCTAGATAATCTAAGGTTATACCTACCGATTGACGAAGAAAAGCAGCTAACCAATCTAGTCTCTTTTGGCAATGACACTAATTCACAATCAAGCTCTGAAGCCCCTAAAGAGCCCGCTAGTGCTACAGATTCAAACGCCACAGTCGATGCCAATACTGAAAAAATGCCGTTTAATTTTAAAATTGATAGTATTGAAATCGCTCAAGGTAGCCAAATTGATATATACGATGAAAGTGTGTCACCTATATTTGAACAAACATTGGTGATCAGAAAAGCCCAATTATCTCATTTAAATTCTGCTAAAAAGTCTACATTTACAACGTTATTGTTGGATACTGATATTGGAAAGCACGCCAATATCAAAGTGAATTCGGATATTCAACCGTTTGCACCTAAATTGAACATGATAACAGAAGTACAATTAACTGAGCTGTCTTTACCTAAAATCTCCAGTTATATGGGGAAATCCCTTGGGCTTGAATTCTTGAGTGGCCAACTCGACAGTGACATCAAACTTAACGTAACTGATGATATGTTAGACGGCAATGCACTCGTAACGCTTAGAGGGATGGAATTAGCTGGCACGAGTCATGAAAAAGGTAATGTTGTACAAGAGTCAGGCATGGTACCGTTGAATGTTGCACTGAATATGCTAAAAGACAGTGATGATAATGTGGAGCTAAATATACCATTGTCAGGTAACGTTAATGACCCGTCGTTTGGCGTTCAAAGTTTTGTTGGGTTAGTGGCAAAAAAAGCAATTATGTCAGCAACAGAGTCTTATCTCATGCAAACATTTGTGCCGTACTCTAACATCGTATCAGTTGCGCGAATTGCTGGTGAGTATATGCTAAGGGTTACAATTGATGATCTCACATATCAGCCTGAGCAATTAGACTTGTCCGAAGATCAGCTAGGCTTCGTTGAAAATCTGGTTGCTTTGTTGGCTGAATATCCAAAGAAACAGCTAAAGGTATGTGCGTTTAGTGTGCCGGCAGATATTGACGCAGAGCTAAAAATCACTAACGAAGAGCAATTGGCATTGGTTAAGCTTGCAAACGAGCGAGGTCAATTGTTTAAAGATGAGTTGGTTGAAAGATTCAGCGTAGGTTCCAAGCGATTACTACTATGCAAACCAAAAGTTGATACCAAGAAAGGCGCTAAACCTCGTATTGAGTTTAAGCTTTAACTTTAACCATACAAATCTTTAGTGTGAGTGAACACTTTTTTTGTGATTAACTATCAATCGTGTTCGCTCCCAAGCGGGTTATTTACTCAGTAAAAAATCTGGCACATTAGTAGCCACATCTATATATCTATGAAGCATTAGTTCTAATAATACCCGAGAAAAAATTCAATTATCTGATATACTTAAGGATTATGGAATAATAACAAAATGTGTGTCGGGGTTAGTATATATTCATGGATTATTGGATTTATTTCACGCTTCTCGCCGCCACCATGCAAGCTGTTCGAACAGCTGGTCAAAAACAATTATCGTTAGAACTTTCTCCAATGGCCGCCACTTCTGTGCGCTATTTATTTGCACTCCCTTTTGCCTTTGCATACCTATACGCGATATTTTCGATGCAAGGCATTGAGTTTCCAAAATTTAATTCAACATTTGCAATATATGTTGGCATTGCAAGTATCTCTCAAATTTTAGGTACTGCCTTTTTGGTCGCTGCTTTTTCTTTTCGTAATTTTGCTGTTGCTACGAGTTTATCCAAAACGGAAGCAATTCAGGTCGCTATAGTTGGTGCCTTGATATTTTCAGCGTCGCTTACCTTACTCGGTTGGCTCTCAGTAATTATTGGTGTTATAGGAGTTGTCATACTTTCAAAGGTAAGATTTTCTGTGAACGATTTTGTGCGTAATCCTGGTGCTGGCTATGGAATGGCTAGTGGATTAGGTTTGGCGGTTACCACCTTACTTATTCGAGAATCTAGCTTAGCGTTGAATACTGATTTATTTCTAAGTGCTGCAGTAACATTGGTTGTGATGATTTCAGTCCAGTCAGTATTATCAATTATTTACCTATTAGTGAGAGAAAGAGAGCAATTCGTCAACATTTTCAAAAATTGGCGTTTGTCTTTGTTTGTTGGCATTACCAGTGTATTGGGATCTATTGGATGGTTTACTGGCGCAAGCCTACAACAAGCTGCCTATGTTAAAGCGTTAGGCCAAGTAGAATTCTTTATAACGTTGGCGCTTACATATAAGGTATTTAACGAAAAAATTACTAAACGAGAATATGTAGGTATGGCGCTTATTGTGGTGAGTGTATTAATTTTACTCATTTGGGCATAAGACACCAATTCTGGCTATTGTATTGCTAATTTGTTTGATAAACTTCCCGCAATTGCTTTCCTGATATGGATTTAAAAATGAAAATTACTGACAAAACTGTCGTCCAGTTTCACTACACGTTAAAGAATGAAGCTGGTGAAGAATTAGAATCTTCTCTTGGTGGTGATCCTATGGCGTACTTACATGGCTTCAATAACATGTTAGTTGGCGTAGAAAAAGCACTTGAAGGTAAAGAAGCGGGTGATAAGTTCTCTGTTACACTTCAACCTGAAGATGCGTATGGTGTCAGACAGGAAGATGCTGAGCAACGTGTACCTGTCAAACATTTACATGGTGCAGCTAAATGGCGTCCAGGCATGACAGCTGTAATTAGTACTGAGCAAGGTCAGCGTCAAGTAACTGTATTGAAAGTAGGGCGTTTCATGGTAACTGTTGATTTGAACCCACCATTAGCTGGTCAGGTTGTTACTTTCGATCTAGACGTTGTAGATGTACGAGAAGCGACAGAAGAAGAAATCGAACATAAACATGCTCACGGTGTTGGTGGTCATCACCACTAAATAAAACAGCATTTAAATATTGCACAGCATCAATATCACTATAATTAATAGCGGTAGTGGTGCTGTGTACATAATCCTTTCCTAAATTCTTTTAATTCACTCTATTCGTATCTTAGATACAAGATCAATGTTGCTTTGTCACCGACTAATTTCCTGATAAGGTAAGAAAAAATTAGACAGGAATAAAACAATGAAATCTAAGATTTTAGCAATATCCTTAGCTACTATTGTCGGGCTATCTTCATTTTCTAGCTTAGCACAAACAACCGTCATCCATGCCGGAAAATTGCTAGCAGTTCCGGGAGAAGCTGCTTTAGATAAACAAACAATAGTGATCGAAAACGGCAAAATAAAATCAATTCACAGTGGTTTTGCTGACGTTAAACAGTTTGATGCGAATGCTAAGTACATAGATCTTTCAAATCAGTTTGTGATGCCGGGTTTAATGGATATGCACGTGCATATGCAAGGCGAGTTAGGGCCAGATAACGCAAGAGATGGTATACGTTTATCTGACGCTGACGTTTTAATTAAGAGTGTCAACTTCGCTAAGAAAACGTTGATGGCTGGATTTACAACGGTAAGAGATCTTGGCAGTAAAGCAGAGCAAAGCTATGCATTAAGGGATGGCATTAATAAAGGGCTGATACCAGGGCCGCGAATTATTGCTGCTGGCACTAGCGTTGCAGTAACTGGTGGACATGGTGATGTCGACGGTATGCGACCTGATTTATTAGAAATGAATACCGCTAAAACAGTTTGTGATGGGCCGTTTGATTGTCGCCGTGCTACCCGTAGAGCGATTAAGTTTGGGGCTGACGTCATCAAAATCACGTCAACAGGCGGTGTTTTGTCAGACACAAATACAGGAACGGGTCAGCAAATGGCTGATGATGAGTTAAAAGAAGTGGTGCTAACTGCACATGCGTTAGGCCGTAAAGTAACCAGCCATGCGCACGCCGCTGAAGGTATAAATGCTGCACTTCGTGCCGGCGTAGATAGTATTGAGCATGGAAGTTATGCAAACGAAGAAAGCATTCGGTTGTTTAAAAAATCAGGCGCATATTTAGTACCAACACTCATGGCAGGTGACACAGTAGTCAATTTGGCAAAAACAACTAATTTCATGTCGAAAGATATAAAAGCCAAGGCAATTCGCGTTGGTGCAGATATGATTGAAAACTTTAAACGAGCGCATCAATCAGGTGTGAAGATTGCCTATGGAACAGATAGTGGCGTGTCAAAACACGGAAATAATGGCAAGGAAGCGTGGCTAATGTTTCAGGCTGGTATGACGCCTGATGATGTCCTGAAAGCTGCTACAATTAATGCCGCAGATTTACTCGGCATGAGCAATTCACTAGGTACAATTGAAGTTGGTAAAGAAGCAGATATTATCGCGACCAATGAAAGCCCAAGAGAGAATATCAAGGCATTAATGAATGTTGATTTTGTGATGAAAGGTGGTGTTGTATACAAGTAGCACTGCGTGGTGCCCTCAAGGGCACCAAAATCACTTGTTTAAATTTGGTCGTTAGATGGGGACTTTCTCGCTAGCTTTAGTCTGATCAAACCCGTAGTAATTGCAACACCCAACAATATTACTACACAGCCCACTAACATATTGACCGTGATAGTTTCCTGAAGAAATATGACTCCCCAGAATAATCCGAAAACAGGGATCAAGTAAGTGACGGTAATAGCTTTTGCTGGGCCAAGTGCGTTAATTAATCTGAAAAATATAATATACGCGATACCGGTACAAAGAACGCCAATCATAACGACAGAACTTATCGCTGGCAATGAAGGCATTTGGTCTGGCAAAAAGAATAAACTCAGTGGCAGAATGGTAATGGTCGCTGAAATTTGACTTCCTGCTGCTAAAACTAGTGGCTTAACATTTGTTAGATATTGTTTGGTATAGTTAGCCGATATGCCATAACACAGTGCGGCTGTAATGGCTGCAAGTGCTGGCAACAGTGCTGTCTGATCAATGGCTAGTTGATCTGCTACTAAAATGTACACACCAATAAAGCCCAGTACTAAACCACTAATGGCTGTTAACGACAATTTATCTTTTAGCCAAACATAGGCGACAATTGCTCCGAACATAGGCGTTGTCGCATTGAGTACTGACGTAGTGCCAGCAGCAAGTGTTAGGGTTGCGTAACCAAACAATACAAAAGGAATAGCAGTATTTATTTGGCCCACAATGAACATATGCCATGCTATTTGTTGAAAATTATAAACGGGGCGCATGAATTTGATACAGCCAACAAGAAAAATACTCGCAATGAGTGTGCGTATACCGCTGAATAACATTGGGCCAAGTTCAGGTGAACCAATACGCATAAACAAAAAGGATGAACCCCAAATTGCTGCTAGCAACAAAAGTTCAAAATACTGACTGGACTTCATGATATTCCTCAAGTTGTACTGAACTTCAGCATGCTCTCGTTATCGATGTTCGAGTGAAGTTACTTCAATGATGTCGGCCGCTATCATACGCCAAGAAACGTTCAAGTTATAGACATGCATCGCATATGTTTTCTCATCAACTTTCGATTTACGGTAGGCAGGTCTAGGATCTTGGCCAAGCACTTGCTGGATGAAAGTGTCAAGCTCAGGGGTGTCTTGACTGAATTGGATTAGTTGATGAGTCGCGGTGGTATTATACTGTACCTTTAACAATCGTGGCGCATTTGATCCGATGCCACCATACGCGTCTGAGCGAGCGTCTGAATAGGGAATATAGGGCTTGATGTCAACAATAGGCGTGTTGTCTAATAAATCGATACCGGAAACTTGTATTTCTACTTGCCCTTTGACTGTTGTTACTTTATCCAGTTTGACAACTGACATGCCAATACCATTGGGTCTAAATGTTGAGCGTGTTGCGAGTACACCTGTTTTGGCATTTCCGCCAAGTCGTGGTGGTCTAACTAAAGGTTTCCAACCTTGTTCAACGGTTTCGTGAAACTGAAATAGTAGCCAGATATGACTGTATTGATCTAAACCTTGTACCATATGAGGGTTATTATATTCACCAATAAGTCTGACTTTGCCCTTCGCAGAGCTAACTAACCCTGGCTGGCGAGGAATCGCAAACTTCTCTTTGTAGGGGGTTGAAATTAGACCGATGGGGGTGATTGAAAAGCTCGTCATAAAACTTATTGTGATATCTTAAAAGTGCGACCGTAGCAAATCTTCTGGCTTACACATTGTTTCGTCGTTACCGTTGCACACCCACTGAATACAATGGCGTTGGCGCCTAAGTTAAACGCTTTTCGTCTCGCGTCTGTAAGGGCAATTTGTTCATCAGCAATCGCATGATGTGCTTTTTCCTGACAATCTTCTCCTTCAACACGACCAACCGCTACATATTTTCCTTGAATGTCTTGCTCTGATTTAAAAATTTTAACTTTAGCAGGGGCGAAATATTGGACAAAGTTTTCACGATCTAAATTAGTCGATACTTCGTAATGGCTGGCGCAAAAGCTTAATAAGCTAATACTGCAAGCTGCAATAATGATACGCATAGCGCGTTGTTTCGTATGACTAGTTTTCATCATTTTTACCTGCAATCCAATAGTTGAATAATTTGTCAATTGTACCACTTTGCTGTTTCATCGTTATCCAGTTGCGCATAAACAGCTCAAATTCTTGATCATTTTTTGCAATTGGAAATGCCATTGATAAAGGTTCAAGTGCAGGGCGAGGCACTACAACGGTGTAATCAGGGTACAACAATGTCCAAGCTGATGCCGCTGCTGCACCAAACAGCATACCGTCAATATGTTGATACTCTTCTTTAAAAAACAATCTCGGTGTTGAAATTTCCCACGCTTTTCCTTTTTGAAATGCGCGTGTTACGGCTGTTTTATAAAAGAAAGTTTCAGGAATACCGATGGTGAGTTTTTCGTTATCCGTAATTTTTGACCACTCTAAAAATTCATTACGTCGGAAATCTTTCACTATGAATGCAACAGTTTGCTTGCTATAGGGGATAGTCATAGTGTACTTCGTCATATTATCAGGAATCACAGGAATGCCTGAAGTAATATCCAAGTAGCCATTAGCAAGTAAAGGAGCCGCTTGAGTATGAAAAATTCGAACAAATTCGATTGAAACGCCGAGATCAATCGCTAATTGATTGAGAATTTCTATATCAAAGCCGACTAATTTTCCTTGTTTGTTATGGAAAGAATAAGGTAAATCGTCTCGAAAATATCCGACACGTAATATTCCTCTGTGCTGAATACGCTCAAGCGCACTGCGGTATTCTTTATTATAAGAGGTAGGTAGTTTGGGGTCGGTAATCGTTTTGGAACTCACTGGTGCTAAGATAAAGTCACGATTAATGAATTTTTCATATCCTTGATATTGATGGCTGATGGCGTCAAAACTGAAGCGAAGTACAAATAATATTGCAATGGTTAGCGTTGGAATAATTAAGACGTTTCTTACCAAGTGACGCCATTTTAATGTTAATTGATGCTGTAACGCGCTCGCAATAATCAGCGGAAGTGACACGGCAAAACTTACCGATAATATAGTACTCAAGCGGCCTACCAGTAAGTTCTCTGAAATGATGAACATATCAAACATCGAGCTGGGGACATTAAACAGCTCTAGTAAGAATGGCATGGCGATAGTTGACGTGCCAAATAACTGTGGCAAGCCAGCAAAGGCGAGGTTGAAATAATCGCCAACCGACACATGTGCGCCTGAAAACCACGCGGCAAACAATACAAAAAGTAAAGCCAGCAGTTTGCCGCCAACAGGCAGGCTGAATGTAATAGGTACTAATATTTCGGCAACTGTCTCTGAATCATCATGCATGTTGCTGTTTTTTGCTGATAGTTGCTTTATCTTTTCAACGATCAGTGGAATAACCACTAAGAAGCTACCTGTAGCAAATGCGGTGATCATCGCTGAGCGTGATGCTTTGATAACGTCACGGTAACGATAAGGTGTAATAATCGCTGTCAGCACTGGCAGCACCACCAAAGCTAACATCACGACGATAAATATTGCGCTGGCGAAATACACGACTAAGCCATCAACCTGCGAACTGTCGATAGTGACAGCGGCTCGCCACCCAATACAAAAAACTCCAATAGGTGCTAATTGCATAACGATGCCATTGATGTTTGCAACAGACTGAAGCAAGCTGCCAACGACCAAAATTGCACGGCGCTTGTATCGTACTGTCATTAAGCCGATACCAATAAAAAAACTAAATAAGACAATCGATGGAATAATGGCTTGTGTTAACGCATTGAATGGATTCGCCGGAATAAACAAGCTGACCAAATCGACTTCAGCGTTGGTCTTAATTGTGTTTACACTGTAAAAATCAGCATTTTCCCAATCAGGAAAGGCTATTGGGGTAATAAAAATAAATAACAATACTATCGCAATTAGTGCAACTATCGCCATTGTGCTGTAGTAGAGTGCTCGCTTAGCCTTCGTTGGTGATAGACCACCAATGCCAACGATAAGTGACAGCATGATATAAGGTAATGCTGTCATTTGAAGTAACAGCAAAAATGCCTGCGCAAGTTTATCAACCAGTTGTACTTGAGCTTGCCAGACAAGGCCAACCGCTATGCCTAGAAATAAACCAACGAGTATTTTCACAGAAAGCGGTATCGATTTTAATGTCATAGGTACGATTACTGGCTGAAGTAATTTGAGAAATATTGCTCGGTATTATACTTACTTATGACTGGGCTTTGTAGGGCATTGGCCATGCCAGATAACAAAAAAGGCCAAATAATCACTTATTTGGCCTTTTCAATTACGAATAGATGAGGCGGTTATTTCACTCTCATACCAGGCTGTGCGCCTTCTTCAGGATTGAGAATCCATAAGTCTTTACCACCAGGACCAGCAGCTAATACCATCCCCTCAGACATACCAAAACGCATTTTGCGTGGCGCTAAGTTTGCAACCATTACGGTTAGCTTGCCTTCTAGGTCTTCTGGTTGATACGCAGATTTGATTCCGGCAAACACTTGGCGGGTTTCACCACCTAAGTCTAATTCTAAACGAAGGAGTTTATCGGCTTTTTCAACATGCTCTGCCTTTACAATTTTGGCAACACGTAAATCGATTTTGGCAAAGTCGTCAAATTGAATTTCATCCGCAATTGGGTCATCGGCAAGTGGGCCTGTTACTGGTGCCGGGGCATTTAAACTTTCTTTTGAAGCATCTACCATTTCGTTGATCTTATCCATTTCTACGCGTTGTAACATCGCTTTAAATTTATTGATTTTGTGGTCGGCCAATAAAGTTTTATGACCATTCCAATGCAACTCATCATTTAAGAACGCTTCTGTACTTTCAGCCAGTTTAGGAAGAACAGGTTTTAAGTAGATCATTAAAGTTCTAAACAAATTGATACCTAAACTACAAATATCGTGTACTTCTTGCTGTTTAGTTTCATCTTTAATCAATTGCCATGGTTCTTTTACTGCTATGTATTCGTTAACACGGTCAGCGAGTGCCATGATTTCACGCATTGCCTTACCAAACTCACGAGCTTCATAGTAATTAGCAATGGTATCGCCCGCAGAGGTTACCGCATCGGCGAGTGCTTGATCATCAACATTAGCTGACAACGTACCGTCGAACTTCTTAGTAATAAAGCTGGCGCAACGCGATGCAATGTTTACCACTTTACCAACCAAATCTGAATTTACACGTTGTGCAAAATCTTCGAGATTTAAATCTAAGTCATCAATGCGGCTAGTTAGTTTAGCTGCGTAATAATAGCGCAAATATTCTGGGTTTAAATGCTCCAAATAGGTGCGGCCCTTAATAAAAGTACCTTTCGACTTAGACATTTTAGCCCCATTCACAGTTACGAAACCGTGAGCATATACCGATGTTGGTTTACGTAAACCTGCACCTTCGAGCATAGCTGGCCAAAATAGACTGTGGAAATAAATAATGTCTTTACCAATAAAGTGGTAAAGTTCAGCATCAGAATTTTCCTGCCAGTAGCTATCAAAATCAATACCTTGTTTATCACAAAGGTTCTTGAAACTTCCCATGTAGCCAATCGGTGCATCTAGCCACACATAAAAGAATTTGCCTGGAGCATTTGGAATTTCAAAACCAAAATACGGCGCATCGCGGCTAATATCCCATTGCTGCAAGCCTTGCTCGAACCATTCTGCCAATTTATTGGCCATTTCATCTTGAAGAGAACCGCTGCGCGTCCAGTCTTTTAGCATTTGCTCAAACGCTGGCAAATCAAAGAAATAATGTTCAGAGTCTCTTAGTTCAGGTGTAGCACCTGAAACCACTGAACGTGGGTTGATAACTTCTGTTGGAGAATAGGTAGCACCACAGTTGTCACAGCTATCACCGTTTTGATCTTCACTGTTACATTTTGGGCAAGTACCTTTTACAAAACGATCCGGTAAAAACATGCCTTTTTCTGGGTCGTACAACTGTGAAATAGTGCGTGTTTTGATATAGCCATTCGCATGCAATTTATTGTAAATTTCATTGGCGAATGTTCTGTTTTCATCGCTATGTGTAGAATGGTAGTTATCAAAGCTAATATGAAAATCAGCGAAGTCTGCCATATGCTCTTCACGCACTCCTGCGATCATTTCCTCAGGGGTGACGCCAAGCTCTTGTGCTTTTAGCATTATAGGCGTGCCGTGTGCATCGTCAGCACACACAAAGTAAGTCTCATGTCCACGCATTCGTTGAAAGCGTACCCAAATATCAGTCTGAATATGCTCTAGCATGTGGCCTAAGTGAATTGAGCCATTCGCGTACGGCAACGCGCAGGTAACTAAAATCTTGCGTTTATTTGTATCGTTAACAGTTGATGTGGACAATGTCGTATAACCTATAAAACTTTTAGTGGTAATAATGGCACGAATGGTACAGAATTTAGCGTCAGATTTCATTAAGAAATATTGTATTTCTTAGCACAAAAGTGATTACGCAAAATTTATGATTTTCTCCAAATTCTTTGGCAGCAAAAAAACATCTCAGCAAGAACAACAATCATTGGTAGATACGGTCATTGATTGTTTGGATGAATATCGCTCCGAAACATTTCCCTCTGGTATAAAATGTATTGCTGATATCTCTGTGGCAAATGTTGAGCAACAAAAGCTTGAGTTCAATATAACTGTGCCGTTTCCTTGTGCAACTGAACTACATGAAGTCAGCTCTTCATTGGGCGAAAGCATACAAATCGAGTTGACGTTTAATGTTAATGCGGTTGTTACTGAAGTAAAACACCATGATATTAAAGGAATCAAGAATATTATCGCGGTTGCTTCAGGAAAAGGCGGCGTAGGTAAGTCGACCACTGCGGTAAACCTAGCATATGGATTAATCGAAGAGGGCGCTAAGGTTGCGATTCTTGATGCTGATATTTACGGGCCCTCAATTCCTATGATGCTAGGTATTCGTGATGATCGGCCCGAATCTGAAGACGGTAAAACGTTGTTGCCTATGTGTTCGCACGAGCTTTATGCAATGTCGCTGGGTTTTCTGGTAGATGAAAAGGATGCCACTGTGTGGCGTGGGCCTATGGCGAGTAGGGCATTTATGCAATTACTCAATGAAACGAATTGGCCGGATATCGATTATCTCATTGTTGATATGCCGCCAGGTACTGGCGACATTCAACTGACACTCGCGCAACAAGTTCCTGTAGCAGGCTCAGTCATAGTTACAACGCCCCAAGACATCGCACTGGCTGATGCAGAAAAAGGGATTGCCATGTTTAATAAAGTGAGTGTGCCGGTGTTAGGGATTATTGAAAACATGAGTTACTACCAGTGTGCAAACTGTGGTCATCAAGATCATTTATTTGGCCAAGATGGTGGAAAACGGATTGCAGCTAGTCATAAAACGGCACTGCTTGGCCAATTGCCATTAGATATTCGTATACGCGAAGCTGGTGACGAGGGGATTTCGCCATTAATTGCAAATAACACTAGTGAAATTGCAAAAGAATACCGTAAAATAGCGGCCATTATGGCTGCCAAGCTATTTAATTGTCGAGATCCGCGTAGTCCGCAGACAGACCAAATCCTGATAAAAGAAATTAAATAACATTAAAGAAGAAACGCTATGAGATTGTGCGACAGAGATATTACGAATTTAATCGAACAAGGGCATATTGCGATAAGTCCAAAGCCTGATGCAACTATGATATCAGGTGTGAGTGTTGATATTCGTTTAGGTAATGAATTTCGTGTATTTCAGGATCATACCGCGCCTTATATTGACTTGAGTGGGCCGCGTGAAGAAGTGCAAAAAGCGATGAACTCGGTCATGAGTGAAGAAATTGTGATCCCAGATGGCGAAGCGTTCTTCCTTCATCCTGGCGAACTTGCACTGGCGGTAACCTATGAGTCAGTAACGTTACCTGATGATATCGTAGGGTGGTTAGATGGCCGCTCGTCATTAGCGCGCCTTGGACTAATGGTACACGTAACTGCACATCGCATTGATCCAGGTTGGTCAGGGCAAATTGTTTTGGAGTTTTATAACAGCGGTAAACTACCGTTAGCGCTTCGTCCTAAAATGAAAATAGCTGCGTTAAATTTTGAAACGATGTCAGGCAAAGCTGAGCGTCCATACAACAAGCGCGATGACGCTAAATACAAAGGACAAATGGGCGCGGTAGCCAGTCGTATTAGCCAAGACGACTAATTACCATTCAATAGATGAATTAAACAACAAAGCCGCTAATAAGCGGCTTTTTTTATCATAAAATCAATTGATTCAAGAGTTAACAATACCAGCTATATCATCTATATTTTCTTCCTGAATTATACATGGCTTTGGCGGTTGAGGTGTCTGCATGAGACATTGCTCTAAAGCAAGCAGCAGCTTTTCCGAGTCATGATAGTGCGGAATTTTTTCATTCGATAAGTCGCTGGTGAAAGTAGGGACTATAGTTGAAGTTGCCTGCTCACTATGCACAATAGCGCTATCAACAGGCTGCATGCCTATGTTGTCTTCAATCCATTTAAGTTTTTCATCAAGAGAAAGAGCACCTGCTGGACTCTGTTCATTCACTATATTGTCTATAAACACGCAATGTGCATCACTGTTGACAATGGCATTGGCGATATCGCGCACAAGTAGAGGTGGAATAACGCTTGTGAGGAAGCTACCAGGCCCCAAAATAATCAGGTCGGCTTTTTCTATTGCTTCTTTGCATGATGACAGTGTTTTGACTAAAGGCGCTAGCATGAGCTTTTTAGGCATAATCGGCATTTCGTCAACTGAAAGCTCACCTACACGACATCTACCTTTAGGGTAAAACGCCATTAAATCTGTTGGAGTTTCAGACATGGGAAGAAGCGATGTTTTAACCTTTAATAACCTGCGAACGAGCTTAATTGAGTCTAATGGACGAGATTGAATTTGCCCTAGACCGTAAAGAATGAGGTTACCCAGGTTGTGACCACCTAGTTCATCTTGACCATCAAAGCGGAAGTTAAATAATTGGCTACCGATGGACGATTCATCGACGAGTTGGGTCAGGCAATTCCTTAAGTCGCCCCAAGCGATTGAACTGCTTCTTTTTCGAAGCCTGCCGGTAGAGCCACCGTTATCTGTCGTCGTTACGATGCCAGTTAACTGCTTTTCTAAGAATGACAAAGTGGAGAGTACTCGCCCGAGTCCATGCCCACCGCCAATTGCTACGACATTTGAATTTTTAAGCTGCATAAATGGGAAATTAACCAAAACATTGTACTTACAATAACGGTAAAACCTTTAAAAATAAAGTACGAAGGCATGTTAAAGTGTGTTTTTCATATTGGATAAATGTCTAAATTCAAAGGAGAGAAGGGGAGTTAAATGTACTGTATTGAGTGTTGTGAAGTTAACTTCATGCTTAATCGCATTATTTTTCAGTATCCTACAATTAGTTGAACAATATGTGGCTTTTACTAACCGGAAATTTGTGTCGGCAAAAAATTTGGATCGCAGATGACTTAAAATATTTTCGTGATTTCGTTAATACTAGCTACAGTCAATATTAACTGAATCAAATTATTGGTACTGGCAGAAATTGGAGAGAAACTTACCTTATTCTTTTATTCAGTTGGTTGTTAACCTTCTGATTACTCAAAATTTAGTCAACTTGTATTTTATGTGTTCAAACAAACGCGATATCGTAAAAAAAAGAGAATTTATCGAAATAAAGGGTTGACACTTAACAGGGCAGTGCATAGAATGCGCCTCGCTTTCAACGAGTACTAGGTCACTCTGAGAAGCAGCTTGAACGTGTGTTTAAGTAGCGGGGCTATAGCTCAGCTGGGAGAGCGCTTCGCTGGCAGCGAAGAGGTCTGCGGTTCGATCCCGCATAGCTCCACCAAGTCAACTGGTTGGTAACGACTATAATGTGACTTAAGACGTGTAAAGTGTATAGTGCACTTTCGCTTGATACAATTCCATTGGGATTGTTACTGCGTCCCTATCGTCTAGAGGCCTAGGACACCGCCCTTTCACGGCGGTAACAGGGGTTCGAATCCCCTTAGGGATGCCACTATTTAAAAGGGTAGAGTAACTAGGTCATACTTTATCCTCGACTAGTTTAGTCGGAATCTAACGTTCATTGAACGTTAGTTGATGCTTAATATGTTTCAGTTTAAACGAATTTATTAAACTGAAAACGGTTATTCTGCGTCCCTATCGTCTAGAGGCCTAGGACACCGCCCTTTCACGGCGGTAACAGGGGTTCGAATCCCCTTAGGGATGCCACTTTTATTAGGGTGAAGTAACTAGGTCATGCTTTATCCTCGGTTTTATGGTTGAAAACCGAAACTGTGATGTTGTTTTTAACGATGTTACATGATGCTTAATATATTTAGGTTGGTGCCAATGCACTAAACTTAGATGGTTATTCTGCGTCCCTATCGTCTAGAGGCCTAGGACACCGCCCTTTCACGGCGGTAACAGGGGTTCGAATCCCCTTAGGGATGCCACTTTTATTAGGATGAAGTAACTAGGTCATACTTTGTCCTCGGTTTTATGGTTGAAAACCGAAACTGTGATGTTGTTTATAACGATGTTACATGATGCTTAATATATTTAAGTTGGTGCCAATGCACTAAACTTAGATGATTATTCTGCGTCCCTATCGTCTAGAGGCCTAGGACACCGCCCTTTCACGGCGGTAACAGGGGTTCGAATCCCCTTAGGGATGCCACTTTTAAGTGACACAAAAGCCAGCGTAATGCTGGCTTTTGTGTTTTTGTCGTTTGTTAATCTGGCTTAGTTTCAAATAATTGAGTGTTAGTGCCAATCAAGATATAGCAAATCAAGCTAATTCCAATGGAAACAATGCCTATTGAATTCACTATGTAATGTCTTGGTAATATTTTTTGTGCTATCAGTCCATAATCTATACTTCTGTTACCCCTTATACCGATTCTTTATGAAATCTACTATTTATTTATGAAGCTTAAATTATGGTAAAAAAGTAACCTAAGTTAGACAAAGCATGAACAACTATGACTATTGAAAGTCCGTTGTTTTTGTCATACAAGTAGCTAAGAATTAAGCCGCTAATGAAAATGGCGAGATAATAGTGAAGAAAATAAGAAGAAGAAAAGTGAATTAAAGTCCAAAGCACCGAGCTTACAACTCTCCCTAATAGCTGAAAATCACGCTTTTTAAAATTAGCATAAATACACCCTCTAAAAATGACCTCCTCTGCAATAGGCGCCAATAGAACCAAATATACAAACAGGATTAATTTCGTATTTTCAATAGGATCTTCTAAGCCGTCAGAAAAATTACCAAATGAATATAAAAGAACCTTATCAATGATAAATATAATGCCGAAACTGCTTATCGTGAGTTGAAATTGTTTTACTGTTAAGAGTTTAACCTGTTGAAATATATATTCAATTTTTAGTAAATAAATCGCGATAAAGAAGGAAGCTTGTATCAAAATTAAATCAAGGTCATCACTGTGAAATTCAGACATATTTAGTAGGATTGCACTGATTAATACGGGCAAAATAATTAATAGAATCGGTTGAAATAGTAGTTTGTACATAGACTTATATGACTAAACAAATGAGTTGTAAGAAAGAGGGGGAATGGCCCCTCATACATTAACGGATAATTTGATTAATCGATTTGGCAATTGGTAACCAGGCTGCCATCACTCCGTCAGCCCATTCACCAACAGCTTCACCAGCGGATTTTACTGCTCGGGCTACTGCTCTTCCAACCGCTACTGCACCACCTTGCACTTCCTTAAGCTCATTGCCATATAACGTTATCATAATTAAACTCCTTCCATTTCTGCTGCAAATCCATATATGAAGCCTAATACCAATGAGACATTACCTGCTGATCTAATAAATGGGCTATCTAATAGTGCCATAACCCCACCATTTACTGCTTCTACTACATTAATGCTTAATTCCCGCATTCTGTCATACTCCATTACTCGGTCTAACTCACTATATAGTAAGTGATTGATTTATCTGGCCTTAGCTGCTCTCGCATAAGTAAGACTAAAGCCAGCGACTTTCTCCTTAAGCAAAAGACTATTAGCCATATTCTGCCGATTAAAGAAATCCCTTTGTGCCAATTCAATGGATATAGCTCTAGGAGCAAAATGAATGGCATTTATGTAAGCTCGGAAATGTGAGAATTCGTGAAGTTGGGATTAAGCATCCTTTCCACATTTTTAGATATTCCTTATGTACTTTGCGTCTTGTTCATCCATTGAATCGTGAATTGATTTGAAATTTAGCTAGAGTGGAAGTTATTTTCAATCTAATTAAGGTTGGGAAATTGTTGTATTAATCAGTATAAAAATTTTTCGATAGTTAACAAACGCTTAGTTGATAACTAATTCTATACTGATTTGTTGTTGGGGAGAGTGTTGGCGTAGATATAATGAAGTTTAATAAACGTTCTTTGCGTACAAGAGCACATGCTTTTATTGAACAGTTGAATGGTCAAACAGTGATCTGTTAGTTTAACACTTCGTACAACTGGCTTCAGTAAATCATGGCACATGGGTTGCGGATTGTTCTTTCAATTATCTTCAAATTTCATTAGAGATAGAAGGAACAAAAAAAGAGCAACTAATAAGCTGCTCTTTTGTTTGAGTTATCCTCTCAACACTAAGTTGTTATCAGAGCTTTACTTTCTTCAGCGAAACCAACACCAACTTCACTATAGAAGTTAAACACTTTATCAACACCGAATTCTTGCAGTTCTTCTTGTTCATCACTGTATCGGGCAATGGCAGCGATCTTTCCTTTGAAATCAGCGTGCTTTAGCTGATAAGTGATGTTTTTAACATCTTGAACAGAAGGTAGAGCAAGCAGGATCAGCTCAATGCGGTCAAGATAAATTCTCTCCCAAAAATCAGCATCTTCAGCATCGCCCCAATAGGCTTGAACACCTTCTTCTTGAAGTTGTGCAATTTTTTCTTTGTCTGTGTCTAATCCCCACGCTTGGCCTTCTACCTGACCATCCAATGCAAGGTAGGCACCTGTACCAACTCGCCCCATACCGATAATACATATTGGTGCGTCACATGGCTGTACAAAGATATCTTCCGCTAAACGTTCAGGTTTCTCAAGCTTAGTGAAGGATTCTCGATGCGCTGCATAGAATTCATGAGCGAAATTGTACAAAACGTTAGTAATAACAAACGAAATTGAGACCGTGATTGACAGTATTACCAACCACTCATTGGTTAACCAGCCATTCTTGCTACTTAATGAAGCGACGATTAAACCAAATTCACTGAAATTACTGAGCGCTAAAGCTGATAAAAATGCTGTTCGAGCACGTAGTCTTAATGCAACGAGTAATGTGAAAAACAGCAAAAACTTCACCGGAAGCAGCAATGTAAGCAAAAATGCGGTGACTAACATATCTAAACTTGGCAACGCAGCAAAGCCAACAGATAAGAAAAAGCCAATTAAGAATATATCTTTGAAACTGAGTAACGACTTGGTAATTTCGGTTGCTTTGCTGTGTGAAGCGAAATACATACCAACGAGCAGGGCACCTAGATCTCCTTTGATGTTTAAAAGTTCAAAAACTTCATAGGTGCCAAACGTTATAAAGAAGCCTGCAAGCGGCAGTAATTCACCGTGACCAACTTGATCAATTAATTTATTAGCTAGTGGTTTTAATGGAAATGCCAACAACAAAAGTAGCGCCCAAACAGAGGGGACCTTTTGTGTTGCAAGCACAAGAAATATCACGGCAAAGATATCCTGCATTACCAGAATACCAATGGCTAACTTGCCATGGCGTGTTTTCATTTCGCCATGCTCTTCCAACAGTTTTACAACACATACTGTGCTGCTAAAGCTTAACGCGAATACAATAAGGGCAACAGTTTCAGTCGTTAAATCGACCATATACGGCACGGTCAATATAACGAACAACTTCAAAATGGCAATGATAGCCACCATCCAAATAGTCGTATGTGCGATACTCCCAAACCACACTTCGCGTTTTAGTAGATCAGAAATGTTGAGTTTCAGTCCAATCGTAAACAACATTAAGGTGATGCCTAAATTGGCAAGATTTAAAATGGTGTCGTCTGCTTGCATCCCCATAAAATTGAGCACAAAACCGGCAAGCAAATAGCCAATTGAAGGCGGTAAGGTAATGCTTTTAGCTGCTAAGCCGCAGACAAATGCAAAAAGAATCCAGATAAAGTCCATTGTTTTACTAGTTCAGCTCCATATTCTCTAATGTTTGTGCCATGATGTTGACGATTAATGGTTGAGCCTCCACCGTGGGGTGGATGCCATCAGCTTGCATAAGCTCAGGTTTTACCGCAATGTCGTTCATGAAAAATGGCAGTAAATCAATGTTGGCCTCGTTGGCTACTTCAGGAAATATCGCTTCAAACATTTGGTTATATCGCGGTCCATAATTCGGTGTAATCTTCACATTCATGATATGTGGTGTCACATTATGCTTCTTTGCTATTTCAATTATTTGTAACAAGTTATTTTTAATTAGCACAGGATTGAACCCTCTTAATCCATCATTTCCGCCTAATTCAATGATTAAATGGTCAACTTTTGTTTTCGTCAAAATACCTTCAATCCTTGATAAACCGCCAGCTGTCGTCTCTCCACTGATACTCGCGTTAATGATTCTATAACCTGCTTTATTGTCTTCTAATCGCTCATTTAATTTGTAAACCCATCCTTGATTTTCTTTCATGCCATAACTTGCACTCAGGCTATCCCCTAGTAGTAGAATAGATGTATTACCGTATGCGATATTGACAAAGCTCAATAAAAGCAACATTAGGCCAACAGAGAAGACGTTTTTAATCATGAATTACTGTTCCGAAACAATATTAAAAATTAAAGGGCTTACTAAAACAGTGCAGCTCGAAGGCAAATCACTTGAATTATTACACCCAATCCAGCTAGATGTTAATGCAGGAGAAAGTCTGGCAATCGTTGGTTCTTCAGGTTCTGGTAAAACAACATTATTGTCTTTACTCGCCGGACTTGATGTTCCTACTGCAGGTGAAGTGTATCTTAAAAATCACCCTTTGCACCAGTTTAATGAAGAACAACGGAGTGAAGTGCGTGCGCAACATGTTGGTTTTATTTTTCAACAATTTCTTTTAGTTAGTAGTCTCACTGCAATAGAAAACGTTATGTTGCCTGCTGAATTAGCCAATGTACCCAACGCAGAAGAAAAAGCGCGAGAGTTACTTGCTAAGGTTGATTTAAAGGCGCGGGAAAACCACTACCCATCGCAACTTTCTGGTGGTGAACAACAGCGAGTAGCTATTGCACGTGCGTTTATTACACAACCTGATGTATTGTTTGCCGATGAACCTACCGGTAACTTAGACAGTGTTACAGGGCAACATATTACTGAGTTGTTATTTGACCTAAATAAACAAAACGGGACCACACTTATCTTAGTTACCCACGACCAGAAGTTAGCCAATATGTGCCAGCGACAAGTTGTGATGGATAGTGGGCAGCTATCTGAAGTGTCGCCAACAATCGCAAACGCAGGGTAGTCATATGAGTATTTTCAAAAGTGCTTGGTTCAAGCAATCACTGCGTTTATTTCAGCATGAATTACGACGTGGTGAACTCACTATTATCTGTTTAGCGATAATCCTTGCTGTAGCCACTGTGTTTTCTTTGTCAGGCTTTTCGGGGCAAATCCGCCAAGCGATTATGGCTAACAGTACGACATTTATCGCCGCTGACAGAATTTTGATTACTCCTCGGCCCGTAGATGAAGCGATTATTCTTAAAAGTCAGGAACTAAATGTTGATCATGCTGCACAAATTGAAACGGATTCAATCGTTTTTGCAGGCGACAGAATGCAGTTGGCTGAAATAAAAGCGGTATCAGCCAAGTATCCTCTGCGTGGCGAATTATTAGTGTCAACTGACGGTGTTAAGCAAAACCAAAAACCAGTAAATGCGCCTAAGACAGATACTGTTTGGGTTGAGCCTGCATTACTAATGAAACTTGATGTGGTACTTGGTGACGAAATTGAGGTTGGTGTTGGTAAGTTTACTATCGCAGGTGTTGTACATAACATTCCTGACGCATCGTTTAGTGTTTTTACTTCCGGCCCAACGGTTATTTTGAATATTGATGATTTGCCTAAAACGCAGCTGATTAAACCAGCGAGTCGCGTTTCTTATACGCAATTATTTGCTGGCGAAGAAGAAGCTGTTGAACGTTTTGAAGAGTGGATAAAGCCACAAGTAAACGAAACACAGCGTTGGCGAGATATTAAGTCTGGTCAGTCACCATTAGCAAGCGCTTTGAACCGAGCTGAGAAATTTTTATCGTTAGCCAGTATGCTTGGTATTGTATTAGCTGCTGTGGCGGTAGCCGTAGCTAGTCGCAGATATAGCCAGCGCCATCAACCTATGGTCGCTGTGTTTAAAGCCCTTGGTGCATCGATGCGCCACATTCGTAAGTTATATTTATTGCATTGGGCATTGTTAAGTCTGTTTAGCATTGGTTTTGGCTTGATTGTTGGGTACGTATTGCTTGCTTTGGGTATAAACGCAATCAGTGAATATCTAGAGGTTGGTAATGCACAGTTGCCACTTTATCCATTTATTGTTGCGATTGTAACGGGCTTAGTTTGTGCAACAGCTTTTGCTATTACACCGTTGAAATCCTTGATATCAACACCTGCAATGTCTGTGATACGTGGCTTCAATCAACATACGTTTGGCAAAGTAAGTGTGCAAATTATCATTCCGATTCTTGCTCTGTTTGGCCTTTTACTATTGTTTAGTCGCGATTGGTTGTTAAGTTTGTCGTTACTTGTAGGTGGCATCGTAGTGTCAGCAGTTTTGCTGTTAATCGGAAAGCTTATTATGGGAGCAGGGCGACAGGTCGGCAGTAACGCAGGGAAGTCTTTCTACTTAGCGTTGGCAAACCTAAAGCGCCGTGCGAACGAAAATAGTGTGCAAATGGTGAGCTTTACAGTTGCCATCAAGCTTTTGTTAGTCATATTGGTATTGAAAAATACCTTGATCAATGAATGGCAGGATCAGCTACCTGATGATGCATCTAATCGTTTCTTAGTGAACATTGCAGCTAATGAAGTGGCTGCTGTAGAAAGCTTTGTTGATACGACTACAGTTACCAGCAGTGGCTTATACCCTGTTGTACGAGGTCGTTTGGCTGCCATCAATGATGAAAAGGTCGCTAAAGAAGTGACTAAAGAAGACAACAAAGAAGCTGACCGAGGGCGTCGTGGCGTAGGGCGAGAACTCAACCTTACTTGGCGTGCCGATTTGCCTGAACGCAATAAGATTATTGAGGGTGAATGGTTTCAGGACGACGATGTTAAACTGCAAGTGTCGGTAGAGTCGAGCATTGCAGAACGACTAGAACTCAAATTGGGCGATACATTAACGTTCACTTTAGGAAGTGACGAAGTAACGGTTGAAATTACCAGTTTACGTGAAGTAGATTGGCAATCGATGCAGCCAAATTTCTTCATGATATTCAACCCTGCGGTATTACAGGATTTTCCGGCTACTTATATTTCGGGCTTGTACGTACCTGAGACTGAACTCGATGGTTTTGCCCAATTGATGACGCAATACCCAACCGTTTCAATGATAGATGTAGATGCCATTATTGGTCAATTGCGCTCGGTCATTGAGCAAGTGTCAGTCGCAATAGAGTTAATCTTAATTCTCGTTGTAGTTGCCGGCAGCTTAGTGTTGGTAGCGCAAGTACAGGCCAGTATGGAAGAACGTGAGAGAGAATTAGCAATCTTGCGTACTTTAGGTGCAAAAGGTGCTTTGTTACGTAACAGTGTTCTATTTGAGTTTTTAGCGCTTGGTGCGATTGCAGGTTTAATGGCCAGCATCGCAATGGAACTGGCTTTGTATTTTCTGCAAACGCAAACTTTCGACATGGAGCCTAGCTTACACTTAAGTTATTGGGGAGTTGGTATACTTTCTGGCGCGTTTTTCGTTGGCGCTGTTGGTTTGGTGAGCTGTTGGCGCTTGCTCAATCTATCAAGCGTTACGCTGATCAGAAGAACAATGTAACCGCAAATTTGAGCTAATTCTGAAAAATTGAACATGGGAGCTAATTGGCTCCCATTTTTTTGTAAAAAAGTTGACGATTCAAGTATTAATTTCAAGTATAGTTGGGCTAAGTTTTTCTAAAGAATAATAATTATGGGTGTTCTTAATCAGTCTTCGGGTGTACTAAAAGTACTATTAGTTTGCGCTGCACTAGTGGTCGTATTAGCGGGCGTTAAAACTGCGGGAAATATATTAGTACCGTTTTTGCTATCTGCATTTATTGCGATTATCTGCAATCCAATTGTCGCAAAAGCGACACAACATAAAATTCCAAAGGCCTTAGCGGTAACGTTTGTTATTGCTATATTTGTCACAATTGCGTTGTCACTCGCTGGCTTAGTGGGTAAATCGTTGAATGAGTTGTCACAATTATTACCTGTGTACCGTTCGCAGTTAGCGACGCAATTTGTATGGGTGACCGAGAAACTGGCACATTTCAACATTACCATTTCAACGGATCTGTTGGTGGAGCATTTTAACCCTGCAGCTGCTATGGGGTTAGCGACAGACATGTTAAGTGGCTTAGGTAATGTAATGGCGAACATGTTCTTGATCATAATTACCGTAGTATTCATGTTGTTTGAGGCGTCGTCTATTCCTGCGAAGCTGCATTTGGCATTAGATGATCCTGAAATGCGCATGAAACAAATTGATCGCTTTCTTTCGTCGGTAAATCACTATTTGGCGATAAAAACCTTGGTGAGCATTGGTACGGGTTTAGCTGTTTCTGCGATGTTGTGGGCGTTTGGCCTAGATTTTTACTTGTTGTGGGGCGTACTAGCGTTCTTGCTTAATTATATTCCAAACATCGGTTCAATTATTGCCGCAGTGCCTGCGATGTCACTAGCTGTATTGCAACTTGGTTTTGCAGAAGCTGGATTTATTGGCTTAGGTTATCTTGTTATTAATACCGTGATGGGGAACGTGGTTGAACCTCGCTATTTAGGACGTGGGCTAGGGCTTTCTACATTAGTCGTATTCTTGTCGTTAATATTTTGGGGCTGGTTGTTAGGCACTGTAGGCATGTTGTTGTCTGTACCGTTAACTATGATCATCAAGATTGCGCTGGAAAGCTCTAAAGAGGGCCAATGGCTGGCAGTGTTATTGTCTGGCGATGAAGATGCGGTTGTTAAGCAACAGTAAGCAAATCATGTTACTTGTATATGACTAAAGGGATGCCACGGCATCCCTTTTTTACGCCTCATTCTCACCATCGAAGCATTGCTTTAAACTATACAACATACCTTTCTTTAAGCCATCTGAATACCAACGTGTTTGCAGGCGACCTTCATGACTCTCACCTTTGATAATTGCGCCAGCGGCATACTTGAAAGTATTCGGATTTGTGGTAACTAACTCGCACAGTTCGCGGTCTTTTATTTGATAGCCTTTACCAAAGCCTACAGGCCACTGAAGAATAAAAAACAAGGCCACAGCAGTTATGGTAATAACTTTCTTTTTCATAATGCATCTGTAACTCATATTAAGTAGTTTTATACAGTTTAAAAAGATGCATGTAACCTGTCTGTAATGGTATGTTTGAATTAGTTGCCAATCGAATTGTGTAACTCCAATATAAAGCAACACATTTTCTGCTAATACTTTGTTCTTGGCATAGTGTAAAATACCTCTAATTTTTAGTCTTGAGCAATGAGTAAAGGGCTCGTTGCTGTAATGAAAGGTTCTCCCAATGCATCAGTACGTTATATTGGCAAATCCTGGCCACAATCGTATTTATTTTGACGCCGCTCTAACGATAGCTCAATCGGAATTAACGGCAATTCTGACTTCAGTTAACATGGATATTGTTGAATTTCATGAGGATGATTTAGGCTTGCCAGCGTGCATTTCGTTTTCAACGAAAAAGCCAATTGATGATCAGAGTCTTCGCGCACTTGTTGCCAGCTCAATTTTTTACGCCCTATTTGAAGTGACCGACGCGCAATTACTCAAGCCGATAAAAGCCCCGAATATCTATACATTTCCAACTAGTATGAGTCAGATACTTAAATATGTAGGAAAAACGAATGAGCAGTTCACGCGCATGATGATCAATTTAGCGGTAAGTGCGTGCAACACAAACAGTACAACGCTTCGCTTATTTGATCCAATGTGTGGCAAAGGGACAACCCTTTATGAAGGCTTTGTACGTGGCTTTCATGTGGAAGGGATAGAGATTAACAAAAAGTGGGCACAGGAAATTCAAACTTATGTCGTTCAGTTTTTGAAAAAAGGGCGTTACAAACACAAGGTGGTGAAAGAAAAACGCAATGGCAAAGATGGCAAAAAGCTGGCTGATTGCTTCTCGGTAGAAACCGCAGTTGAAAAGAATGCGTATCAAGCAGGCGACGTACAGAATTTTAAGCTTTTTCCGGCTGACACTCGATTTGCTAATTATTTAGTGAAGAAAAATAGCTGTGACATTATTGTGTCTGATCTACCTTATGGCGTGCAACACGGTAACAAACAGACCAATGATCCGAAGATGGACCGCAGCGCTTTGCAACTATTGAAAGAGGCTGTGCCAGCATGGAAGAGTTGCCTTAAAACCAAAGGGGCAATGGTACTGTCGTTTAATGAATTTACGATGAAACGAGCTGATGTTGCCGAGGTATTATCCGATGTTGGTTTCACCGTTCTCAACGATGCGCCTTACATTAATTACGTTCATCGTGTTGATCAGTCTATTAACCGCAACCTAATTGTGGCAGTGAAATAATAAAAACTAATTTATCTATTAACCCAATTTAATGATCGAACATATTGACTGGCGCATAAGGAGTGAATAGTGCAGCAATTTAACGTTACCTACGAACCACCCAATGTTAGCGAATTCTCCGCGTTAAGAGCAACAATTGGTTGGGGAAACACTTGCTTAGACATGGCTAGCGTTAGTCTCAATAACTCACTTTTTCACGTAACGGTCAGAGAAGGTGAAAAGTTAATTGCTATGGGGAGAGTGATAGGTGATGGAGCAATGTTCTTTTATGTTCAGGACGTAGTAGTGGACCCAAGCAATCAAAACCAAGGATTAGGTAAGCTTGTGATGGAACATATCGAAGCCTATCTTGCTAAAGTCGTTAAAAAAGGTGCTACTGTTGGCCTGTTAGCGTCAAAAGGCAAAGAAGGCTTTTATCAAAAGTTCGGGTATTGTGCACGTAATGGCGAAAATCTTGGCATGGGCATGTGTAAGTTTGTTAAATAATGGCTATTTACGCAGTTTCGTAGATTAAGATATATGGCAGAGTAGGTTATGCGCTCAACACGAGCGCATGATAGGTTTAATTAAAACAATTAACTATTTCAATCAATTAGCTATTTAGTCCTCATATCTAAGATAGGCATGTTTTCACCGCCCAACATGGTTTGAGGCAGTTTACCATCCCAGTTTTGTGCTTCTGTTAGTTTGATGATCAAAGGGTTGTCGCCAAGTGCTTTGGCTTTAGCTGTAATTGCCTCAGCTTCTGCTAAGCCCTTTAACCGAATCGCTTCAGCTTCTGCAAGGGCAACGGCTCTAATCCCATCAGCTTTTGCTTTCGCCGTGTTTACATCTCGCTGTGCTTCAAGGTTTTGTCTTGCTAGCTTATGCTCTTCTGCCGCAGCTAAGTTTTTCTCCGTTTGCTTAGTTTCTATTGAAGTAAGGTATTTTGAAGGCAATTGAATGTTCTCAATTTGAATGTTATCTACCGTTACAGGAAAGTCTTTCATTTCCTCAATTAAATTCGCTTCAATTGCTTGAATTGCGGTTGCTCGGTCTTGAATTAATCGTTCTGCGTCGAATTTAGGAATAACATCTTTTGTTGCGGAGCGGAATCTTGGGTCTAAGATGCGACTTTCAAATTGAGATAAACCACCATATTGACGAAAAAGGTCGAGAGCCGCTGTTTTATCTACTGTCCAGTTCACCGAAACACTAATAGTGACTGGCATTTGTTCAGCCGTACTAGAAGCCATTTTTTCTTCATTTTTTCTGGTTCTTACTTCGATTTCTTCAACATCGTCAATAAAAGGCACTTTAAAATGTAAGCCAGGATTTACCTGTTCTTTTGCTTCACTGAAACGTTTTACGATGCCAATATGGCCTTCGTTTACTGTGTAAATACTATTAAAAAGGCAAGCAATAACTGCAAGAGCAGCAATGGTTTTTTTGATTGGTAAGTTTTTTTTATCGATTTGCATAATATCTCCTTGTCAAATCTTATGTAATTCTTATTAGGTTTAAATATCCCTTTACTGTTTAGTTCGTTTAACTTGTTTGACATAATATGTCGTGATTTATATTTAGTCAATAGAGGAAATTAAATGGCTAATTGGGATGTGTGACTTTCTCGCGATGTAAGCATGTAAGGTACGGCAATAGTTCGCGACTCGAACCACCGATTTGGTACGGGATGCAAAGAGCGGGTGGTGCTCTTTCTTTCTAATCAGTTCAATACACAAATTTCAGGCATAAAAAAAGCAGCCTTACTTTCATTAAGTAATCGCTGCTTAATTGGTACGACCGAGTGGACTCGAACCACCGGCTTGGTACGGGATGTAAAGAGTAGGTGGTGCTTTCTCTTAGCGGCGTTAACTTGAATTTCAGACATAAAAAAAGCAGCGTTACTAAAGAAGAAAAAGCTGCTATTTGGTACGACCGAGTGGACTCGAACCACCGACCCCCACCATGTCAAGGTGGTGCTCTAACCAGCTGAGCTACGGTCGTACAATGTTGGTCTTGAATGACTCAACGGAGCGCTATGTTATCGATCTGAATTTAGTCTTGCAAGTAGTTTTATTGTAAAAATTTCAAATTTCAGATCGTTTGCGCAATTTAGCGTCAAATTGCTGGTTGTTCTATACGTTTTTGTATGATTCTTAATCGTATTGCTAACATGATAGCGGCTGCCGTTAAGCCAGAGATAAAGCCTACCCAGAATCCGTAGGGTCCAATAGGGTCTACAATCCAATCTGTTAAACCAAGTGTGGCACCTAAGCTGAGGCCAATTATCCAGTACGCAATAAAAGTGATATATAAAATCGATTTTGTATCTTTGTATCCGCGCAGTGCACCTGCGGAAATAACCTGAATAGCATCTGAAAACTGGAACAATGCCGCCAAAAACATCAGATTTGCGGCCAGCGTTAGAACTTCAATATCGGTCGTATAAATACTGGCAATCTGTTCTCTAAACAACAACGTACCAAAAGCTGTTATAACCGCGATGAGTAGCCCAAAAGCAACAGAGTCTTTGCAGAGTTGTTTCGCGCCTTCAAAATCATCATTACCTACTGCAAAACCTACTTTTATAGTTACTGCCATCGCTAAACTTAGCGGTACCATAAATACTAAGCCGGAGAAGTTGATGGCTATTTGATGGCTGGCAACCACTTCTGCACCGAATGGCGCAAGTATGATGGCGACTACCGCAAAAAGACTTACCTCAAAAAGTAGAGACATAGCGATGGGAATACCGATTGATAGTACTATTTTGATTTCCGACCAATCTGGCCAATAAAACTGATTGAATAGAGGCGCGTGCTTAAGCTTTTTCGATACTAGCACGTATATAAACATTGCAATAAACATTACCCAATACACTAGTGCCGTTGCAATGCCACATCCTGCGCCGCCTAATTGTGGTGCGCCAAATTCACCGTAAATAAATATGTAATTGGCGGGAATATTAATGATCAAGCCGATGATTGAAATGATCATTGTTGGTTTTGTGTGAGAAAGGCCTTCAGCATAGTTACGCAACACTAAATATAAACAAAATGCTGGTGCGCCCCAAACAATATAGTTGAGGTAGTCAAACATCAAAGATTTTAGCTTAGGCTCAAGTGAAACATGTTGCTCAATGAACGGTGAAGCTAGATAAAATAAAACGATTAGCATGCATCCCAGAAACAATGCTATCCATCCAGTTTGGTATACCGGTTTAGCAACGTCACCAAATTTTTTAGCACCAGCAAGTTGTGAGACAATAGCAGCCAATGCCATAATGAGGCCGTAAATGGTGAGGATAAGCGGCAACCAAACACTACTGGCAACAGCAACTGCTGCCATATCGGTGGGGCTAACGCGCCCAGCCATCACGGTATCGGCAAAACCCATTAGGTTTTGGATAAGCTGTGCAATGAGAATGGGATACGCCAATTTCATTAAGCTTTTGGTATTTTCTATAAAATTTGAGGTTTTCATCGACAACTTCAAGAGATTCTTTTTAAACGATGCTAATTGGATAGATGATATATGTTTACAGGCATAGTGCAAACACAAGCTAACGTAATTTCAGTAAATAATCGCAACAACTTTTCTCAAATAGTTGTTGCTGTAAATACTAGTTGGGCTGGCGCTTTGTCGCTCGGGGCAAGCATAGCGATTAATGGCGTGTGTTTAACCGTTGTTAGGTACGAACCTCAGCAAGAAGAAACATTTATTACATTTGATGTGATTGACGAAACACTGGCAGTAACCAATTTGTGTGAACTTGATGTTGGAATGAACGTAAACTTTGAGCGTTCGCTTAAAATTGGTGATGAAATTGGTGGGCATCAGGTGAGTGGACATGTGCATACGGTAGCCTTGCTTGATGAAAAAGTTCAGTCAACCGATAACTGCCAACTGGTTTTTGGCTGCGACAAGCAATGGATGAAATACATATTACCGAAAGGCTTTATTACTATTAATGGTGTTAGCTTAACCGTTGGAGCTGTGACTGATGGTGGCTTTACGGTCCATTTAATTCCTGAGACGTTGGCGAGAACGAATTTATCTGCGCTAAATAACGGCGATAAAGTTAACCTAGAATTTGATCAACAAACAATGACCATTGTAAAAACGCTGGAACGAATGAAAGAGCAGGCGTTAATTTAAAAAACTTGCTCGTCGTCACTATCCACGGCGAGTTGAATTTTCTGATGGTACTCATCAATGTGTAAATTAAGGTGAATGTCGTTGCAACATGCTGGACATTCATCATAGTAATCTTGATCTCCTTCGCTGATATCTAATGTCAGAAATAAATGATGGCCGCAATGCGGACATTCGATGCGTTGCTCAGTGATCTCTTTGGGCATTTCAAGCTCCCGGAGCATTTACAAGCCGTATATTTATTATGACCGTTTTTGAGTAAAGTGCTAATTGTGACGCTTTTATGAAGCATCACACATACTTAGCTTTACCAATATTTGTTTCAATTGACGCTAGTATGACGGACGACTGAATTTTGAAATGAAACTTGCAGCATTTATCCCACTTTTGCTAACAATCTAGAGAGCATTGCACGCGCTTGATCTATATAGACGCCACCAAACATGTTGGCATGATTTAAGATATGGTAGAAGTTGTATACATGCTTTCTACTTTCATATTTAGGAGGTAACGGATATTTTTCCTGATAACCTTGATAAAAGGCCTGAGGAAATTGGCCAAATAGCTCGGTCATGGCGATATCGACTTCTCGATCACCATAATAGCAGGCGGGATCGAATATTAATGGCTGATTACCAACAAACCCCGTGTTTCCGCGCCATAAATCACCGTGTACTAAACAAGGCACTACTTTGTGTTGTAATAATATTTCGTGGCAAGCGTCTACAATTCGATCAATGTTACCCAACGAAATCGATTTTTCTTTTAATAATTGTAATTGCCAACCTATACGTTGTTCTGCAAAAAATGTTCGCCAGTTAGCATGCCACACATTAGGTTGTATCGTCTTTCCAATAAAATTATTCTGCTCCCAACCAAACTCGCCATGTTCGGTATTTAAGTGCATTGTGGCTAGTTGTCTGCCTAAATCACTCCAATGTTTTGAGGTACCGCTGGTCATATTGCACCAATCAAGTACTAGATAACTGTTTTCCTCAGTTTGACCGTGGCAAATTATTGTTGGTGTTCGTATTGCTTCAGTAGTCGCTATTTTTTCGAGTGAATAAGCTTCGGCTAAAAAATTATCATAGTGCTGAGCATCATTTATTTTAACGAAATACTCTTTTAGTTCATCTGTTATATAAAAACTCTGATTAATGTCTCCACCAGCTACATTTTGTCTGTGCACGATCGAAAAATTTTCTTTTGATTGTTCAGAGATATGACTACAAATTTCTTGCCACATAAGTAATTCTTACCATTGCTAACTTAAGCTAATTATAGTTAGCTTTTTGCTAATTGATGGAGGTTAGACAGCGTACGCCAAATATTACGCAGCGCCACTTTTTGTGCAATCCAATGTGGAATATCGCCTTTAGGATCAACAGACGATACGTAGTGAACCTCTATTTTGTTGGCTGACAGCGTTTGAATTAACCAATAGCCTTCGAGTAACTCCATTTTTATAACGTCAGGGTTAGAAGGTGCACGCTCGACGTTTTTAACGTCAATAAAAATAAACGGAGTGCAATGGCTAATAGTTGATGCAATGACTAGTTCGCGCGGTCCAACAGGCCAGGTTTCAGAAAAATTGAGTGTTAGAATATTACGAGTGGGTGATAGTTGCTCAATGCGCGCAGACTCTGCCTGTGCTGTCCAATCAGGGATTGATTCAGCGTCATGAAGGATCCTGATGAGTTCGTTCGCAGGTATCGCTAAGGTAATACTTGCTTTGATAGTGATGAGGTTATTTTCGTTGCCAATGTAGGCAACACTGAAATCTTTATTATTCCGCCATTTTTTCCACTTTTGTTTGTTCATTGTTGCTTGGCGTTCTTGAACAATATTCTCGCATGTTTCAAGTGGTTGAACACCTTCACTTTTCGCTATGACTGGCGGTTGAATTATTACAAAAGATGCCAAAAATAGAACTTTAAGGAAAGCTGAATTCATTTGCATTGAGCTATAGGCTTTTAAACGTCTTAAAAAATGACGAATTATTGTTGTTAATGGGATTGCAAAGGGTATGGTTTTCACCTATATTTCCACGCTTAATATGTGCTAGTTGAGTACATTGAACCTAATTGAGATAAATATCTGTCAAAAAGTTATTTCAATTACGATAAATTATAGTTTGCAACACTTAACGTTGCTGTTTCAAATAAAAACAAGTGACACTTGGTAGGTGCCACCACTGTATAAAGGAAATTTCATGCCTGTAATTACTTTGCCTGACGGTAGTCAACGCTCTTTTGATAATAATGTTTCTGTGATGGATGTCGCACTTGATATAGGCCCTGGTTTAGCAAAAGCTACCATTGCTGGTCGTATTAACGGCGAACTTGTAGATGCTTGTGAATTAATCACCGAAGATGCCAATCTACAACTAATCACCAGTAAAGATGCTGAAGGGCTAGAGATTATTCGTCACTCTTGTGCGCATTTATTAGGACACGCAATTAAGCAAATGTGGCCTGAAACAAAAATGGCAATAGGCCCAGTAATTGATAATGGCTTTTACTACGATATTGACCTTGAACATTCAATCAACGAAGAAGACTTAGTTAAACTTGAAAAGCGTATGCTTGACTTAGCTAAAACTAATTATGATGTTGTTAAGAAGACGGTTTCTTGGCAAGAAGCGCGAGACACGTTCGAATCGCGTGGTGAAAGCTACAAGATGGAAATCTTAGACGAGAATATTGATAAAGATGATCGTCCTGGTTTATACCATCATGAAGAATACATTGATATGTGCCGTGGTCCTCACGTACCGAATATGCGTCATTGTCACCATTTAAAACTCATGAAAGTGGCAGGTGCATACTGGCGTGGTGATTCAGATAACAAGATGTTACAACGAATCTACGGTACGGCATGGGCAGACAAAAAACAGCTTAAGGCATATATTCAGCGATTAGCTGAAGCCGAAAAACGCGACCATCGTAAAATCGGTAAAACACTTGATTTATTCCACTGGCAAGAAGAAGCACCTGGCATGGTGTTCTGGCATAACGACGGTTGGACGATTTATACCGAACTAGAAAAGTTTGTTCGTGAAAAACTTCATGAATATGATTACGACGAAGTAAAAGGTCCACTAATGATGGATCGTGTGCTTTGGGAGAGGTCTGGGCACTGGGATAAATACGCTGAAGCGATGTTTACGACAGAATCAGAAAAGCGTGAATATGCGATTAAGCCAATGAACTGTCCGGGGCACGTGCAAATATTCAACCAAGGGTTGAAGTCATATCGTGACTTACCATTGAGAATGGCTGAATTTGGCTGTTGTCATCGTAATGAACCATCTGGTGCATTACATGGTCTCATGCGTGTTCGTGGTTTTACGCAAGATGATGCGCATATTTTCTGTACTGAAGATCAAGTACAAGAAGAAGTAAGCCAATGTATCAAAATGGTTTATGATGTATACAAAACATTCGGCTTTGACGATATTTTAGTGAAATTATCGACGCGTCCTGAAAAACGCATTGGTAATGACGAAATGTGGGACAAAGCAGAAGAAGGACTTGCTGAAGCGCTTAAAGCAAATGATATAGCTTTTGAGTATCTGCCTGGAGAAGGTGCGTTTTACGGCCCGAAAATTGAGTTTACGTTGTTAGATTGCCTTGGCCGTAACTGGCAATGTGGTACAGTTCAGCTAGATTTTGCTTTACCTGAACGTTTAGGGGCAACTTATGTTGGCGAAGATAACGAAAGATATCAGCCAGTCATGATTCATCGTGCTATACTAGGTTCGCTTGAACGTTTTATCGGCATTTTGATTGAAGAATACTCGGGTAAATTCCCAACATGGTTATCTCCAATTCAAGCCGTGGTGATGAATATTACTGACAAACAGAGTGAATATTGTCAAAAAGTAGTAAAAAAACTGAAAGAAAATGGATTTAGAGCCAAAGTAGACTTGAGAAATGAGAAAATAGGCTTTAAAATCCGCGAGCATACTTTAAAGCGTGTTCCATATTTGTTAGTAGTAGGTGACAAAGAAATGGAAAATGGTGAAATTGCTATTAGAACCCGCGCTGGTGAAGATATTGGTAAAATGTCGGTGGACGACTTCGTTGCTAAATTAGCTGAAGAAGTGAATACACGGGCATAATTTGTAAAGGCCTTTTGGAGGAAACAAACTATTAAAGGTGGTTTAAAAGGCGGTCAAAAAGAACCGCAACATCGTTTAAATGAACTGATTACTGCGCAAGAAGTGCGTTTAGTTGGTCTAGATAATGAGCCTATTGGCGTTGTTTCATTAAGTGAAGCATTGGATGAAGCTGATAAGGCTGGTGTTGATCTTGTAGAGATTAGCCCAACAGCTAAACCGCCAGTTTGTCGCGTGATGGATTACGGTAAGTTCCTTTACGAAAAAAGCAAACAACAAAAAGAACAACGCAAAAAGCAGAAACAGATTCAGGTTAAGGAAATAAAATTCCGTCCTGGTACTGATGAAGGCGACTATCAGGTAAAACTACGCAACCTGAAGCGCTTTCTAGAAGGTGGCGATAAAGTTAAAGTTACTTTACGCTTCCGTGGTCGCGAAATGGCCCACCAAGACTTAGGCATTGAACTTTTGAATCGCGTTAAAGGTGATTTAGAAGAACTTGCTTTAGTTGAGTCTTTCCCTCGAAAAGCGGAAGGGCGTCAAATGGTGATGGTACTCGCACCTAGAAAATAAGACGGTATTTTGGTCTTGCAAGTAGTCAAAGTTTACTTTGGCTCACCATTATCGTTGTTTAGCCGGTAATTTTAGGCTTGAAAGTAAAACCTGTCAGAATATTGATGGAGTTTTCGCCTAGGTTACTATATTTGAAAGCAAATACTTTATTTAGTTAAAGTATAAATGCGGAGTTATTTTCATGCCTAAAATGAAAACAAACAAAGGTGCTGCAAAGCGCTTTAAAAAGACTGCGTCAGGCGGTTACAAATGCAAGCAAGCTGGTCTTCGTCACATCTTGACTAAGCGTCGTACGAAAGTTAAGCGTCATTTACGTGCTAAAAGCATGGTCGCTGCTGCTGATGTTAAATCAGTAGATCGTTTACTACGCAACGCTTAATTAAGAGGAGATAAGCAAGATGGCAAGAGTAAAACGCGGTGTTGTAGCACGCGCACGTCATAAAAAAGTTCTTAAGCAAGCGAAAGGTTACTACGGTGCTCGTAGTCGCGTATATCGCGTTGCTTTCCAAGCTGTAACTAAAGCTGGCCAATACGCATATCGTGACCGTCGTCAACGTAAGCGTCAATTCCGTCAACTTTGGATTGCTCGTATTAACGCGGCAGCTCGTCAAAATGGTTTATCTTACAGCCGTTTCATTAATGGTCTTAAAAAGGCTTCTATTGAAATCGATCGTAAGATCCTAGCTGACATCGCAGTATACGATAAAGCAGCTTTCTCTGTATTAGTTGAAAAAGCGCAAGCTTCTTTAGCTTAATTAGAGAGTTGAATATTTAAGAAAAGGACGCTTTGGCGTCCTTTTCTTATTTAGGTGAGTTGAAAAATTGACTTTATGGTCAATATTTTAACTAGCGCTTTTGTAAATAGTTATTTTTGCTAAACGTAATGTTCACCATATGATTAGCAAAGTTAATTTATGCAAATTTTAAAAGTAGGAAATACCATGAGCCTTGCAGACAACGTACTTGCTGTGAATGACGATTTGCCCATTAGAACAAACCTACCAGTGCATAGTGGTAAAGTGCGCTCAGTTTATTGGTTAACAGAAGAAGATAGTCAGCGACTAATCAAAGAGAAAAATTACCCTGTGCCGTCTAATACACCATTGGCGATTATGGTGATCAGCGATCGTATATCTGCGTTTGACTGCATATGGCATGGCGAAGATGGAATGAAAGGTGTGCCTGGTAAAGGTGCTGCACTCAATGCTATTTCTAATCATTGGTTCAAGCTATTTAAAGAGCAAGGTTTAGCAGACAGTCATATTCTTGATATTCCTCACCCGTTTGTATGGATTGTACAAAAAGCGACGCCAGTTAAAATCGAAGCGATATGTCGACAATATATCACTGGATCGATGTGGCGTGCGTACGAAAAAGGTGAGCGTGAGTTTTGTGGCATAAAACTAGCTGATGGCCTGACTAAAGATAGCAAGTTACCTGAATTACTGATGACGCCTTCCACAAAAGGGATATTAAAAGGGATACCTGGCGTACCTGAAGCAGATGACGTAAACATTACGCGTGCAAATATTGAAGAAAACTATACTGCGTTTAACTTTAAGCAAGCAGAAGATATCAGTTTGTATGAACGATTGTTAAAAGAGGGCTTTGCTGTCATTTCTGACGCGTTAGCAAAGATCGATCAATTGTTCATTGATACTAAATTTGAATTTGGTTACGTCAAGGATATCAACGGTAACGACAAATTAATATATATGGATGAAGTAGGAACGCCTGATTCATCAAGAATCTGGGACGGTGAAGAATATCGTGCAGGCAAAGTGGTGGAGAATTCTAAAGAAGGCTTCAGACAATTACTGCTAAATCATTTCCCTGATCCGGATATTTTGTTAAATAAGGATCGTATGGAAGAGCGTGAAGCACTTGCCCGTGACAATGCGTTACCTACAGAGGTATTGATGGCTGTTTCTAAAACCTACGTTGGCATTGCAGAAAAAATTACAGGTGAGAAAATTCTTATTAGTGATAATCCTAAAGCTGAGATTATCCAAGTTCTCAGAAATCAGTATCAGTTAATAGACTAATTATTATTAACTACATCCAGCTGTACAAATTAGTAACGGCTGGATGTTTATATTTAGTTTTAGCTCGTTCCATAAACTTCTTTTCATTTATTTTGAAGAATTGTCGCTTTATATTTTGGTTGACCATTCTATTGCTTCAGCATAAAAACATTGTAACTCTTCGATAGAACATCTGACGATTTCCGCGTTATGTACAGTTTCGTGCCAAAAACCTTTATCAAAATCTATCACGGTTTTTAAGGTGTATTTTAGTGGGGAGGGCGCATCTGTTAATAGCGCGTCGGTTACTTCTTTAGCTAAGGGCAACGATATGAGTATGTTTTCCAATGGCTGATCTAACATAGCGTCTAACAACGAAAATAACCCAACAATAAATGCATCATCACTATGGGTTGGTATGTAGTGCTTGGCAATGAGCTCACAAAAACGGGCTCTCATTGTCGCCACTCTGCTGAGCTCCTTGGGTTTGTTAGTTAACATAACGTCGGAAGTTAATAATAATATTAGCTTTCTAAGTTGTTCCTCACCAATATAGACTACCGCGTTTTTTATGGAGTGAATTTCTTGCTTTATGGGGAGTACACCCGAGTTCACGAACCTCAGTAATTTAAAACTTAACCCTGGATCTTTCTCAAAACATGCCGAAATTCTTGTGATATCAAACGGCGTGCGTAAACTTTCTTGTAGTAAGTTCAATAGCAATGGATTGTTATTATCGAAGTCTTTTGTTTTGCCCATCTCGGGTTGGCAAAAGTAGTAGCCTTGAAAATAATCAAAGCCCATAACTTTCGCTTCAACGAACTCTTCTTTGGTTTCAATTTTCTCTGCAAGTAATTTGATATTTTTCTTGAGCTTAATTTGCTCAACCAATGAACCAATGTTGGCAAGGGGCGTTTCAACAATATCGAATTTTATTAATTTAATGATGTTAAAAAATCGCAACCATCCAGGTTCATAGACGAAATCATCTAAGGCGAGCCGGTATCCTTGATGAAACAGTTGGCGGCAGGCCTCAAATACCTCATCGCTAGGTGAAACATTTTCTAAAATTTCGATAATGACTTGGTCGTGAGGCAGTACTAGCGGTAAACCGTCTAGCAAGGCGCGTTCAGAGAAATTAATAAGTGCAGGTTTGCCACCGGTGATAGGCTTAATCCCTTGATTTAGATGGGTTTGCATTATCATTTTTGACGTTGCTTCTTGGGGGTCTATATTTGGAAACATGTTTTCCATGCTGTTGCGATAAAGCAACTCATATGCGACAACGTTTTGACTACGGTTGAAAATGGCTTGTCTCGCAGTATAAACGTGCATATTCATCCCTAAAATTTTAATTAGACGTAATAAATAGATTACGCGATTCACTTAGTCCCTTTTTTAATTGTAGACACTTATTCATTGATTTCTAATTGTGTCGTCGTTGGCAATGGCAATTGCTTGTATAGACCATATAATTGCTAATTTCTTAGCGAGTACTTAAAAGAATATCTTAATTAAAATAATTTCATTAAATCCCTTATTTTCACTACATTTATGATGGCTTATTGTGTAAACTGTCTGACCATTTTTATGAATAGAATTTAGGGTTTGTTGCTCTCTTATTTGATTGCTTTGTGGTTACTTTTAAGTCGTTAAGTATGAAAAGAGTGTTTTCGACTGAATACAGTTAAGAACTATCATAGACATACAAAGAACGTTAGTTATTAATAAGCTGACAGAACACGCATGCTAGTAAGCAAAGTCAACAGGTAGAAATCGATAAACCGAGGTTATCCAAAGCATTAAGCTTTCGAGGAACACATGAATTTAGATGACATTATACTTCAGGCCGAACAAGCGATTTCAGCAGCACAAGACCTTGCTGAACTAGACAGTGTTCGCGTCAATTTTTTAGGCAAAAAAGGCTTGTTCACAGAGCAAATGAAGGGCCTAAGTAAGCTTCCAAAGGAAGAAAAACCTAAAGCTGGTCAGGTAATTAATCAAGCGAAACAAAAAGTGCAGCAGTTACTAACTGAACGTGGCGAACTCTTGCGAGCAGAAGCCATCAGTAAGAAACTTGCGGCTGAGTCAATCGATGTAACGTTACCGGGCAGAACTAATGATGTTGGTGGTTTGCATCCAGTCACTCGCACCATTCAACGTATTGAAAGCTTTTTCGGTGACTTAGGTTTTGAAGTAAAATCAGGCCCTGAAGTTGAAGATGATTTTCACAATTTTGATGCGTTAAATATTCCTGAGCATCATCCGGCTCGCCAAGATCACGATACGTTTTATTTTAACCCTAAGTTGGTACTTCGTACGCAAACGTCTGGTGTTCAAATTCGCACAATGGAAGTTGAAAAGCCGCCATTACGTATCATCTCGCCAGGAAAAGTTTACCGTAACGATTACGATCAAACTCATACGCCAATGTTCCATCAGGTTGAAGGATTAATGGTTGATAAAGACGTAAGCTTTACGCATTTGAAGGGGATTTTGCATGATTTTCTTCACCACTTTTTCGAAGAAGATTTAGAGATCCGATTTAGACCATCATATTTCCCGTTTACTGAGCCTTCTGCAGAAGTAGATGTAATGGGGAAAAACGGCAAATGGTTAGAAGTACTAGGCTGTGGCATGGTTCATCCTAATGTATTGAAAGCAGTGGGAATAGATCCTGAAGTATATTCTGGATTTGCGTTCGGTATGGGCGTTGAACGATTAACAATGTTGCGTTACGGCGTAAATGATTTGCGTGCATTCTTTGAGAATGATCTTCGCTTTTTGAAACAGTTTAAGTAGGAATGCCAGAAAATGAAATTTAGTGAATCATGGTTACGTGAATGGGTTAATCCAGCGATTAACTCTGAAGAATTGGCGCACCAAATTACAATGGCGGGCCTTGAAGTTGATGGTGTAGACGCGGTAGCAGGAGAGTTCACTGGCGTTAAAGTCGGTGAAGTCGTTGAATGTGGCCAACATCCTGATGCTGATAAATTACAAGTGACTAAAATTAATGTTGGCGAAGACGAGCTATTAGACATTGTTTGTGGTGCTAGTAATTGCCGATTGGGGTTAAAAGTTGCTGTTGCAACCGTAGGTGCAGTGTTACCTGGTAACTTCAAAATTAAGAAAGCAAAACTGAGAGGCCAGCCTTCTTTCGGGATGTTATGCTCTGAGTCTGAGCTGGGTTTAGCTGAAAGTTCTGATGGTATTATTGAATTACCAGCAGATGCGCCTATTGGGACTGATATCCGTGAATACCTCGATTTAGATGACGTTACCATTGACGTTGACCTAACAGCTAACCGTGGCGATTGCCTAGGCATTAAGGGCTTAGCCAGAGAAGTAGGTGTACTTAATAGCTTGTCAGTTACAGAACCTGTTGTAGAGGCAGTAGCGCCTTCAATTGACGACAAGCTTACAATAAAATTAAGTGCTGATGATGCTTGCCCTCGCTATTTAGGACGTGTCATTAAAAATATTGACGTAAATGCAAAAACGCCTTTATGGATGGTAGAAAAGCTACGTCGTTGTGGTGTGCGCTCTATTGATCCTGTCGTTGATATTACTAACTATGTATTGTTAGAACTTGGTCATCCGATGCATGCCTTTGATCTTGCAAAAATAGACGGTGGTATTGATGTTCGTTTAGCTAAAGCTGATGAAAAGCTAGTCCTACTTGATGAGAATGAAGTCTCTTTGAATGCTAAGACACTTGTTATTGCAGATGACAATAAAGCACTCGCAATGGCAGGTATTTTTGGTGGCTTGCATTCAGGTGTAGGCAGCGAAACGAAAGATATCTTTTTAGAAAGTGCGTTTTTCGCTCCACTGGCAATCTTGGGTAAAGCACGCCAATATGGATTACACACTGACGCCTCACACCGTTATGAACGTGGTGTCGATCCGTTATTACAACGTCAGGCTATGGAGCGTGCAACGCAGCTGTTGATAGAGATTGTTGGTGGCCAGGCTGGTCCAATTGTTGAAGCCGTAAATGAAGACAACATTCCTGCATCTAAATCAGTTACACTTCGCCGTGCTAAATTAGATCGTCGTATTGGTCACGTGATCGCTGACGAGAAAGTAAGTGAAATTCTGACGAGATTAGGATTTGACGTTGATGCGAAACAAGGTGAATGGCAAGTAAGCGTTCCGCCATATCGTTTTGATATTGCCATTGAAGAAGATTTGGTAGAAGAAGTAGCGCGTATTTTTGGTTACAACAACATTCCTAATGTTTCACCGCATGCATCATTGAAAATGTGCCCTAATCGCGAAGCTAGTTTAGCATTGAGCACGTTACGTAACGTATTGGTTAGCAGAGATTACCAAGAAGCTATTACATACAGCTTCGTTGACCCAAAAGTGCAAACCATACTTCATCCTGATGCAGACTTTATGACGTTGCCACATCCAATTTCGTCTGAGATGTCGGTAATGCGTGTCAGTTTATTAACAGGATTATTGCAATCACTAAGCTATAATCAAAACAGACAACAAACGCGCGTGCGATTATTTGAAACGGGTCTCCGTTTCATTCCTGATGAGAGTGCTGAAAATGGCGTGCGTCAGGAACAAATGATTGCGGGTGTTATCAGTGGTCAGCGTAACAAAGAACACTGGTCATTAGAAAAGGCTGCGTTTGATTTCTTTGATATGAAAGGTGATGTTGAAGCGTTACTTGAAACAACGTCCAATGCAGGAGCGTTCCGTTTTGCGAAAGCTGAAATTGACGCCATGCATCCGGGTCAAACAGCCGCTATTTATCATAATGATGAGTATGTTGGTTACGTTGGTACGCTTCATCCAGAGATTGAACGTAAATTAGGACTAAATGGTAGAACGTTAGTATTTGAATTACTTGTAGAAAAAATTGGTAGCCGAAAAATCCCTGAGGCTCAGGAAATATCACGCTTCCCGGCGAATCGACGTGACATTGCAGTGATCGTTGAAGAAGACGTTGATGCAAAAAAAGTGCTACAACTCATTGAAAATGTTGGCGGAAATTATTTAGTTGATCTAAACTTGTTCGATGTATACCAAGGTAACGGTATCGAACCTGGCTTTAAGAGTTTGGCAATTGCCATGATTTTACAAGATCAAGAGAAAACGCTTGAAGAGAAAGACATTAACGATGTTGTTAATCGCGTGGTCGATACATTGAAAGATGAACTAAATGCATCACTGAGGGATTAAGCCCATGGCGCTAACCAAAGCAGAAGTAGCAGAACATTTATTTGAAAAAGTCGGTTTGAGCAAACGCGACGCCAAAGAAATGGTTGAATTATTTTTTGAAGAAATTCGTTCAACATTAGAAAACGGAGAGCAGGTTAAGCTTTCTGGTTTCGGTAACTTTGACTTAAGACAAAAAAGTGAACGACCGGGACGTAATCCAAAGACGGGCGAAGATATTCCTATCTCTGCCCGTAAGGTAGTTACTTTCAGACCGGGACAAAAACTGAAAAGTCGTGTTGAAGACGGCAACGGTTAGCCCTTATTGAAATTAGTGTAAATAATTAGGCTAGCTCTACATTACGTTAGCTAGTCTTATTATTGTGGCGCTTAAGTTCATACAAATATCTTTGAAAATCGCAGAGCGTCACTGGCGCGCTTTGCGATTTTTTTGTTTAAATTATTGAATATCTACCGCTGATTTATGGGCAAATTTCATTGAAACTTTTTTCGTTACGAAAAAGAACAAATTAAGTAAAACTGAAATGCTGATTGCACAAACAATACCTGTTGTTAAGCTTTCAACATTCAAAGGTATGCTCGGCACATATTGCTGCCAGGTTTGCGATGCAATTTCAGCGTTGAAATATCGGATAAATCCAATGATATTATCGAGGTAGGAATTTTGGCTTAAGGCGTCTAACTGAATTTGGTAACTCGTGATTCTATCAACTAAGTTCAGCATCAGTTGCCCCGTTTGCTGAATCGCAACGTCGCTATTATTACTGAAGTGTTGAATTAGGCGATCCAGATTACCTTCAAATTGCAGATCGGCTATTGCTTGAAAATTTTGCATTTCTACATTTGCTTCGGCTATACGTCCCCGTAGGTGGTGCCCATAACTATACATAAAAGCGGGCAGTTGAATACCGCAAATAAATGCCAGTGTGAATGTAATTTTGTCAATTATTCCAATTAATATCTTCATTATCATTTCTAATTTGTTGTAACATACGTGGGCGGCAGAGAGCTGCATTAATAATAATAAAGGTGAAATGGAGATTTGAACATTGAATATTTACAAAATTGTTATAGGAATTTTTGCGCTTACTTTGGTAAGTTTCTCAGTTAATGCACAAATAGAAAAGCAATACAGAGGCAAGTACGTAACCAAGAAGGGGTGGGCTAAAACATTCGAAACGGCACGTATGGAGTTAGGCGATAGTCCACGCCAACAAGGCCGATATCGTATCGTATTAGTGAAGGAAGATTGGCATGCGCTTTCACTAGAAGAAAAAGCTACTACTCATCGAAGAATCACAATCAGTGGTGTCATTACGGGCACTGTAAGCCTACAAACAGGCAAGGCTTCTCACGTTCTAGTGAATAAGTCTCGTACAGGGGTGATTTATTCCGCCGATGACACATTAATTCCTGAAGCGGGTGACTTTTTTTGTAGTCAAGGTGTCCCATTAACAGGGGTTGAAGAGATTAAAGTGACGGAAGGCAGTGGCGATTTCGCTAATTTAACGGGCGGTAGTATATTTGTTGAAGGTGTCGTCAACATGTGTGTTGGTGATAGCGACTATAGAAAAAATACTTTTACCATAATACCCGGTGCAGGATATCTAGAGTTTAACTAGCATCTCTATTCTAAATAGTTAGTCCTTTCTGAAACAAACTAACTAAGCTATTCAGAAAAGCAATGCCACTATTACTGTGAAGGTGATAGTGGCATTTTGATTTATATCACTTCATTTTGTTAATACATTTGCATTTGTGAAAGAATTCAATAATAAATCAGTGATATAATGCAATCTGATAATAAATGAATTGAGTTGAGGCTACGTGCGCGCAAGTCGATATAATGACAATGAATCAACGTCTTTTAATTGGCGTGTTGTCAAATCTTTGATCCCCTATCTATTTGAATTTAAATCTCGCATTTCATTCGCGATATTGTGTCTGATACTGACAAAACTGGCGAGTGTGTATTTACCTTTTGTGTTGAAAGATATCGTTGACTATCTCGATAAAGAAACACAAAGCTCTCCTCTGGTTGTGCCGATAATGCTGATCGTCACTTATGGCGTTGTTCGCCTTTCAATTGTTTTATTTGCTGAATTACGTGATACCTTGTTCGGCCGAGTTACCGAGAGAGCCATTCGACGAATTGGCTTAAGAGTATTTCAACATCTGCATGCTTTAGATCTCGATTTTCATCTTTCGCGACAAACCGGTGGCTTATCGCGGGATATTGATCGAGGTACGTCTGGTATTAGTTTCTTAATGCGATTCATGGTTTTCAATATAGTCCCCACATTATTAGAAATAGTGATGGTTATTGGTATTTTGTGGTTCAATTACGGTGTATGGTTTGCCGTAACAACGACTGTATCTATTGCCACTTATATTGCATATTCTATTTTTGCTACTGAATGGCGAACTCGCTATGTAAGAGCGGCGAATAAGGCCGATTCATCGTCTAATACCCGTGCAATTGATAGCTTACTTAATTATGAAACAGTCAAATATTTCACAAATGAGTCATACGAAGCCAAAGCTTATGATCAGCAATTGGCGGATTGGGAGAAGGCTAAATCGCAGAACCGATTGTCACTTTTTGCTTTAAATGGGGGGCAAGCGACGATTATCGCCATCTCTATGACTGCGATGCTCGCTATGGCTGCACATCAAGTCACTCAACAGCATATGACGCTGGGCGACTTTGTCCTAATAAATGCATTTATGATGCAACTATTCATGCCGTTAAACTTTCTAGGATTTGTTTATCGAGAAATTAAGGGTTCACTTGCTAATATTGAGCATATGTTCGAGTTGCTTCGTCGGCAACCTAAGGTAATCGACATACCTGATGCGCCAGAACTCGTTGTTTCAAATGGACGAATCGTATTTGACTCTGTCTCGTTTTCCTATCATCAAAAGCGTCCCATCATACAAGACTTTAGTTTAACGGTGGAGCCCGGCCAAAAGGTTGCCATAGTTGGTGAAAGTGGCTCAGGAAAGTCCACTTTGGTTAAGTTACTATTTAGGTTTTATGATTGCGAAAGTGGAGGTATTTTTATTGATGATCAAAATATCAAAGAGGTGAGCCAACATTCGCTACGAAAAGCTATTGGCGTTGTGCCGCAAGATACAGTGCTGTTCAATACTAGCTTATATGACAATATTTCCTATGGTGATCCGAGCGCAAATGACATTAAAATAAACAATGCTGCCAAAATGGCGCATCTAGCTCAATTCATCGAAAACCTTCCTGATAGAGCTCAAACCGTTGTTGGTGAGCGTGGGCTAAAATTATCGGGAGGTGAAAAGCAACGAGTAGCGATTGCTCGTACTATACTTAAACAACCTAAGATACTAGCATTTGATGAGGCCACTTCATCGTTAGATAGTCATTCAGAGCAGGCCATTCTTGAAGCTATCCGCGAAATTTCGGCAGGGCATACTAGTATTGTCGTTGCTCACCGACTGTCTACAATCATAGATGCCGATACAATTGTCGTAATGCATCAAGGAAAAATTTTAGAGCAGGGCAATCATGAATCGCTTATACAACAGCGGGGTCAGTATTATAATATGTGGAAGCTTCAAGCGGATAAGAGTAAGTAGTATATGCAGCAACCTTTAACACCCAAACAACAAACCCAAGCTTGGTTGAAAGATATCATTGTCGATCTTAATTTCTGCCCGTTCGCTAAAAGGGAGCTGGTCAATGACACCATTGAATATTGTGTGTCTACACAGCGTCAAATAAAAAACGCATTAGAAGAGATTGCGCTACAGTGTCATTATTTAACTAATCATCCTGAAATAGAAACAACGCTTATCGTCTATAGTGATGGGTTCAAAAGATTTGAAGCTTACTTAGATTTAGTTGACTATGCTAACGATTTGCTAGCAGAATTATCACTTGAAGGCGTATATCAAATAGCAAGTTTTCATCCTGATTATTGTTTTGAGGGAGAAGCATTTGATGACCCAGCTAATTACACAAATCGCTCACCATTTCCTATGATTCACTTGCTGCGAGAAAAAAGTATCGAGCGTGCATTATCTCAGTATCCTTCACCTGAACTGATACCTGAACGAAATATAGACCTAGCGAGAAAGAAGGGCACTGATTTTTTTGTTGCGTTTTTAGCACGAATAAAATCCTAAGCGCGCGCATTTTTTCAGGTGCTAATAATTGCAACGCCCAGGAAAGAGATCTTGGTTAGTAACATTCTGCAATTTCATTAGGTATAATAGCGCGCAGATTGTATTGAATAAGCTTTGCTTAATTTATTTTATATTGAGGTTTTCACATTGTCAGAAGAAAAGTCAGCTGTTGTGCAAATTGGTGGTAACATTGAATCAGCGTTAAAAGGCGACTACCACATTGATGTTGCTGCTGTTTTAAGAGAAGGGTGGAAACTTACACTTGCTTCCAGATTAGCCATAAATATCGGATTGGTTTTTGTTTTATTATTGGGTATGTTTACGACCTTTTTAGTTGCCTTGAATTTCGGTGGCATCGAAAATGTTCTGCAAGATCAAAAAGCAAGCGCGCTGACAAATATTATTGTGACATTAGTCGTTTATCCTTTTTTAGTGGGCGTAGAGATGATGGGGATTTTTCATGCGGTTGGCATAAAAACTCACCCTCGATTGGTCATGGCATTCCTACGTAGAGGAAGTTGGGTGGCCATTACGGCGCTACTTACGTCAACACTTGTTGCTTTAGGGCTTAACTTACTTGTCGTGCCCGGAATATTTTTAATCGTCGCACTGTCTTTAGTGCTGCCTTTAGTGGTTGAAAAGCGTATGTCACCACTTAAAGCAATTGCATTGAGCGTTCAAACTACGAGATTTCAATGGTTTAAGCTATTTTCTATATATGGCGTATTGTTAGGTGTATTTGTCCTTTTAACTTTACCCATTGTTTTTCTTTCTAGATTAGATATGGCTGTTGTTGGTGTCGCACTATTTATTTTTGGTATGACCTACCTAGCTCCTTGGTTTTATAATGTGAAGGGGATTTTATATCGCGAAATATATGGCATGCAACTTAGCGTTAGTAGTTCTGGAAATGCTGGCGACGACAATTATTTTGCTGCTTAGTTTTCGTTGCATAGGATAGCTTAGTCATGAAAAACCTATTTTACATCCTTCGAATGGCGGTGGTTGCCTTGTGTGCAGTTGCGTTGCTGTGGCCGTTTTATTATCAGGACGATAACCTACCACCTGATCTAACGTCAGCGCACAAACCAACGCCGAGCAAGAAAGCAGTGCCAGAAAAGCCACTACATAACGTTAAATTGCCGAATTTTGCTAAGATTCGCGATATTCCAACTAAAAAACGCACTTTTTTTGAATTTCTTAAACCTGCTGTGGTTGCGGAAAACAATGCGATTAGACAACTTCGACAGCAAATACTTGAAATACAAGAGGTAGCGTCGCTTGACCAAGCGCTATCACAGCCACAAGAGCAACTGTTGGCTGAGTTGGTGAAAAAGTACAAAGTGAATAAACGTTTTTCACAAATGCGGCAAATAGACGAACTGTTAGTACGTGTTGACATTATACCTTCCGCATTAATTTTGGTGCAGGCTGCGAATGAATCTGCTTGGGGTACATCACGGTTTGCCCGAATTGGATTAAATTTCTTTGGTATGTGGTGCTTTAAAAAGGGGTGTGGCATGGTGCCTAATGGTCGTGATACAGGTGCAAAGCATGAAGTTGCTGCATATTCTTCTGTGAAACATGCTGTTCAGCGCTATGTACACAATATCAATACCAATAATGCGTACATGGTATTTCGCTCTATTCGAGCACAACTACGCGAACAGGAATTACCTCTGTCGCCACAAGTATTGGCAACGGGTTTATTACCTTATTCAGAGCGTGGTACAGATTACGTGTTAGAAATTTCAGCTATGATTAGACAGAATCAAAAATATCTGTCTAATTAAAGCTATCTATGTGTTGGCGCTAAGCGAAAAACGCAAATTTAATAATAAACAGTATCGACAGAGCTAATACGCTCTTACTGATTTGATTAAATTCACCGCTGAAAATTCGCACTGCGCTGTAGCTGATAAAGCCAAACGCAATGCCGTGAGCAATTGAGAATGTGAGCGGCATGGTAATACAGATTACAGCAACAGGCACTGCTTCAAGCACATCGTCCCATTTTACATTTACTAAACCAGCAAGCATCAATACCGCCACATAAAATAGAGGTCCTGCTGTCGCATAAGCAGGCACCATCCCTGCAAGCGGTGAAAAAAATAAGCACAATAAGAAGCATATGCCCACGACCACCGCTGTTAACCCAGTTCTTCCACCTGCGCTTACACCCGCTGTACTTTCAACATAGCTTGTGGTGGTCGACGTCCCCAACATGCTTCCTGCAACAGTTGCGGTTGAATCTGCTAATAGCGCTTTTCCTAATCGAGGCAATGTGCCTTTTTCATCGAGTAGATTGCCGCGTTGGGCAACGGCTATCAAAGTGCCCGACGTATCGAATAAATCGACGAAAAGAAACGCAAATATAACACTCAACATACCGACTTCAAGCGCACCCATGATGTCGAGTTGCATAAAGGTCGCTTCCACTGACGGAGGCGCTGAAATAATTCCTTGGTATTCAATGTCACCTAAGATCAAGCCTATGGTTGTGATGACTAAGATCGATATCATCACAGCGCCATTTATGTTGCGTCGTACTAGGCCAACGATGATAAATAGCCCAAGTGCCGCGAGCAATGCAGGTAGGGCGCTAATGTCTCCCATCGTCAGTAGCGTAGCAGGGCTGTCGACGACAATACCTGCATTTTTTAAGGCGATAAACGCCAAGAAAAGACCAATGCCTGCTGCGATGCCAAATCTCAACGATTGAGGGATACTATTTATAATCCATTCTCTGATATTAAGCAGGCTGAGTAAGATAAATACTAGACCTGAAATAAATACACCGCCAAGACCGACTTGCCAGCTATATCCCATTTCTAAGACAACTGTATAGGTGAAAAATGCGTTTAATCCCATGCCTGGGGCCAATGCAATGGGGTAATTGGCAACAAACCCCATAACAAAACAGCCGATTGCTGCGGCAATACACGTAGCAACAAATACAGCACCGTGCTCCATACCGGCATCGCTTAAAATGGCGGGATTTACGAAAATAATGTACGCCATGGTTAAAAACGTTGTAATACCAGCAAGTGCTTCTTGCTTAACGTTGGTATTGTGTTGTTCTAGTTTGAATAGTGTATTTAGCATATTAATCGTCAGTTTTATTTGAGCACGAAGCTAAGCTTTTGTAAGAGAGAATGATTATCACACTAAAGTATTTTGATATACAAATCTACCAATTGGCATGAATTGAAAGACCAGAACTTACATTCTATAAACTGTTGAGATTGTAGCGAGTAGAGGTGGAGCGTGCGTTTGATGTTTCAAACGCACGGAATGAACTTGCATTAACCCTATTTAATTTCGACGATATCCAGTGAGTCAAATGCGGTAACAGGTGTCGCAGGCTTTGATTCCTTAAACGATTCTTGATCAAATGCTAAATCCCCACCAGCAACAATAGCAGAATCTTTGGTGATCGCTTTGAAATCAAATAACTCACTGTCGCAAAGGTGTGAAGGTACTACATTTTGCATTGCAGTGAACATTGATTCGATTCTACCGGGGAAGTCGCGATCCCATGTTTGCAGCAATTGCTTTATGTTTTGTCGTTGCAGATTCGGCTGTGAACCACACAAGTTACAAGGAATAATAGGAAATTGTTTAAGTTTTGCGTATTGCACTAATTCTGGTTCTTTGCAGAATGCCAATGGACGAATAACAATGTGTTCACCATTGTCAGACATGAGCTTCGCAGGCATGGCTTTCATTTTTCCGCCATAGAACATGTTTAACATGAGAGTTTCAATCATGTCGTCACGATGGTGGCCTAACGCTATTTTGGTTGCACCTAGCTCATTTGCGGCTTTGTATAAAATCGCACGACGAAGACGAGAGCATAAACTACAGGTTGTTTTTCCCTCAGGTACTTTCTCTTTTACAATAGCATAGGTGTCTTCTTCGACAATTTTATAGTCGACGCCAAGTTTGTTTAAGTATTCTGGTAGCACATGTTCAGGAAATCCAGGTTGCTTCTGGTCCAGGTTGACGGCTACTAAATCAAAATTTATGGGCGCTAATTCTTTTAAAATCATCAATATCGACAGTAATGCATAGCTGTCTTTACCACCCGATAGACATACCATGATTTTGTCACCATCTTCTATCATGTTGTACTGCGCTATCGCTTTGCCAACGTGACGACGGAGCCTTTTCTCTAATTTAGCCAACTGGACTTTTTCGGTCGGCGTTAATGGTAACTGTTCGGATGTAAGAGTTGATTGAGCGCTCATAGTAATACCTGAATTTATTTCGGCGCGTATTATACGTAACTCTCGTACTAAATGGTATTAAAAGTAAAAAGCTACTAAGGCAAACTGAAAGTGCTTAGTAGCTTGGATGGAAATAACTCGTTATTTTTTCGCCGCTGGTGAAATGTAATTATCAGGTTTTAATGCGAGCAAATCACAGTTAAGCCGATCGATGACGTGTTCTGCTGTATTGCCGATAAGTGCTGCAGATAGTCCAGTTCGACCAACAGTGCCGAGAATGACCAGTTCAGCGTCAAGCTTCTTGGCGACGTTTTCTATGACATCTTCAGGAAGGCCTTCTTCTACATGCGTATTGGCAACATCAAAATCAAATTGCTCAGCAAGTTCTTTCATCGCGGAAATATGGTGGTTTTTCATCGAATCGTTGTATTCATTCGCGTTAAATTCTGGAATTTCTATGGCAATATTGACAGGCGTGCCGGGATAAGAATTGACTAGATGACCATTTGCTTCGATTAGTTTTGCTAAGTTTTGTGTTTCTTCAACTATCTTATTATTTAACTGCTGATGTTCTTCTTCATCACTACCAACATTAACCGCAGCTACGATATTGCCATTCTTTGGCCATTGGTGATCTTTAACCAGTAGTACTGGGCAAGGACATTTACGCAATAAATGCCAATCGGTAGGCGTGAATATGACCGATTTCAACTTATCATGTTGGTGAGTACCTTTGATCAAAATATCGAAGCCATTATAAATGACTTGTTCAAGAATGGGTTCAAAAGGGCGATTATGCCAAACGACCGTGCTTTCTATATTGAGGCCGTCATGTGCAATCTCTTCTATTAACGACGATAACCAAAGTTGGCGATCATTAATAACAGACTTCATCATTGCATCACGTTCATCTGCCGATAACATCGTCGTCATTTCATAGGAAAAATCATAGATACACAGATATGCCGTAATTTTCGCATTAGTACATTTTGCGAGTTCTACTGCTCTTTTCAGTGCCTTTTGATCTTCAGTTGTCGGATCAATAACGACAAGAATATTCTGATATTTCTCCATGACCGTCTCCTAATGACAGCTAAATATGTATTATGGCAATTTGACTAAGCATTTAGTCAACTTGGTATAATTATAGTCATCATGCAAGAATTAATGTCAAGATCATTTGCGCTAGATCAACGATTAGCCAATAAGAAACAAGGTTTTAATAATGAAAGGTTATAGTGAGTGAGAATGTACCGCTTACATAGCGGCACACTCAGCAAGTTTTTCGTGATCGGTAATCGTAATGAGCTTGCCATCAACATTGATCAAGCCATTTTTATGAAAGCGGTTAAGTAATCGGCTGATGGTTTCAACCGTTAGACCAATATAATTACCTATATCTGAACGTGTCATAGATAAGCGAAACTCTGAGGCTGAAAACCCTCGCTCATGATAACGACGGCTAAGCGTAGCTAGAAATGTTGCTAGGCGTTGCTCTGCATTCTTTCTATTGAGCAAAGTGAGCATTTCCTGATCAGAGCGGATTTCATTGCTCATTAAGCGCATTATCTGTTTCTTAAGTTGCGGCATGGCATTTGATAATGAGTCTAATGTATCAAATGGAATTTCACACACCATAGATGTTTCAAGTGCTTTAGCAAAGCTCGGGTGTTTCGCGTTTGCAATAGCATCGAAACCTAGTAAATCACCAGCCAGATGAAATCCTGTAATCTGCTCTTCACCGTGCTCATCGACAGTATAAGTTTTAAAGGTGCCGGAACGAATAGCGTACAATGACCGCATTTGTTCACCATCTTGAAATATTTGTTCACCTTTATGAATCGGTTTTTTCCGATCAATTATTTGGTCAAGGCGGTTTAACTCGTCTTCATTAAGCGAGTAGGGGATACAAAGTTCACTAATACTACAACTTTGGCAATTAATATGTGATTGACCAGAACATGGATGCTTTTGCATAAGATCCCTTATTTGGCTTTAAAACCATGGGTTTTTTAATGAAATATACCCAAGGCAGTATTTAGCGTCATTATTCCATAAATGATGAGTATTGTCGCCATACATTGTCGAAAAATTTTGCTAGATAACAAGGACTTCAAATTAATGATGCCAAATGAAACAGTTAAAAGTGCAGGTATTGTTCCTAAGCCGAAAAAGCACATGATCAATGCACCATTAAATGCACTGCCACTGGCAATTGACCAGGTTAAGGTAGAATAGACCAAGCCGCAGGGTAACCAGCCCCATAAAGCGCCTAGGCCAAGTGATTTCTTAAACGAATCAACGGGGATTAGCTTTTGACTCATAGGCGACAAGTAACGCCACCAACGTTTACCTAAAGCTTCAACTTTAGTTAGGCCCATGTACCACTGGCCAATGTAAAACCCTAGCAATACTAAGAATATACCAGCAATAACTTGTAGCGTGATTATTGGCAAGCCGAGCTGTTTAACCGACAGTGAACCGGTTAATCCAGCAATCGCGCCAATAAAACTATAAGACGAGATTCTGCCCAAGTGATAGCCGAAGCTTAGTGTGAACGACTGTGCGCTATCGGGTGTTTTTTTAACTGAGCTGGTTAACATAGTTGAAATGCCACCACACATGCCAATGCAGTGACCTGAACCTACTAAACCAATAATAAATGCCGACAGCCAATCAATGCTCATTTTTTATCGACTTCTTCCTTGTTATTTTCAACACTGTTAATAGGCTTTTTATTGCTTTCGTCGTCTTCGAATAGAATACTAAGACCTTGCTTTTCAAGGTCATCAAATTGGTCAGATTTCACTGCCCAAAAAAACAAATAGATGCCGATAGCCGTGAGCAATACCGCGATTGGGATTAATATATAAATTATGCTCATTTCTTTAGTAACCTTAATGAGTTGGTAACAACTAAGATTGAACTTAATGACATGCCTATTACTGCCATGTACGGTGTAATATAACCGCTAACAGCAAGTGGCAATACAATGGCATTATAGCCAAATGCCCATAAGTAGTTTTGTACAATTATTTTTTTTGTACGTGTTGCTACGTTTCGTAAGGTATTAATAGCACTCAATTTATTGTTGAGCAAAATAACATCAGCACCACTTTTAGCGACGTCAGTACCACTGCCCATAGCAATCGAAACATGGGCGGCACCAAATACAGGTGTGTCGTTAACACCATCGCCTATCATCGCTACGGTATAATTATCTTGCTCTTTCTTGATAAGCGTCATTTTGTCTTGCGCTGTTTTGTCACTATAAATTGCGTCCATATTCAAGACTGATTGCACTTTTTCACAACCCTTAAAATGATCACCTGATACCATAAGTGTGCGAATATTTTCACGAGATAGCGCACCGATTAATGCAGGTGCGTCTTCGCGTACTTCGTCTGTTAAATACAACGCAGCGCAAACCCTATTGTTAATTACCAAAATACAGTTAGCATCCTGAAACGACTGCATATCATTTTCGGTCAACAACCAAGTTGGTTTACCAATCGCTACATTGTCACCACTGACGGTACCTGTAACCCCTTTTCCAGCTTCAACTTGAACATTGCTGGCCTTATATGCAAAATCACGGTGTTTCGCAAATGCTTTAGCTATGGGGTGTTCTGAATGACTCTCCAATGCAGCTGCATACGCAAGTAATTGCTCCTTTGTGAAGCCTGCGTCGATTATTGTTACATTGGTAATTTCAAAGCTGCCTGAGGTCAACGTACCGGTTTTATCAAAAGCGAAACAGTCTAACTTTGGAATAGTTTCCATCACATGGCCTGATTTGATCATGATGCCATCACGGTTAAGGCGCGTTGTAGCACAGGTAAGGGCAGTAGGAGTTGCTAGCGAGAGGGCACATGGGCATGTTGCAACCAATACAGAAAGTGTTATCCAAAATGCTTCTTCAGGTAAATGTTGCTGCCAATATAGGGCCGTAGCAATAGACGTTAGTAGAATAATAGCGACGAATGATTGTGCAATTTTATCTGATAACCGCGCTAATTTGGGCTTATGTGCCTGCGTTGATTCGCTTAGTCTAATTAGTTGACTAAGAAACGAATGTTGGCTGTCGTGCTTCACCCGAACAATCAGGTTGCCATCACCGTTAATTGTACCGGCAAATACTAGATCACCCATGCCTTTTGTTACGGGTAATTGTTCACCTGAGAGCATTGACTCATTAATTTGGCTTTTTCCGTTAACGATCGAGCCATCAGCGGGGATTAGTTCTCCAGGCTTAATAATCACACTGTCGCCTGCTTTGAGTTTTTTAGCCGGAATAAAAACTTCTTCGTTTGCGTCGACTTTAGTGGCAGTCATAGGCATTAATTTTAGCAGGTTTGCAGAAACTTCAGATGCTCTAGAGCGGGCACGAAACTCCAAAAACTTGCCTATAAGTAATAAGAAAGTGAACATGGAGATTGATTCAAAATAGACTTCGCCTTGGGCCGAAATTGTCGCCCAAGTACTCGCGAAAAAGGCTAACAGTATGGCAATTGATACGGGGACGTCCATCGATAAACGTTTAGCTCTTAATGCTGAATAAGCACCAGCATAAAAGGGGAAGGCGCCGTAAAAAATAATCGGTGTGGTTAACATTAGGCTAGTCCAACGAAGGTAGAGCTCAATGTTTTCCGACATGTAAGTGAACGCCCCAAAATATAGCCCTACCGCAATCATCATTACTTGCATCATCAGAATACCTGAGATGCCAAGGCGCTTTATAAAGGTCTTACTTTGTGCTTTATTTGCTTCTTCTACCGCACTGGCTTTGAACGGCAGTGCTTTGTAGCCAACTTTTTCGATGGCGATTAAGATATCGCTGAGCTGTATTTCATGCTCTAACCAACGCACTGTAGCGCGCTGGGTCGTTGCATTGACGGTAATTGAAACTAACCCAGTAAGCTTGTTCAACTGCATTTCAATTAACCACGCACATGCCGCGCAACTAATACCTTCTACAGTTAGAATAGTTTCTTTATACTCTTCAGTTTGATAGGCAAACTCATCTTGCAGACACGCTTCGTCGAGTAGTTTCTTCTTTTGCAATTCTTCAGGGATTAATTGCTCACCTTTCGGTGCTTTTTCAGTGCGAAATCGATAGTAGTGCGTTAGACCATTTTCTACGATGGTATCGGCGACCATCTGGCAGCCAATACAACACATTGGCTGGTCAATAGATTCAATATTAGAAGTAAGGTGAACACCATTGGGTACGGGTTCACCACAATGAAAACAGGCTGTTGGCATTAGTTTGCTTCAGTAGGATTTGGGATAATATTAATAAATTCTGATTGAGGCAACGTTATCTTGTTTTGAATTTCCCACTGGTTATCAAAAGGGTAAATAGTCACGTGCCAACGGCCAGCAACTTCTTGATCTAACGTGTGACGAAATACACCGTTGCCATCTTGTGTTAAAGACAATTGAAAGTCTTTGTCTGCTAACGTCGGGTGAAAGAATTTCACGTTTAATACTGGAAAGGTTTTCTCGATACCTGTTGGTACGATGGTTAGCGTATTATCGATGTATTTTAACTGAAACTTCATGCCTAGTTTTTGCGCCAATTTCACTTTGGCTAATTTCATATTGATTGCTTTACCTTCCTTGTAATATTCGCCAATCACTAAGCTATCGGGTTCATGGTTCGCGATAATATAGGTCGCAATGCCAGCAACAACGGCAGAGAAGGGCAAAAAGAAAACAAGCCATGCCCAAGGCTCTTTGTACCAAGGAGTATTCATTATGAAAAATTTTTGTCTAAAATTGTGGGCGTATTATATGTTTTTTGCCGTAATTGCACCATTAAAAAAGCAGCAAAATTTAGGCTAGATCAAACAAAAAGCCCTGCTGTGATAACACAGCAGGGCTTTTTAAATACCATCAATTAAATAATCGATTATTTTTGCGAAAGGCTGTAAACGTATGCGCTAATAACGTGTACTTTCTTCTCACCTAAAATGTCTTTCCATGCAGGCATAACACCCGCGCGACCATAGCGAATTGACTCTTCAATGGCACGTGGAGAAGCGCCATACAACCAAGTGTCATCCGAAAGGTTAGGAGCACCTAATGTTAGACCTAGTGCTAAGCTACCTTGGCCTTGATCACCGTGACATGCTGCACACATTGCAAATTTCTCTTTGCCTGCTTCAGCTGAGCCAGTCTCTGATTGGCGACCACTCAAGCTCAATACATACGCAGCAACGTCTTTAACACCTTGATCACCGCCCAGCATTGTTTCCCAGGCGATCATGCCTTGTGCCTTACGGCCATGCATAATGCTGTGCTTGATAGTTTCTGGCTCACCACCATATAGCCAATCTTTATCAGCAAGGTTAGGGAAGCCTGTTGTACCACGAGCATCAGAACCATGACATTGTGCACAGTTTTGCAAAAATAGACGTTGGCCTACTTTACGTGCATTTACTGCTTCTTCGTCGCCAGCAGTTGCTAGGTCTTTGATTTCTCGCTTAGCGAATGCGTCAAAGATAGGGCCATAACGTTTATCTGCAGCAGCAACTTCACGGTCATATTGAACAAGTAAGTCGTTTTCTTTGGCGTGAGCCGCTAACGCTTTTGATTCTTCAATACTTGTGATGCCCTGGTTTGAACTCTTCCAGCCAAATAGGCCTGCCCAGTTGCCTAAACCTGGGTAAAAAAGTAGGTAACCAAAACCCCAAATAATCGTAACTAAGAAGAACGTACTCCACCACTTAGGGAGTGGGTTGTTTAATTCTTCAATTCCGTCGAAGGTGTGACCCATGGATTCACCTTCTTCAACGCCCGCAAAGTTCTTCAAACACCAGCGCAATAATAAGTAACAACCTACTAGTGTTCCTAAAGTAAGAACCGTTATCCAAATACTCCAGAAGCTAGACATTTTTAGTCTCCTGTTTGTTAATTTCTTCCTTGCGATCTTCGTCAAAAATAGAGTTAGCAGCTTCGTCGAAATCTGCTTTACGCTTTTTGCTGTATGACCAAATCACAATAATGATGAATAGTGCCAAAATTAATAAGGCGATTAAGCCTCTAAGCGTTCCGTAATCCATAGTTAATTACTTCAGTGCGTGGCCCAAAGATTGCAAATAAGCAATAATAGCGTCCATTTCGGTTTTACCCTTAACAGCTGCTTTTGCCTTAGCGATATCTTCGGCCGAATAAAGAGGAATAGGATTACCTTGCTCATCTTTATGGCTTCTATTTCTTGTTAAGAAATTAAACGTTTCTAACTTTTTAGCGGTTAACTCGCCGTCTAAAACATTTGTTTCTAACCATTTGAACGAAGGCATGTTTGACTCAGGTACGACTGAACGTGGGTCAATTAAATGTGCACGGTGCCAATCATCGCTGTAACGTCCACCAACACGCGCTAAATCAGGACCTGTACGTTTTGAACCCCATAAAAACGGGTGTTCCCATACATGTTCACCTGCAACTGAGTAGTGACCGTAACGTTCTGTTTCTGCTCGGAAAGGGCGAATCATCTGGCTATGACATACGTTACAGCTTTCGCGAATGTAAATATCGCGGCCTTCTAATTCAAGTGCAGTATATGGACGTAAGTTTTCAACTGGTTGCGTCGTTTCTTTTTGGAAGAACAATGGCGTAATTTCAACTAAACCACCAATGCTGATAGCAATGATAGTAAAAAGGAAAAACATGCCAACACTCTTTTCAACTTTTTCATGTTTATTAATCATGTTGTGCTCCTTATGCCGCTTCAACGCGCTTTAAACTACCGTCTTCAGCTGCGATTGTTTTGAACATGTTGTATGCCATAAGCACCATGCCAGCGACAACTAAACAACCACCTAAGAAACGCATGAAGTAGAATGGGTATGACGCAGTTAAACTCTCAACAAAGCTATACGTCAACGTACCGTCAGTATTTACTGCACGCCACATCAAACCTTGCATTACGCCTGAAATCCACATGGCAACTATGTATAAAACAATACCCGCTGTGTGCATCCAGAAGTGAATGTTTATCAGTTTAATACTATACATACGGCCTTGATTGAATAAATTAGGGATTAAGTGATATACCGCACCAATTGAAACCATAGCAACCCAACCTAACGCACCTGAATGCACGTGACCAATAGTCCAATCAGTGTAGTGAGACAACGCATTCACTGATTTGATTGCCATCATCGGGCCTTCGAAAGTCGACATGCCGTAGAATGACAGAGAAACAATTAAGAAACGAAGAATAGGGTCATGACGTAGCTTATGCCAAGCACCTGATAAAGTCATGATACCGTTAATCATACCACCCCATGAAGGTAGGAATAGTACGATTGACATAACCATACCGACTGATTGTGCCCAGTCAGGTAGCGCTGTGTAGTGTAAGTGGTGCGGACCTGCCCAAATGTATAATGAAACAAGTGCCCAGAAGTGAACAATTGATAAACGATAAGAATAAACCGGGCGTTCAGCCTGTTTAGGTACGAAATAGTACATCATACCTAGGAAACCAGCAGTAAGTAAGAAACCTACGGCATTGTGACCATACCACCATTGCATCATTGCATCTATAGCACCCGAATAAATCGAGTAAGATTTCATCATTGATACTGGGATAACCATACTATTACCAATGTGTAAAACTGCAACCGTAATTATGAAACCACCGAAGAACCAGTTAGCTACATATATGTGTGAAGTTTTACGCTTGATAATTGTGCCGAAAAACACAATTGCATAACTGATCCAAACAACCGCAATCAAGATATCAATCGGCCATTCAAGTTCAGCATATTCTTTACTTGAGGTGTAACCCATAGGCAGAGTGATCGCAGCTAGAACGATTACAGCTTGCCAGCCCCAGAAAGTGAAACTTGCTAAACTGCCACCAAACAATGTTGTTTTACAGGTACGCTGTACAACATAGTAAGATGAAGCAAACAATGCGCTAGTGCCAAAGGCAAAGATAACAGCATTGGTGTGAAGAGGACGAAGACGGGAATAAGTAAACCATGGCGTTTCAAAGTTTAGTGCTGGCCAAATTAGTTGGGCGGCAATAATGACACCAACGAGTGTACCTACAATTCCCCATATTACTGTCATTACAGTAAACTGACGTACAACATCGAAGTTGTAGTCAACTGCTGACGTATTATCTTGAGTCATGTTATGGTTTCCGCAGTTATAATTATTAATCAAATGATGTATTTGTTAAATTAGTACTATTTATAGTCTAAAAAACACACAATTACCTATGTGGTTTTAAATACGCGCGAATAATAGTCATTTGGTGGTAAAAAGTCATTAGCGAATCTGGTAAAATTTGTTTTAAATCAAAAAAAGTTGAGTAACTGCTCAAAAAGACACCATAACTTGTGTTTTATTACGTTAGCAGCTGAAAGTAGACAGGATTAATGTACAAAATATTAACAATTTTAGTTAGTTTTATATCCCTCATGAGTGGCTGCACTCAAGGCTCAGATTTACCAGTGAAACTAGACACGCCACTATGCATTTCTGGCCAATCTACATGCCATATTTCTACCGATTTAGGTGAGTTTGCTATATTGTTTGATCATGCTGAAATTGTAGCTGAAACGTCATTCAATCTTATATTGCGTTCAAATGAATCTATTACTGTTTCTGTATCTGGGTACTTAGAAGGAAAAGATATGTATATGGGCAAGGTTCCGCTAATTTTTGAACAAAATGCTAATGAATATATTGCCCGATTATTGTTAGGTGCTTGTAGCCAGCCTACCATGACGTGGCGAATGTGGTTGACTTTTAAAGATGAAAATAGCGGCAAAGAATTTACACGATTTGTTGATTTTGTGAGTAAACGCCTCTAACCATAAGCGAATTATTTGATTTTGTTTTTTATCTTAACTTATTGATAAATAGCTTTGGTATTGGTTATGCGTTACTTCTCGTGAGGCTGAATCTATTGAGGGATACAGCCTTTCTTCATTTTTTGAGGCGGATATTACTTTCCACAAAATTCCTAACGATTAGGTCTTCGCAAGCTTTTCAACTAGCGTAAATTTAGCGTTGTCTTCGCCAAATACCAGCACACGACAATTCGACCAACCATTGGGGAGCGTCCAAGTATTGTTTTCTTCGATTGTATATAGGTGGCGTTTGTTTTTGCAACGAATATCAAGTTTTGTTAAATGTCCTTCGATATCATTAAGCGAGAATTGATTGCCAACCAAAGTATGAGACCAAAAGTCACTCTTTTGTATATCGCCTTTAATGGATATTGCATTCCCTTGGCTAATCTGTTCCTCAATGCCATTCAATATCTTTTCGTATTCAGGTAGATAACTTTTTGCCAGCGGATTCTTAGCTAATGCATTGTAGGTCTTATACGCACTAGCTAGCTTACTTGCGTTTAGTTCAAGTGCAAATTTGCGCTGTAACAATGAAAGTTTGATTTCATCATCAAGATAATCGCCTTTCAGCGAAATCTGATTTATGTGATGGAGTTCTTTGTGTTTATCTTGCTGCTTTTCTGCCAACATAAGCGCAGCTAATTGATAAAAATTGTGTTCGCTTATATTGGTGTATTTGAGGTTTTCTATCTTGCTAAGATGCTCTTTTGCTATATCAAGTTGGTTGTCTTGCATAGCCTGCATTGCTCGCTGGTAATGTGAACGAAATTTTCTGGAAACACCTTTTTCTCCCTTTCCGTGCATTTTAAAATCCATTTGTACGGTGTTATTGCACTGTTGAACTGGTTTACCATCTTTCATCGCAGGCTCATATTTCCACCGTTTTATGGCTCTCAAACCTTCACGGGTCATATCACTGCTGCCAGATGTTTCATTTACAACCACATTTGATACGCTGCCATCTTTTTCAATGATGAAACTGTATCGTGCCCAACCTTCACGAGATTCCCTCGCGGCTTTTATCGGATATTTGGGCGCCACTCGTTCGATTGGCTCTGGTAGAACAATGGTTTCAATATGTTTAGATAGACTAATTTCATTAGCGTTGCCAGTTGCGACTGTACAGATTAATAGTGCAATTGATGAGATAGAAAATTGGTAATTCATTAAGCTTCCTTGATCAACGGATTATTTGCCGCCACATTAATTGTTGCTGCTACTTTTGTCAATTGCGTGACAAAATGTATCGAATAATTAACGCACTACTATTAGCTTATTTAATATTGGCTATAGCTGTATCGCGCATTTAGCTGTAGTCTACATGCGATATTTTACATCATTGAAAAATGGTTTAATTACTATTCTAGGACGCACATATATCATGAAAAATAATAAATTAGTGCTAGGTGCATTGTGCTTCGCACTTAGTTCCGCTACAGCTATGGCCAATGAAAGTTTTGATAAAGCTTATCATTCTTTCGATCTGGCTGAACTTAAGCAGCAAATTAAAACGTTATCCTCTGATGAGTTTGCGGGTCGTGAGCCTTCAAGCCCTCAGGAGAAGTTAACAACAGGTATGTTGGTTAATGAATTTAAAGCATTAGGCCTATCTCCAGGCAACGGAAAAAGCTATACGCAATCGGTATCTATGGTGAGTATTACTAGCACGCCATCGACATTGAAGATTAGTGATATGGCTTTTGACTTTCCAAAGAATTTTGTCGCTAGTTCCCGCAAAATGGATGCAAATATCTCGCTAAACGATTCTGAACTTGTTTTCGTTGGCTATGGTATTAATGCACCAGAGTATGGCTGGAACGACTATGCTGATGTAGATGTAAAAGGGAAAACGGTTGTAGTGCTTGTTAACGATCCTGGATTTGCAACACAAGATCCGGCGATTTTTGAAGGCAACACGATGACCTACTACGGCCGTTGGACATATAAGTATGAAGAGGCTGCTCGTCAAGGTGCTGCAGGTGCCATAATTGTTCACGAAACAGCACCTGCTAGCTATGGCTGGAATGTTATTGAGAGCAGTTGGACGGGCGCTCAATATCACCTTCCTGCGGGCAATGAACCTGTACTCGATGTTGAGATGTGGATCAGTCACGAAAAAACACAAGAATTATTTTCTAAAGCTGGAATGAGCTTCGAAAAATCGAAAGCTGCGGCAAAAGAGAAAGGCTTTAAAGCGCAACCATTGAAGCTAAAAGCGGCTATCTCAATTGAGAACAAAGTAGAGTCATCAAAGTCTGACAATGTTCTTGCGACTATTCGCGGAAGTGAGAAACCAGAAGAGCATGTGATTTACATGGGGCACTGGGATCACTTAGGAACGGGCGTTATCGATGGCAAGAATGTTGTGTTTAACGGTGCACATGACAACGCCACTGGTACCGCAGGCTTGATGCAAATTGCGAAAGCATATAAAGCATTATCTGAAGCGCCTAAGCGTTCTGTAACCTTTATTGCAGTTACGGCAGAAGAGCAGGGACGATTAGGTTCACGTTATTTTGCGAACAATCCAACAATGCCACTGGATAAGATTGTTGGCTTAATTAATATGGACAGCTTAGATATTACTGGCATGAAAACTGACGTGACAGTTGTTGGCCATGGTAAGTCTGAATTGGAAAAATATTTAGCTAAAGCGGCTAAACGCCAAAACCGCACGTTAACACCTGAGTTGACGCCAGAGCGTGGCTATTACTACCGCTCAGATCATTTTAGCTTAGCAATTAAAGGTGTGCCTGCTCTGAGTGCAGGGGGCGGATCTCAATGGTTAAATGAAGAAGAACTTGCAATCGGTAAGCGTGTAAAAGCGGAAGTAGCTAAGTGTTACCACCAAGCTTGTGATGAATATAGCGAAGAGTGGGGCTGGAAAGGATTAATTGCGGAGTTACAATTGTTCTTTGAAACAGGTTACATACTTGCTAACTCATCTGCATGGCCAAACTGGTATGAAGGTACCGAGTTCAAAGCCGCTAGAGATGCAATGATGAAATAATCATTTCATCATTGATTAAAATTGAATGAAAATACCGACATTTTGTTGGTATTTTTTTATGTGAACTTCGTGCAGGGTTTTAATAAGAGTACAGTCCACCGCATTTTTCACGGGCTATGAAATGAAAAAAGGCCGAGAACAAGTCTCAGCCTTAAAATGTGGCTCCCCTGGTCTGATTTGAACAGGTGACACATGCAGGGTTTTAATAAAAGTACAGTCCACCGCATTTTTCACGGGTTATGAAATGAAAAAAGGCCGAGAACAAGTCTCAGCCTTAAAATGTGGCTCCCCTGGTCAGATTTGAACAGATGACACATGCAGGGTTTTAATAAGAGTACAGTCCACCGCAT